>JBJFGN010000039.1:0-19510 GCA_051892775.1 Methanobrevibacter sp. | reverse complement strand
GAAAAACAGACTGAAGAACAGAAAGAATCTGAGAATTTAACACGTGAAAATGTAGTTGATTTATTCAATGAATTAATGGCATCTGAAAAACAAGGAATAGTAGAAGATATTTTTTAATTTTTGCTGTTTTTAAGTAGTATGTGTTTTTTTTTTAGTTTTTTATTCTATTTTATATGAATTTTTTTTAGTTTTTTATAATCCCATTTTTAATTTTTATTACTCTAGATTTTTATTATTATAATTCTATTTTGTTTTTTACTATTTATCTTTAAAAAAATGTAAACTTATTTAAAGATATAAATTAAAGATTATATTAATAAATTTTATTTAGTTTTTATAATTGTTATTAAAAATTTTTTTATAAGGTGATAAGATGAAGGCAGTTATTCCTGCAGCAGGTTTTGGAACTAGATTTTTACCTGCAACAAAAGCACAACCAAAAGAGATGTTACCTGTATTTGATAAACCAACTATTCAATATGTAATTGAAGAAGCAGTAGCATCAGGTATTGATGATATTTTAATTGTAACTGGTAAAAATAAAAGGTCCATTGAGGATCATTTTGATAAATCTTTTGAGCTTGAACATTCTTTAAAAGAAAAAGGTAAATTAAATGAATTAAAAAGGATTCAAGATATTACTGATTTGGCTGATATTACATATGTACGTCAAAAAGAACAAAAAGGTCTTGGAGATGCAATTTATTGTGCAAGAAAACATATTGGTGGAGAACCATTTGCAGTAATGCTTGGTGATACTATAACTAAAGGTGATGTTCCTTGTACTAAACAATTAATTGATGTATATAAAAAATATAATTCTTCAGCTATTGCTGTTGAAAGGGTTCCTGATGAAAAAGTAGAAAGGTATGGTATTATTGACGGTAGGCCAGTTGAGGACACTGTTTATAAAATAGATAAACTTGTTGAAAAACCTGCTTTAAAAGATGCTCCAACAAACCTTGCTATTATGGGAAGGTATTTTTTAACTCCTGATATCTTTGAACATATTGAAAACACTGAACCTGGTGTGGGTGGAGAAATCCAATTAACTGATGCACTTGCTAAATTAAACGTTATTTATGGTTCTATATTTAATGGCCATACTTATGATATTGGTAACCGTATGGAATGGTTAATGACTAGTATTGAATTTGCTCTTGAAGATGAAGAAGCTCATGATCAAATTCTAAATTATATGAAAGAAAAAGTAAAATCTGGATAAGATTAATATTGATTTTATTTATAATTTAATATTTTTTCTTAATTTTTTTAAGTTGAAATTATTTATTTATAATTTAATGTTTCTCTTATTTTTATATTAAATAAGTTTAAAATATTAAGTTTTATTTATCTAAATTAATTTTTAAATAGTTTTTAAAGTTTATAGTTTAAACTATGATTATTTAATACTATTGAATAATGGAAAAATTTTATTTAAATTGATATCTGGAAGATAAAATGGAAACTCAAAGAATTTTAGTAACTGGTGGAGCAGGATTTATTGGTACCAATCTTGTTAATGAACTTAGAAGTAGAGGTCATGAAGTATTATCTGTTGATTTATTACATCACGAAGATGAGGCAGATTTATATTCTGATGAATATTCTGATTATGTAAGGGGAGATGTAAGAAATTATCGTCAAATCGAAAGAATATTTGAAGATAATGATAAATTTGATTATGTCTACCATTTAGCAGCAGAATATGGTCGCTGGAATGGCGAAGCATATTATGAAAACTTATGGGAAACTAATGTTATTGGTTTAAAAAATATGATTAGACTTCAAGAAAAACTTGGTTTTAGAATGATTTCATTTTCAAGCTGTGAAGTTTATGGTGATTATAAAGGAATAATTACAGAAGACCTTATGGAAACACATCCAATTAATGAAACATATCAAATGAATGACTATGCTATTAGTAAATGGGCTGGAGAATTAATGGTCATGAATTCTGCTTCTATGTTTGATACTGAAACTGTTAGGGTAAGGCCTTTGAATTGTTATGGTCCTCATGAGGCATATTCTCCATATAAAGGTTTTATTCCAATATTTATATATAAGGCATTACACGATTTGCCTTATTCTGTTCATATGGGACATAAAAGGATCATTGATTATGTAGGGGATACTGTAAATACTTTTGCTAATATTGTAGACAATTTCATTCCTGGTGAAGTTTATAATGTAGGTAGTAAACCAGAATGGGAAAAGGATATTAAAGAATATTCTGATATTGTTTTAGATGCATGTGGAAAAGATGATTCACTTGTAACTTATACACCACCTGAACCATTTACTACTAAAGTAAAAACAGTTGATTGTTCTAAGGCAATCCGTGATTTAAAACATAATCCTAAAGTTACTCCTGAAGAGGGTATTAAAAAAACAGTTGAATGGATGAAAGATTATTATAGAATAGAATAAATATTCTATAATTTTTTTATTAGTTTTTAGGTTTTTTTCTATAAAGTTTGTATTTAAATTTAATTTTAGTATAGACTTATATATGTGGGTGTTTTTATGGATAAATCAATAGTGGCTTTAATTCCTGCATTTAATGAAGAAGTAGCAATTGGTTCTGTTATTTTAAGAACATTACAATATGTTGATGATGTTTTGATTATTGATGATGGAAGTACTGATGCAACTAGTAAAATTGCTAAACTTGCCGGGGCTAATGTAATAACTCATGCAGAGAATTTAGGAAAAGGTGAAGGGTTGAAGTCAGGTTTTCAAACAATCATGGACAAATATGATATAGTTATTACAATTGATGGTGATGGTCAACATAATCCTGATGAAATTCCTAAATTAGTTGAGCCTATTATTAATGATGAGGCGGATTTTGTAAATGGTAGTAGATATATGAATGGACCTGAAGAAAATACTCCTGCATACAGAAGGGTTGGTCAACAGGTTTTAGATAAGGCTACTAATATATCTGCAGGATGTAATGTAACTGATTCACAAAGTGGTTTTAGAGCATTTTCCTCTAAATGTTGTGGTTGTTTTAGATTTAAAGATACTGGCTTTGGTATTGAAAGCGAGATGCTTGTTGATGCTGCAGAAAATGGTTTTAGAATAAAAGAGGTACCTATTACTGTGCGTTATGATGTTGATGGTTCTACAAAGAATCCTGTAACTCATGGTGTTGGTGTACTTTTAAATATCTGTAAAGATAAAATTTTAAGAATTTTTAAAAGAAATTAATTTTTTAATGGATACATGTGCTTGTGAGTGATGTTGTTGTGGTTTTGTTTGTGGGTAAGTATATGTGCTTGTGAGTGATGTTGTTGTGGTTTTGTTTGTGGGTAAGTATATGTGCTTGTGAATTTAATATTAAAAATAAACTTACTTTATATCTAGATAAAATATACATATAAAAAATATATTTTATATGAATTCTTTAATGTATTGACTTATTTAGTTAATTTAAATGTTTTATATTTAATTTGTTTTATAAAATGTGATTCTTATGTATACTGATGAAGAAAAAATTCAATTAATGAAAGATTTTGACACTATGAATGAATATGAAGAACAAAATTTTCCATATGATGAGGAATTTCCAGATAAATTAGTTAAAGTTATTCGTAATCTTGATCTTGGTAAAATTACTTATGATTCTCAAGAAATTAAAAACGCTATGATGGATTTAGAGTATAATCTATATGGTCAAGGTATTTTTTTAAGAGAGGAAACTAAGTTTTTTGAAGAGGGTTTTGAAATATACCTTAATATTGGTATTAATTCTAAACAATTAATTAATCTTATTGACTGGTTAGATCAATTTACTTTTGAGATTGATCCAGTTTATGAAGATGGATTTGCATCTTTAAATATCATGTTCCTTTTAAAACCTACTTATGAATATGATGATGTTAATATTGAATAATCATATTTATTCTAAGTATTTAAAATATTTAAGAATGGTTTTTGTAAATTTTTTACTAATTTATAAATGTAAGTTATTATTAAATATAAACTATAAGGTGAGATAAATGAAAGTAGAAGATTTAATAGCTAAATGTCCTAAATGTGGTTCAACTGATAAAACTGTACGTCGTAAAATTATTGATAATCATTTAGCACATGCAGAAACTGCTTATTTCAGATGCACAAACTGTGGATATGTATTTGAAAAAGGTGAAGATCATTCAGATGATCCTAAAGATAAAATTATCAAAGAATTAAACAAAATTATGTAATTTCATTAGAAATTATCTATTTTTTATTTTTTTTTTTTTAAAGATTTAAATTACTAATTATTTTTTCTAAATAAATTTATTGTTTTTTATATAGTGATAGAATGCCATTTCATGTAATGATAATACCAACACTTAACTGTCCAGGTAACTGTAAATATTGCTGGGGTTCAGATAAAGATGCGGAAGTAATGGATATTAATATTATTCAAGATATTAAAGAATGGTTAGAAACTTTTAGAAATAATGAGCCAGTTCATTTCACTTTTCATGGTGGAGAACCATTACTTGCAGGATATGAATTTTATAGGGAAGCTTTTCCAATTTTAAATCAATTAAAGAATATTAATGGATATTCAATGCAATCTAATCTTTGGCTTCTTGATGAAGATATTGTTAAATTATTAAAAGAGAATAATGTAGCATTAAGTACAAGTATCGATGGCCCTAAGGATATTACAGATTATCAAAGAGGTAATAATTATTTTGATAAAACTATGAAATCTGTAAAACTTGCAGAGAATAATGGTTTATTTATTAATTATGTATGTACATTTACTTCATATTCTAAAGATTATGCTAATGAAATTTATGATTTCTTTAAGGATATGCATGCGACTGTTAAAATACATTCTGCTCTTCCTTCATTGAGGGGAGATAATGCTGATCCTTGGGCATTGAATCAGGAAGACTATGGTAAGTTAATGGTTTCATTACTTGATAAATATCTTTATGACCTTGATAAATTCCAGATTAAAGATTTTGATCACATGGCAAAAAGTAGTTTAATTCGTCATGGAACCTTATGTACCTTTGCAAACTGTATGGGGGATACACTTGCAGTAGGTTATGATGGTAGTATATATCCATGTTATAGGTTTGTTGGAATGGATGAATACATAATGGGTAATGTTAAAGATAAACCTAGTCCAAAAGATTTAGAAAATTCTGATGCATGGAGGAAATTAGAAGAGTTTAATAAATATGTTGATGAAAATTGTAGTGATTGTAAGTTTATTAAGTTCTGTAGGGGTGGTTGTCCATATAATGGTATTGTGGCAAGTCATACTCCAAAGGCAGTAGATCCTCAATGCGATGCATATAAATTAATATTTTCTGATATTTCTAAAAGACAAAATAAGGATTTCTTAAAAAGAGGAATTCCAGGAATGCCTGGAATGGATAAACCACAAGCTAAAAAAGAAGATGAACCTTATTCAATAATGGATTTAATGATGAAACCATTATAATTCGTTATTTGTTTATATTAGTTAATGTTACTTTTATGATTATTTAATAGATTATAGGGGTTATAATTATGGTAAAAGTTAGGTTAGGACTTCCAAAAGGAAGTTTAAATAATGTAAATCGTGGAAATACTCATCAATTATTTGTTGATGCAGGTTATGAAATTAAAGGTTATGAACCTGAAAATGAAGATTATGATATTAAATTCTTAAATGATGAGGATATTGATGCATATTTGAATAGGCCTCAAAGTTCACCTGTAGAACTTAACAGGGGCATGATTGATATTGCAATTGTTGGTGAAGATTGGGTAAAAGAAGAGTCTGTTTTACAAGACAATCAGATAACTAAGATTGGAGATTTAAATTATGGTGAGACTAATCTTGTTGTGGCTATCCCCAATGATTCTCCATTTGATAATTTAACTGATTTCTTTAAATCATGTAAAGGAAGAGATACCCCTATATTATGTTTTACAGAATATCCAAATTTAACTAGAAAATTCATTATGGAAAATGAGGGTTATCAGGAATTATTTGGGGATTCAATTCCTTTTGTACAAGTAAGGGGTTTAACCGATGGGGATAATAAACAGGTTCAAGTTATAAACTCTGATGGTGCAACTGAAACTTATATTGCAAAAGGTGCAGATTTTATTGTTGATAATACTCAAACTGGTTCAAGTCTTAAAAAAGCGGGACTTAAACAGATTGAGGTAATTTTACATTCTTCAGCAGGTTTATATGCAGGTGTCGCATGTACTGGAGAGAAAATGGATAAAGCCCAAATGATTTTTGAACAGTTATTAGGCGCTATTACCGCTAAAAAATATTTTGATGTTAAATTCAATATTGACAACTCAAAAGTAGATAATATATGTAAATATCTAATAGATAATGATTACTGTTCTCATGAACCTACCGTAAATAAGGGTAAAAATTATTCTCAGATTAATGTTTTGATTAATAAAAAGTCTTTCCCAGAAATGTTAGATGGAATAACTAGCATGGGTGCATCTAGTGTTATTAGATCTGATGTAAAACAGTATGTAATTTAATTTATTATTAAAACTTTAATTTAATTTAAATATTTAATCTTATTATTAATTTTTAAAATATTTTTTAATCATTAATAACTGTTTTTTAAATAGATTTAAATTTTGAATATTTGTTTTTTTTAAAGAGTTTTATCTATATAATTTTTAATTTTTAAAATTAGCTATACTTTTCATTGACTTTATGCAATGTCTTTTTATTAAATTTATATATTACTAATTTATTAAAAACTTATTCTATTTAAAAATTTAATTTTTTAATATTCATTTATTTATTTATTTATTTATTTTTAATATATAAATGAAGCACATTCTAGATTTTGAGGATTTCATTAATCTTAATTTTTATTTAAATTAAAAAAAGATTAACATGTTTCTATTTTTTTTAAATCAGTCTTAATCTATTTTTATAATTGTAAAAAATGTTTAATGCAATTATTATTTTAAATTGATAAATATTTGCCTTCGTTTTAAATTTTTATTAGAATAACTTCAAGATTTTTTTATTGCATTTGTTCATTATTTTTATTATTTTTTAAATCTTTTTTACTAAATATAATTTTAAGAGTTTAATAAATGGCATATGTTTATAAAAAACTATATATTGTATAAAAACATATTTATGTATATGTATATATTTTTTATTAATAAAAAATATATAATAATTGAATATGTTTGATATTCTTTGGGTTTTAATTATTTAAAGTCTAAAGTTTAATTTTTATATAATGAGTTTATATTTGTTTTATAAATTCTTGAGGGTGATTAAGTGATTTCTAATAAGAAATTGTTTTGTATGGTTTTATTTATTACATTTATTTTATGTACCAGTTCGGTTGGTGCAGAGAATATAAATAATGCTATTAATGATAGTTCAAATACATATAATACATTGAAAGTTAATGAAAGCAGTTCTGATGAATATGTATATAATGATCATAATGATGATTTGACTGATCCAAAATATGTAAATCCAAATGATTATTATTTTGATGATGAAGGTAATCGTATTAATTATACAAGTGATACTGCTAGCTTTAATAATGTTACTATGAGCAATGGTTATAATGCCTATGCATTACACCATAGTGGTTATATAGAAAGTAATGATAGTAAAAAATATCCTATCTTCTGGAATGATACATTTGAAAAGGTTAGTCCAGATGATACATTGGTGGTTGTAGGTCATTGGCATCTAACAAATAAAACTCCTATAGGGGAATTCTTAAAGATATTAATATATAGATATTTGGATTCCTTTAATAGGATTAATAATCCAAATGTACCTAACAGTATATATTTACAATCTTATATCTGGGATTTTTATGATAATGTAAATAATTATGATAGCTTATCAGATGCTAATAAGGCAGTAGTTGATTTATATAACAGTGGTTTTCGCGTAAATAATACAGGCGCTATAAAATGGACTAATAGTACACATTATAAAGTTTACGATTTTATGGGATTTAAGAATTTAAATCGTAGTCATAAAGACCTATGGGGTTTTAAAGTCACTGAGTTTGATGTAGTATCTCCAAGTCCATCAAACAATAGTACTAACACCACCACTAATACTACCAATACTACTAATATTACTAATAATACCACTACACCTATAAATCCAGGAAATAACACTAACTATACACCAAATAAAAATATTAATCAAAGTCATGATAAATTTCTATTTGATAATGATGATAGTTTAATAAACAGCTCAAATAACAACACTATTCCATTATTGAATACAGGAAATCCATTATACCTAATATTTTCAATCTTAATTATTCTAGGTTTAATTCCATTTAATAAAAGATTTAGAAAATAATTTTCAAATTATTTTCATAAATTTTTATTTTTTTTATTTTTTAACTGTTGTTTTTTTAGTTTGGGTATTTTTTTAACTTTTATTTTTTTAGTTTAGGATAACTTTTTTTTAGTTTGGGTATTTTTTTTTAACTGTTATTTTTTTAGTTTAGGATTATTTTTTTAAAATCATATTTTTTAATTATTTTTCAGTATAAATGTAATTATCATGTTAAATAATAATTCTTAATTATTTTTCATGAAAGTTTTCTATTTTTTTATTTTTTCTCTTTTTAAAATATTTATTTATCAAATAAAAATATTTAATGAAGTTGGTTTATTGTATGAGGTTATTATAATTGTTTTATGATTTCTATATTAATTCTAATTAGTTTTTTATCTTATTTTTTTGAAAAATTTATCATTATAAATTTAAAATTTTAGTTTTTTTAACAAAGTTTTAATATAATAAAATATAAATTATCATTAATTATAATTACAAATTCTTATATTTATTAAGAAGGTATTAATCATGATAACATCAGTGCAAAAGGAAATTTTACAAAATTTAATTAATTTATATCAATCCTCTGATGGAAAATCTATAAAAGGGGAAGAAATTGCAGAAGTCATGGGTAGAAATCCAGGTACTATAAGAAACCAAATGCAATCCCTTAGAAGCCTTGGACTTGTTAAAGGAGTTCCAGGACCAAGGGGTGGATATAAACCAACAATTGAAGCTTACCATAATCTGAATATACCTATTACTGATCAAAGTTCAAAAGTGCCTATTTTTAAAGATAACAATAAGGTAGAAAACTTGTCTGTTGCAAAAATAGAATTCACTAGTGTACCACATCCTGCTGAATGTGAAGCAGCTATTAAAATTTTAGGTAATATTAAATTATTGAATATTGGAGATACCATTAAAGTAGGACCTACACCTGTAAACAATCTTGGAGTAATTGGTAAGGTTGTAGGTAGGGATGATACTGATAATATTATACTTCTTGAAACAACTACTATCCGTAGTATTCCTAAGAAAACAGTTATTGAAATTGGTAGTACAAATTTGATTACTTTAACTTCTGAAAATAGTATTCGTGAAGCTGCGGAGATATTTTCAAAAAATTTAATTGATGGTGCACCAATTATTGTAGATAATATTGCAGTGGGTATGTTAACAGTTACTGATGTTGTTAAAGCAGTAGCAAGAGGGGATGAGGATGCAAAAGTTAGTGATTATATGTCTCCTAAAGTTGTCACTGTAAATAAGGATATGAAGATCGCTAATGCTGTTGAAATAATGTATAATCATAAAATTGGAAGATTAATTATTTCTGATGATAATAATGATCCTGTTGGAATTGTTACAAGAACTGATTTAATAGAGTCAATGACCAATCTTGAAAAATTCCCAGTAAATGGTTAAATCCCTTTTTCCTTTTTTTATTTAGAATTCTTTATAATTTCTTTAATTGCATTTTTTTTAGATTATTGAAAAATAGTTTTTTAATTTAAAATAATTCTTTCTAGTTTATTATTTATTTTTAGGTTTTAAATTTAGTTTTGTTGAAATTCTTTAAATTCATGATTAATTGCTTTAAAAATAGACTTTAAGATTAAAATTTTAAATAAAATAAGTTTTTTTTAGAATTTGAGGGTGTTTTAAATTCATATTTTTTATCGGATTTTTTAGTTTAAGAAATTTAAAGAAATTAGATAATAACAATATTATCTATTTCTTCAAGTTTTGAACGAGCTAGTCTACGAATTCTTGGATATTCTTCTTCATTTTCAGCAATTTTTGCTAAAACTTCCCTATCATCAATCATTTGTACTGCTACTTTATGGGATTCATAGTTTTTTTCTTTTAAAGCAAGAAGTAATATTTTTTCTTTTCCTTCTGAACTAATCTCATTAGTTTTGGATTTAAATAATTTTATTTTTTCTCTGCATTGTTTTTCGTGTTCTTTAATTACACTGATTTTATTGTCTTCAGAGTCTTCTTCCTGTTTTAGTGGATATCTTTCATCTAATTTTTCATAATAGGATAATGTTTTTTCATAAGGTACGAGTAATGTGTCCATAAAACATTTTTTGTTTTTAATAAATTCTGATATACTTATACCTTCATTTTTTAATTCATCATATGCCTCATAGAATACTTCTGAATCATTTGTATTATTCAGGATTTCTTTAAGTGCTTCTTCAGTATTTCCTAATTTTTCATTAGCCACTGCGCGGATTTCCCATACTGTATCTTTTTTACTAATTTTCTTAAGAGTTTCTCTATCTTCTATTTTATCTACAATTATTTTTCTAATATTTGAGTTTTTAGAGTTTTCAAGGATCTCTTTAAGATATTCTTCATTGTTGATTTTTTTGACAATATCCTTTTTAACTTTTAGATTTTCGTCTTCTTCATAAATTGTGTATAATATGTCTTCATTGTTGATTTTTTTGACAATTTCATCTTTAAGTTGTGGATTTTTGTTGTTAATATATAATTCTTTTAGCATATCCTCATCATTGACTTTTTTAACAATTACTTTTTTAATGGTGTCGTTTTTACTATTAAGGCCGATATCCAATAGGCTTTTCTCATCATATATCTTATCAATTACTGCTAATTTGAATTCTTCTTTATCTGCAGTTAATGCAATTTCTCTTAAAATATCATTGTCCTCTATTTTTTCAAGTGCAATATATGCCATATCATTATTCCTATTTGCAATTGCAATTTCTTTTAAGGAATTTAAGTCATAAGTCCTATCAGCAGCAATACCACGTGTATTAAGACAGTTACTATTTAATGCAATTTTTTTAAGTTTATCTTCATCTTTAACTTTATTCACTGCAATAATACCGACATCAACATCTTCATCTTTAATAGCAATTTGCTCTAGTATGTCTTCGTTTTCTATTATGTCTGTTGCAATGAAACGTGTTTCTTTACATTTACTATTTAATGCAATACAGTAAATATCTTCAATAGATGTTATTTGACTTAATGCAAATTTTCCAACTGTAAAATTTGAATTTCTAATTGCCGCTTCCTTGTATAACTTTTCCTCATTTATTCTTGACAATGCGATATTACATATGGTAGGTGTTTTATCTTCTAATGCAACCTTTTTAAGAATCCTTTTGTTTCTAATTTTTGCAACTGCTACTTTTCTTACTTGATCGTTTTTGGCTTTAAGTGCAAGGTCGTCAAGCAAATCTATGTTTTTAATACTTCTTACAGCTTTAAGCGCATTTTCTACATTGCCATCATTATATGCAATTTCTAAGTAACCATAATCTTCAGAACCTATCCTCATATATGCTGCAGACCTTACTTCCCATGATTCATCATTACGGGCAACGTCAATAAGATCTTCCAAATCTAAATTTTCAGTTTCAATAGAATGAATCCTTTCACTTATAGAATCACTATAAATACCTTTTTTATTGAGTTTTTCCATAAATCCCATAATACCACTAATTATTATTGTGTTTTAATTTAGTCTTTTTAAATAATTCATTAATATTATAAATGTTATATGATATATATAATTATATAATTCTTATTTTAATAAGTTAATGTTTTTCATGACTATTTAAAAACAATTGATTATTGTTTTTAATTTCAATAGTCCCTTTTAAATCTTAAAATTAGAATTTTATATTAAATTCATTTTTTATTATGTGGTATTATGGAAGAGAATAAAGGTTTAGATAATATTTCAAAAGAGGTTAATCCAAAACTTAAAGCTCATAAAGTTAAACAAATTGAACTTAAACATGACATGAAGGTTAGTGAACTTATTGATGAATTTGATTCTTCCGGTGTTTTAGGTTCTGGAAGAGTTTCAAGAGCGAGGAATCTTCTTGTTGACATGATTAATGATGATGATATGCAAGTATTCCTTTCAGTTGCAGGTCCTATGGTTCCTGGCGGTCTTCGTAATGTTATTGCAGACATGATTAGAAAAGAGGAAATTGATGTTTTAATTACTAGCGGTGCTAATTTAACTCATGACATGGTTGAGGCATTTGGTGGAAGACATTATAAAGATTTTGGCCGTAATGATGTTGAACTTAATGATGCAGGAATTGGAAGAATCGCTGATGTTTATACACAAAGCGGTGATTTTGAGGTATTCGAATCTAGAATTACTGAGATGTTAGAAACTATTTGCAAAAAATATGATAATGATAAAGATAAAAATATTATTTCTATTGAAAAACTGTTATATGAATTTGGACTTTTAATTGATGATGAAAACTCTATTTTACATCTTGCAGCGGAACATGGTGTTCATATTTTCTCACCGGGACTTATTGATAGTATGATTGGTCTTCAGTTATGGATATTTACTCAAGATCATAATCTTGCAGTGGATGCTGTTGGAGATATGCATCATTTGTCTGATATTGTATTTGAAAAAGAAAAAACTGGTGCAATAATGTTAGGTGGAAGTATTCCTAAACACTATACCTTGGCATGTACTCTTTTAAAAGGTGGAATAGATTCAGGTATTCAAATTACAATGGATAGGCCCGAAACTGGAAGTTTAAGTGGTGCTCCTCTTGAAGAAGCTATTAGCTGGTCTAAAGCGCAGCATGAATCTAAGTTAGTTACTGTTATAGGTGATACAACTATATTGTTCCCACTTATATATGCTGGCGCTATGGATTCTTTTAATGAATAGAAATTTTATGGTTTTTAGAGGTTATTATAGTGGAATTTATTATTTTACCAATACTTTATGCATTGTCTGGATTTTTCATGAAAATATCTGATGATATTTATGATGAAAAACATAATAAAGTTCTTGCAAGTATGGTTGGGGTTTTATGTGGTATAACTTGTGCTGTAGTTACTGGTTCAAGTGTTGATGGTGCATATATTTTTATTGGGATATTAATTGGAAATTTGCTTGGTTTAAAAGTTGATGGTATACATCATATAGTAACACTAGCAGTATTTTTAATTTTACTGTATTTCTTATCAATTCCTCATTTAAACTTAATAATACTTGGGATTATTATTTTATCTGCATTAATTGATGAAATTGGAAATGATAACGAAAAGATATACAATGCTAGCAAATTTTTAATGTATTTCTTTGATTATAGATTTACAATGAAAGTTGTAGTTTTAATTCTTGCACTTCTCGGATACTTAAATATCTGGACTTTTGTCTTCTTCTTATGCTTTGAAGTATCCTATGAAATTGGAAGGGTTTTGTTTGAAAGATATCTAATTAATTTAAACTTTTAGATTACATATTTTTCATTTTTTTCTAAAATTTCTGTATTTTTCTATTATTCAGTTAAAAGCTTATTCATTTAAAAATTTAACTTTATTAAACCCATTATTTTTTTATATGGTCAAAAATATTTTTTATTTGGGTTTTAATTATAATGGTTCTTTTTTTTATCTGTTTTTTAAGTTTTAATAATTTATTTTTATTTTTATATGTCCCTTAATTTACATTAAATTTTTAAAATATCAAAAATATATTACATCTCTATATTTTTATCTATTATTTTTTTACATATCTTCTATTATTGTATACTAAATTTTATAAAATTCTAAACATCTTTTAGTTTATTTTGTTTTTTATCTGATTTTATTAAGGAAATATTTATATATTTTGTTGATAAATTATAATGTATGATTAATAAATTTGATTTTATTTTTCATTTAAAAAATTTGATTAATATTTAATTTTAAGGAATTAAATATTATGATGGTTTATTAAAAAAATGCTTGGAGGATATGATGAAGAATTATAATAAATTTATTATTTTAAGTTTATTTATAATTACTTTAGTATGTATTACAGGAGTTTCTGCTGCAGATTCATCTAATAACACAGTTTTAACTAACTCTTCCCTATCAATTTCTAATTCAAACATTGGTGAAGTTGATAATGCAAGTGGTGAAAACATTACAAATATTAATACTGAAAATATTACAGGGAATGATACAGTCAATGATATTAATACTACTACTGATATTGATGTTGTAAACTCTTCTGGAATTTATGATCCTATTAATATTACTGTTAATGTTTCTACTGATGATGGTAAAGTTATTGATGTTGGCAATGTAAGTGTAGAAATAATAAATGGTAACATAACTGTATTTAACCAAACTAAAGACGTTAAAGATAATAAAGTTATATTTACATGGACACCTTCTAATATTGGTAATTATACAATTATTGCTAAATATAATAATATAAGTTTTACAAGGGATAATGTTAATGTAAACTATATTGGATCTCAGTCCCAAAAGACTTATACAGCTATTCCTAACAGTAATTTGAATTTAACTGCAGATAATATTACAATGTATTGTAGAAATGGTACAAAATTTGCAGTTATTGTTAGAAATTCCAATGGAGATCTAGTTAAAAACGCTAGTGTAACTATTAATATTCTTGGTGTAAACTATAAAGTTACTACTGATGATGAAGGTATGGCATATCTTCAAATTAATTTAAATCCTGGAGATTATAATGCAATAAGTTCAATTCCTGATACAGATATTACTTGTAATTCTAGTATTAAAGTACTAAAATGGGATAAATCTAAACTTAATGTAAAAGTTTCAAATTTAAATAAAGAGTATAAAGATAGTAAAACTTACAATGTTATAGTTACTTATGATGGTAGACCTATTGTAAATCAAGATATCTATGTTAAAATTGGAAAATCTAATTATAAAATTAGAACTAATAATAATGGTATTGCATACTTAGCTATTAATTTAGCTCCAAAATCATATGTTGCGACTGCAACTTTAAATCAATATGGTATTAAAATTTCTAAATCATCAAAAATAACAGTCTACAAGTGGAATAAAAGATATGTTAATTTAAATGTTAAGAAACTTACTAAAACTTTTCAAGATCCAAATGCTCCTTTTACAGCAACCTTAACCTACAGAGGCAAGGCTGTCGCTGGAGAGAAAGTTTTCTTTACTATTGCTGGTAGGACTTATACTAAATTAACTAATTCAAAAGGTGTAGCGGCATTTTCTGTTAATAACGGTGTTGGAAGATATGGAGTTACAGCTAAAATTAACTCTGCAGGTGTTTATTTAGCTAAAAAAACAACAGTCACTATAAATAAGGCAAGTGTTTTACTTTCTTTTAAAAATGTTTATTACAATATCTATGTGAATAATAATAAGTATTACCTAACATATCATTTACAAAAAGGTAAATCATTAGGATTAAATTTTACATTTAATAAAAAAGCTATGTCAGGTAAATATGTAACTGTTGGAGTTAATTCATTTTCTAAATATGTGGTTAAAAAAACAGATAGGAATGGTTTCGTTTATTACTTGGACAAAAACTTAAAATTAGGTAAAAACAACTTTGTAGTTACTTATTATTCTAATGACAGAAACTTTAATAGTTTAAGGTGGAATATTCCAATATACATAGAAAAATAGTTTTTTTTAAAATTCATTTAATTAATGAATTTTTTTCTTTTTTTTATAAATTTAATTAATCTTTTTATTTTTAAGATTATATTTTTAGTTTTTTCTATTCATTTTTTGATTTTATTCTATTTTAAATTTAAGAATAAGTTTATATACTAATTTTCATTTGTTAATTCTTTAAAAAGCTATTTATCTAAATCATTTTTTAGTATCCCGATTCTTTAAAATGCTATTTATTTAATTAATGTTTTTGGTTTGTTTATTCTTAAATAAATTTATACTAGTAATTTTTAAAAAAAAGTTTATTTATTAAAAATTAAATAAATTTAAAGTTTTATCTGTTTAAAATAGTTTTAACAGCTTGTTCTGGATTATCAGATTGATAAATACTTCTTCCAACAATAACAGCATCAGATATTTTAAGTGTCTCTTTTGCACTTCCTCCTTGAGCACCAACACCTGGGGATATAATAAATGCATCTTTTCCTACAATATTTCTAATGTCTTGAAGTCTGTCTAGTCTTGTTGCAGGTGCTACATAATTTTTAATTCCCATTTCAACGCCCATTCTAGCAATATCATCTGCAGCTGCCTGTAAAAATTTTTTAGCTCCAGGGTGTGACATTTCAGTAAGTAAAAATAAGTCTTTTCCATATTCATTAGCTTTATTAAGACATGCTTCAACACTATCTTCGCCTACGAATCCATGGCAGATTAATCCATCTGCACCATGTGAAAAAGTAATATCAGCTATTTTATCATTAGTTGGACCAATATCTGCAACTTTGTAATCGCATATGATTTTAAATCCGAATTGGTCTTTTAAGTAATCAATACAATTTGTTCCTACTGCAAGCGTTAATGGATATCCTATTTTTATAGTATCTATTTGTTTTGATACTTTTTCACATATATTCACTGCTTCATCCATTGTCATTACATCTAATGCTAATATAATATTGTTTTTAACATCCATATTTTCACTACTTTAAGATTTTTATTTTTAAAAAAATTCTTATGTCTTTATTATATCTTTTATATTTATTATTTTTTTTATCTCTAGAAATAATATTCGTTATTTTTTTCTTTGTTTTATGGAAAATTAAGTTAATATTTTTTCTATCTAAAACTATATTATTATTAATTTATAAAAATATTATTATTATTAAATATTATTTAAAATATTATTTAATTATTTTTTAAACGGTGATTAATATGAAAACACTTGATTTAAATAAACCAGTTGCAGAATTAATTAAAGAATATCCTGAAGTTAAAGATATTATGGTTGAATTAGGTTTTAAAGCTATTTCTCAAAATTTGGAATCAATGGGACAAATTGTAACTATACCTAAAGGTTCAAAAATTAAGAATATCCCATTAGATAAGATTATTAAAAAATTTGAAGATGAGGGTTTTGAAGTTATTAATAAAGAAGAATCTGATATTAATAAACGAGAAGCAAATAATCCTTCTGAACGTGTTGAATTATTGAAAAGTTATATAAAAAGACTATCTAATGGAGAACCTTTAGAAGATATTCAAGAAGAATTTAAGGATAATTTTAGGCATGTTTCTGCTAAAGAAATAGCAAAAGCAGAACAAACTCTCATTGGAGAAGGCTTTGACTTAAATGAGGTACAACGTTTATGTGATGTTCATGCTGCTTTATTCCAGGATATGACTGATTCTGAAAGAATGGAAATGTTAGAAACAGAAATGGAACTTGGTAAACAAGAAGCAAATTCAATGCTTAATGAAGATGAAAATGGTGAAGGTGCAATTAAATCAGCAGAGTATATGAAAATTAAAGGCCATCCAATCAATGTTTTAATTTTAGAAAATAATAAAATTAGTTTACTTGTTAATGAGATTGAAGAAGATTTAGACAATGGAAAATCTGCTTTGGACATTAGAAAAAAATTAAAAATTCTTAAAAATATCACAAAGCATTATGGTAAGAAAGATGAGTTAATATTCCCATTATTAAAAGACGAGTATAATTTTCCAGGACCTTCTGATGTAATGTGGGGGGTTGAAGATGAGATTCTTGATACTTTATCTGGAATTATACATGAAACTGAAGGTAAAGAGGAAGACATTAAAAAATTACTAAAACGTATTAAAGAAATGATATATAAGGAAGAAAATATCTTATTCCCATTATGTGCTGAATATTTTAAGAAAGAAGAATGGATTGAGATAGCACGTGATTTTGATGTCTATGGTCCTTGTTTAATTGATGAAATTCCTAAATGGGATGAGGTAAGTGAAAATGTTAAGGATACCACTGTTAATGATGATAAGATAAATTTACCTGGTGGTGTAATTACTTTAAAACAATTACGTGCCGTGTTAAATCTTCTTCCAGTTGAAATAACCATCATCGATGAAAATGATGTTAATCGTTTCTTTGATGAAGGTGAAAAACTATTTGAAAGGCCCCATATTGCTCTTAATAGGAAAGTTTATGCATGTCATCCTAAAAAAGTTGAACCGGTTGTATGTGGTTTAATTGAAGATTTTAAATCTGGAAAAAGGGATAGTATGCATGTTCTTGGATCTAAAAAACATCAAAAAGTATTAATTAATTATTATGCTTTACGTGATGAAGAAAACAATTATTTAGGTACTATGGAAGCAGTTTTACCATTAGAATCAATTATTGATACATTAAACAATGATGATAAAAATTCATTTAAGCATTGATATTAATATAAATAATCTTTTTATTTTATCCCTATTTTTAAATTTTAAAAATTTTAATTATTGAATTATATTTATAAAATATTCGTGATATTATGGAATTTATAGACATTGGACTGAATTTAATGCATAAATCATATGATAAAGATCGTGAAGAAGTCATGATTAATGCAAATAAACTTGGTGTTTCAAAGGCAATTATCACTGGATCAGATATTAATTCAAGTGTTTCAGCTTCTAATTATGCTTTAAAATACCCTGGGGTTTTGTATTCAACTGCAGGGGTCCATCCCCATGATGCTAAAACATGTGATGAAAATACAATTCCCACATTAAAAAAACTTGCAAAAAATGATTCAGTTGTTGCTATAGGTGAATGTGGTCTTGATTATAATCGTAATTATTCTCCACAAAATATACAAAGGAAATGGTTTAAAAAACAGTTAGAACTTGCTGAAGAACTGGATATGCCTGTGTTTCTACATGATAGGGAATCATATTCTGATTTCTCAAAGATTTTAAGAGAATTTCCGAATGTTGCTAAAAAATCAGTAGTTCATTGTTTTACGGGAGATAAATATGAGGTTGAAGATTATTTGTCTCTCGGATGTTATATTGGTGTAACTGGTTGGATATGTGATGAAAGACGTGGTGATGAGTTAAGGGAAGCAGTTAAACATATACCTTCTAATAAACTAATGATTGAAACAGATGGTCCTTTTTTAATTCCACGTGATTTAAAACCTAAACCTAAAAAGCATAGAAATGAACCTAAATATTTGCCGCATATCCTTAATAGGATTGCTAAAGAAATGAGTTTGGATTCTGTTGAACTTGGAGTTCAGGTATATGAAAATACTCGGAAATTTTTTAATATTTAATTTTTTTTATTTTTTAATTTAAGTTAAATTATCTTAATTAAAGTTTGCTTTATTGATTTTTATATTTTATTAAAGTATATTTTAAAATTTTTATAATTTTTCATAATTTTTTTATAATTATGTTTAAGTATATTAAGTTTTATTAATTATT
>JBJFGN010000038.1:0-4208 GCA_051892775.1 Methanobrevibacter sp. | reverse complement strand
TTGCTCAGAGATCTCAAAATATTAAGTGGGAAACGACTGTAGATAAGAAAAAGGTCGGGCATAAACTTATCAGACGTGTGAGTATGGATCAGTTCTATGAATTAGTAACTGGAGAAGAGGACGCATTTTATAAAATGTGTATGGTTTTACCAGAAGTCATCGAAAAGGTTGTTAATACAATGGATGATGTTAGAGTTCCTGAAGATACGGTTATGTCTGAATTAAGAGAATGGGCACAACATCTCGATGGAGCAACAGAGGACTTGTCCATTGCTATGGCAGTATATATGCTTGGATTTAGTGGATACAACGGGTTTTATTAACAAATACACCAATAGACGCTATTTGTTTTACTCTCTTTAATTAAAATAGATTGGATGGATAGTGGTAACATTGGAGCATTAATATTTGTGAAAAGGTTTATTGATATGGTATTTAGAAGAAGGAAGTCAATTGATATGAGATATGCGAATAAAAGAAATGTTCCAGTATATACAAATACACCAATAGGAAGCGATGAAGTAGATTATTTGGGACTTGATCCATATGCAAAGCACATTTATGACGCATTAGATAAGAGCAATACAATTGGCATAATTGGAGATTTTGGAACGGGAAAATCAAGCTTGATAGAATATTTAAAAAATAAATATCTAAATGGCAAGTTCAATGTAGCAGCAATAAATCTATGGAGCATAAACGAGAGTAATATTGATGATAGTATTGATATTCATATACATTTTTTATATCAATTGTCAGTATGTTTAACATCTCAAAGGTTTTCTAAAACTGTTAATAGGAGAGTAAATCGTAATTATGGACTATTTGCATTTGATGTAAATCTATTTAGCGGTGTTTTACTGTTAATTGCGTGTGTGTTGTATTTATTTTATGGATTTCTAAAGCCAGAAGACTTATCTTGGCTAGAATGTATTCTTGAGGTGACAAAAGCTGGAATTGTTTTGTGTTTAACTATAATCTGCTTAATAATAGGCGTATTTAAGGCAAACATTACAATTTCTTCTGGCAAAAATGAAAACAAAAGAGAAGTAAATTCTAATGAAATAATAGAAATATATAAAGATATTCTGAAACATAGGCGATGGAAGAATAAGAAGTTGGTTATAGTAATTGAGGATTTGGACAGATCTTCAGCTTGGGCACAAGCCTATAATTTTTTGCAAGAGTTAAACAGATATTATATCAATAGTCTAGATGAAGAAGAACAAGAAAAAGTTAAGTTTATTGTGAATATACGACCAGAAAAAGAATTTGCGAAGGATAAAGATATTTCGATTTACTCTAAAGTCTTTGATTATACTATTAATCTATTTCCGATCAATGCTTCAAATTATGATGTTATTTTAGATGACTTATTAAATGAGCAAAAAGAAAATTTGGAACGAATCGGAATAAATGTTTTTACTGAGAAAAATACACAAAAAATTCCGGGAATGAAGAGGCTTGTATACGGAAAGGAGCTCACGCTTAGAGATGTAAAAGAACGATTGAATTGTGCAATATTGATATATAATTCACTGCTTAGCAACTTAGCTGATGAAGAGAGAAAGAAGAATGTGAAGTTTGAAAAATGTGCATTTGTAGCGTATTTGAAGAATACATATCCAATCCATTATTTAAAAATATATAAGAATATTGATTTTGAGAATGTTATTCTTGACTATGCTATTAAGAATAAGAATTCCGAATATGATTTGGAAGAAACATTAAGAAGTGCATTGGAAGGAACTGACGTTGAATTTATTAATGATATAAAAAGCGGAATAAAAGACAAGCTTATTGATACAGATTATAAAATGTATTTTTATAATTATCCCAAAAACGCTTATATTAGAAGCTTAAATGAAGCAATAGTATATAATGCAATTATGTATGATGATGAATACAGTTCTGATTTTGATATATCGTTGAATGGAGCAATTCTTTTAGATGGCAACATAATCTCAAATACATATGAGGAAAGAAGGAGTGTAACGAACATTTTGCCAAGAGTTACATTCAGAAACGGCTTGTTATTTGAACATTGCATTATAAATTATAAGAAAGATACTTTTGATAACTTGAAAAGTATTTTAAATTTCGATAATAAAGCAATTACAAAGAGCAAACTTGTCTTGGAAAATTTGTTCTCTTTAAAGTTGAGAAATTTAAATTGGAATAAGCTGCTCCTTGAATATACAGAAGAATTTAGAGATTTATTTGTTGAAAGATTAGAAATTGTAGAGGAAAAGAACATTTTGGCTGTTAGGAGCACCATTTTAGATTATTTTGCAGATCAAATAGAATATTTTGATTACTTATTTGGCGAGGGTTTCCCTGCAATTCAAAGCGAAGAGATTAAAAGAATTCCTAATATAAATGTCGGATTGACATTAAGCTTGTTGCAGGATGTTGATTTTGAAACCATTAAAGCAATTCATCAAGTTATAATGAATAACAAAATTGAAGATGAAACAGTGAACTTAGTGAGTGATTTGTATGATAATGCAGCAGACGCAATAAAAGATGAGAAAGAATTGGGAGTGATTTTTGCCACATTTTCAGAAAGGATTGGTATACTATCAATAAAAAGAGAAGAGTATATATTTGATTTGGCTGAAAATAATTCGGATTTTTTGGGAGTATATATAGAAGCTCTCAATGATACTAATGGTAGAGGAGTAGAAGGTGGAATTCTAGTCAATCATATTAAAAAATTAAAAATAAAGGCCGGCTTGGAGATCCCTCTAATAGAAAGAATTTTAATAGGAGCAGACAATCAGCTATTTATAAGTAATTTGTTATCTGTTAATTACAACATAACAAATATAATTACGCATAAAGAAGTTTTAAAAGAAGAAATTTCAAATATTTATGAAGATGGTGGAGAAACTGCTATTTCTAAATTAAGATATGAAGTTTTAAAAGCGGCCAAAGAGAATAATGGCGTTCTAAAAGAACTTGATTTCTTGTTTAAAAAACCGATGTGTATAATTACAGAAGATGAATTATCAAATGTTTTAAGGATGGAGGACGCATTAGACATAATTGATTGTGAGCAACTTGATTTGGATAATGTTAGGTATATAGGCGAATATATCAACCACAAGGGTGTAAGACACCCAAGTTTAGTATATAAAGTGCTGGCATTAATTGCAAGTGCGGAAAATGATGTTGCAAAGCAACTGTTCCAATTGTTAGACTTCAATAAGGTGGTATATAAAGCTGTATCAGAAGAGAAAAGAAAAGCTTTTATAGAATCAATTGAAGAAACCTTTGAGTTGGTTTCTAACAAGACAGAAATAATTTGTTTTTTAGAGCACATAAACTATTTAGAAAAGAACTTAGAAGTAAGGCTATCAGGAGGATTTAATCAAGAAGAAAGTAGACTATATACTAAACTATTAAATGAAATTAACGCAAATGATATTGATGATGTTACAATTGATGTACTACAAACGTCAGGTTATTATAGTGTTCATAATGAGGCGGTTCAAACCAAACTCTACGAGTATAAACAATATGGTAGATACGTATATGCAAAGACTATGCATAATAAGAGGTTCGATTTTGAAAAAGATAATTTAGAATATTTAAGCAAATCATATAAAGAGCTACTTAAAAATAGCAATTTTACGACACTTCATGACATCATGTTCAAAAATACAGAGTTTAGAGAATATGCTATTAAAGAGAAAATATATTCGGAACTTGACGATGAAATGCTTTTGTATTTTGCAAAAGGAATACAAACCAAAGAGATTATTGAGTATGTATTCACAAAAGAAGATGATGTAATTATAAAATATTTCTCTGAAATCGTTTCTATTGCAAATTACGAAACAGAACAGTTTTTGCTTGATAAACTGGTGGGAAATATCCAAATTTTACTGAACGATTCAGTATACAGAAATGTGAGAAAATGTATGACTGATAGTGCTATAAAAAATAAATATAAGAATAAGAGAGCATATCGTAAAAGAAAAAGAGTAGTTAGTTAATTAATGGTTATCTTATTTTGTTATACAATGTATTATTGGAATAGTCTCTTGGATCCACAAATGGGACTTACTTTTCCTTCGTCTCAATAGAATAGATATATTGAAAAGAAAAGCAATACTAAAACAATGAAATTAAATTTGTCGAACCATAGAGGATAAAGTACGGAAAGTGAGTTTGAATAACGAAAGGCAGATAAACGACACTAG
>JBJFGN010000037.1:0-4243 GCA_051892775.1 Methanobrevibacter sp. | reverse complement strand
TTAAACCACCTTATTAGCTTTTATAAAAAAGTCCAAGTTCACTTTGGGCAGAACAAATTCAACTGCAGAGTTTTCTGCAGTTTCTCTTCTTGCAATCTCCTTAATATACAGCTCTCGACACTACTTACAATCCGCCGGGTCTTTATTGTCTACGACAATTCTGTAGGTTGGGAGACAGCTTGCACGGTACTGCTTTTCATAGAATGCAGAAACACCAGCCGGGTCTCTAGGGTATGGATGACGTTCGAGAAGTTTTTCAGTTTCCTTTATTTGAATTTTTGGGTCATTTTTGCCTTCGGCAAAAACCGGGCTTTTCGCAGTTCCGCGTCTTACGCGCTCCATACTTTACGGCGCAAAGTACGCCTGCCGGCGCTGCTACAATCCCTTGTCCGTGCGGGCTCGCAGAGGAAAATAAAGCAGTAATCATTTTCATTTATTGTAAATAATCCGACAATAGAATTTGGTCTTTCATGTTCTCTAATTGTTTTATCAAATCTATATTTTTTTTCTCTATTTCATTAAAAGACTTCTCATCAAACCCTTTTTTAACTAATTCTGAATACTTTGGTAAATTCTCCGTATAAAATTCAGTAAATTCTGGATTTTTAAATGCATAACCATGCAGAGCAAAAAAAGAATTTCTAAGCAATTGTAATTGTTTATTATTAAGAAAATATAGATTAAGTTTTGGGATTATTGATTGTGAAAGATTTATATTCTGTGTTGAAGAAAATACAATTGAATCTGAATAAAAATTATAATCTTGACTCGGATAACAGGAATTCATAAATACTGTTAAACAAAAAAATATTCGTGTAGAATCTGATTCCTTAAAATTTAAAACTAATTCCGATTTTTTACGTTCAAAATCAATTTCAGAAGTATCAATGTAATTATTATAAATATCTAAAATCTGTTTCTCATTATAACCGGTAGGATTATTATCTCTAAAAGTGGTAATCTTTGAAATATATGTATCTTCCGTAGAATTATAAATAGTAATTTTCCTCTTATAATCCAAACTATGTTTTATATTCTGTGAAAATAATATTTGATATAAGATAGCAGAATCACTAGAAGAATGAATGGTGGAATAGGAAACTTCTATAGTTTTTAATTCATTTGGCTTAAATTCAATAGAAAAAATGACATCTCCTGTGGTTTCAAAAACATATGTACCTTTTTTAAATATTTCATTATCATCGAGCAGCATTTCCGGATTTTTATAAGTAAAAGGCATATCTGTTTTATTAACTAATATTGTAAAATTTTCTGGTAATAATGTTTCACAATAGTTTCTTCCTCCCCAAGGAGTAGTTTTGATATTTATTGAAAATGCGATATTAGAATTTTTGTTATTTGTATTCCGTAATTTGTAAACACAATTATAAAAGGAACTTTCATCAATTTTATATGATTCTTCCTCCAATAAGATTTCATTTTTATATGCCTCATCTATTTTAATTCCGCTAATCAAGAATCCTTCTTTTATCATTTCAGCATATATAGAAAAAGAGCTAAGTATGAAAATAATAAATATAGTTAATTTTCTTTTTTCCATAAATATATTCTCCCAAGAGTGATTTCTTTTTTTATTTTTTGTGTAACATCCAGTAATGATATACCGGTATGATTATACGGTCCTTGCAAAGTTTTCATATAACAACCATCGTAATTATAAGTTCCGTTAGTTTTTATATAATTTTTTTCCCCATCTCGCGTTGCACCATAGTTATGAATTACTTGAACATCACCAGTATTTAAAACTTCTTGAGTAACAACAGTGTTATTAAAAGTTGAATGAACTTCTCCGTTATTACATAAAACAATGTGTCTTGCTACTGCTCCAGAAGCCGTTGGAATTTCAGACATAATTACATCGCTTTTCTGAAAAAATCCTAAATAGTCATAATTTGAATTTTGATTTTGATTATTTTTTATTGCACGACATATAGCATTTTTAATATCTGTTACATTCATACCATTTTTTCTATCTGTAACTGAAATATTAAAAGCTCCAAAATTATTACAATCACAAATACAATTAATAATAAATCCTGAGCAATCAAGACCAATGCCTACCGAATCAAACATAGACGGTCTTGGTTCATAACTATACCAGTTATTATTTGATACAGTCATTTCTTCAAAATCTTTATAGGCATGTTTACCGCCAAATTTTTGTTCAGAGTCATAATTTCCAGAAATAAAATATGGAACTCCGTTATTAGAGTATAGGCCATAATCACTATAGTTTTCATCAAATTGACTATCATCACAAGTTCGCTTTTCTTCATCAGATAGTTGAATCCATAATCTTTGTGGAACAGAATTAAAGCCGTTTTGTCCTGGAAATTTTATTTCATTTATTTCATAACAATGTGATTCGTTTGTCTTATATGCATATTTATCTTTACCTATGACAAATTTAACGGTAGTGCCTGCAGGCAAATGATTGATAGTTCCATTATACCCTGCCATAGATGTTAAATTTGTATAAATAGTTCCTGGCATTTGATTTGCAGAAACAGATGAATATAAATACTTAGTAGCATTTTGTGTTGTAAAGTTTCCTCTATGATAGTTGGGATTAAATTTCGGGCAAGATAACCATCTATTTGGAAAATTAACATATCTATTAGCTTCTACCAGTGTATTAGAAATAAAGTTTACGACTACTTTTTTATATAAGTTTACGATGCCTTCAATTTTATTATCAGGATCTCCATCCTTATAATTTCCAAATAGGAAATTCCTATCATAAATTCGCCCCTTAAGAGTCTCTGCATCTAAAGAATACTCTTCTTTCAAATAATCAATAAAACCTTTATTATGGCCATAATTACTAAAGTTATATGAATAATTTGTAGAAAGTACCCCTATTTTATTTCCGCTTTTGCAACCAGTATTAGTTTCTATATCGTATTGAAATGCTTCCAATGAATTACAAGCATTTTTTTTCATACTTTCGTCTATATAGATTATTTTTGTTTTAGTATTATCGCTTGGGTCTGGAATTGTTTTCTCAATCTCACCACTTTCTTCTACAAATTCAAAATTAGTCAAACTTGCATTTCTTGCAAAGACTTGATTATTTATTATTTGTAATTGTTTTATACATTTTTTTTGATTTTCACTAGGATTTACTCTTGGCAATACAAAGAAATCTGTATCTTGCCCTGAAGACTGCTTAAAACCATCAAGTGAATTCTCTGTATTTCGATACAATTTGAAAATATATGTTTCTTTCCAGTCATTAGAATTGGCATGTTTTGCATATATTTTTAAATCAGATTTAACTGGAAGTATAGCATCTGCAGAATATTTTATTATAAGACTCAATTCCTTTATACGATTTTCTATATTATTCAAATTTAATGAAATTGGAGTCTGGGGGTTAGAACTATTATCTATGTCATCATATTTTAGATATGCAGTTATGTTACTGTCAGATACTTCACATTTTAACTCTATAGAACAAAAAACAGCTTGTTTATCTGTAAATTTATATGTATCACCCTGTTTTGCAAGAAACCCAACGCAAAACTTTTTGATTACTGTGTATTCATTATTTGTTGAATTATAAGTATTTAAATCGAGATAAACACGTTTTTCTATTTCCTTAAAATATTTTCCTGCAAAACAATATGCATTATCATCTTTATATGTTGTAAGGATTTCATTTAATTCACATTTTTTTTCTGTTTTTTCAGTTCCATTTTCAGTTTTCTTTTCTTCTTTCAAAAGATATTTCAAACTTCGAGGAAACAGATGTATTTTAGGATTTGCAAAATAATATTTTGTAGATTCATAAGACATAATTCAACACCTTCTCTATTTTACTAAACCAGTATCTTCATTCTTTTTCTCTGTAATTTCCAAAATAATTCCAGGTACCATATCTTTTAATTCAATCTCGCCTTGTCCATTTGAAGAATAGGATTTATTACTACCATCAGAATACGAAACATAGAATTTTTTGTTCTTTGCCAATTCACCATTTTCATCTTGAGCAAGAATTTTTATATTCATTCCAATTTCAACTGATGAACTTTCTTTTTTCTTGCATCTTTGACCTTGAACATTAAATGTAAATTTGGGTTTTTCTTTTAAAGGTCGTTCAGGGTCGTATTGATAATTATATGTCCACTCAGCCTCGGCCTTGTCACCTTCTATGTCTGCACCAACGCTTGTAACCAGTCTGCCCTTGTCATCGTAAATCCAGAAGGTTACTCCGCCATCC
>JBJFGN010000036.1:0-20319 GCA_051892775.1 Methanobrevibacter sp. | reverse complement strand
TAAATTAAAAAAAGAAAATAAATTCAATATTTGAATTTAATAGTAAAAAGTGAATCATCATCAGAAAATTCTAAACTTCCATCAATCTGTTTTATTAACTGTTCAATTAATGAGTTTCTTAAATTAGAACTTGATAGAAATTTTTTAATGCCCAAACCACTATCAGAATAAACTAATAAACCATCATCTAGATTTCGTTTAATGTTAATACTTATTTTATTGTCAATACTATTATTAAATGTATAATCAATGGATAAATTAATTAATTCATTAATAAGGGATATTAGATGAAAAAGCTTTTTAGTTTTTAAATAAAAATCCTCTTCAATTTCAATAGAAAAATCTATATTAAATTTAGAATAATATTCATTAAGAATTCCAAGGTAATCTTTAAAAAAATCTTTAATCAATATTAAGCCATCTTCATTATCCAGATTACACTTCTTATTTTGTATAAGGGATATTGATGCAATAGAAACACATGTGGAATTAATGATTTCATTATTATCAATTCCAAATCTTTTTTGTAATTTAATAAATGCTAATAAAAATTGTAGATTATTGTTTAATTCATGATTAAACTCTTTTAATAAAATCTTTTTTTCATTAGAATTTAAATTATTTGAATTTATTTGATTATTAGACACATTAAAATCTTTTTCCATATTAACACCAACAGTTATATTTAATACTTATTAAAACATCAAATATCCACATTCAAGCAATAATTATACAAAACACAATATTTACACCAAATGCTTCAATCATACAACATACCTTACACAAACACCAATATCTACACAAATACTTTAATTATACACAACATCCCACACAAACACCCAATATTTACATCAAATACTTCCATATACAATATACCAACCAAACATTAAATATTCCATTCAATGTTTTGATTGTGTAATATTCTATTAAATGTAGAGATATACCAATTGTATTGCTTATTTTGCATATTTGCCATCATATCCTCTACACGATCATCGATTTCTTTAGTATAACTCTTATTGTTATAATCATTTGTTGTAAAATAATGTGCCTCAATACAATAATTTTTATCTTGTTTAGAGAAAATGTAAACTACCCCAATATGATCATATTGGGTTTTTGTATCCCTAGACGGATTAGAATAATATTCCCTTGTAACATTCCTACCGCCTAATTTAATAACTTCACTTTTTAGAGTTACATATCCTCCTTTCTCCAAGGACCTTAATCTAGCTTTGGATTTAGGCCCCATATAATTTTCGGGCCAGTCATCCCAGCAATCCAAAATGATATAATTGTTAGTCATTGCATTTCCATTTTTCCCTGTCAGATTTAATTCTTCAGTTGTGTTCCAATGATCAGGTACAACATAACTTGAGTTATCAAACTCTATAGTTTTATCTGTATGGAAACTTAAGAAATTATTAATATAACCTATATTAACCACGATTGTAAATATTACAATAAATATTATAATATAAGCCACCTTTTGTTTAAACTTCATATAATCAACCTTATAATCCTAATATCAAAATAAATATTTAGTCATTAATTGCTTTACCTACTGGAATATCCTCATTTTTTGCATCAGCATCTTCTTCACTACCAGTATGAACTGTCTTTGCCCATGTTCTTTCTTTTCTCACTAGCATCTGATATACAGTTATGAAGAATAATGGAATCAAATGGAAAGAATAAAGCCAATAACCAAAAACGCCATAAATAAGTTTAAAAATGTTTACTTTATCACGAGCTAAAGTGATTATTGCTCCAGGAAAGAAACCAAATGCAGAAATGATTCCTATAATTAAAGGCGCATCCATACGAATCAATGTAACCTGATGTAATAAGAACCATGCAATAAGGTTAGCGCCAAATACAATGAAACCAAAGAACACCAACATATTTAAACCATAAAATGCTACATGTTCTAAAACACCAAACATCCTAAAAACAGGCATAGGTGAATTAATAATTCTTGTTCCATAGATGAATAATGTTTCAAAATTACCAATAGCCCAACGAGCCCTTTGACGGAACAGTTGTCTCCAGGTTGGAACAGCCTCCTGATAAACACAAGTTTCTCCGCAGTAACGAATCGCATAACCTTCAATCATTAACTTAACACTTAAGTTTAAATCTTCAGTGATTGCAAAACCATCCCAACCTCCACCTTTATAGATTGCTTCTTTTTTTACAAGTTGTCCATTACCACCTAAAAAACCAGCTTTACCTAATATGTCTTTAGCACGAACAATATTACCGAAACCTGCTAACTCAACATGTTGCATACAAGTAAGCCAATTTTCATCTTTGTTATACATCTTAATACGAGACTGGACACCCTGAACTTCAGGGTCATTTAAGTATGGTACAATAATATTAAGGAAATCTGGATCTACCCTTGCATCTGCATCAAAAACTGCAATAATTTCTCCTTTAGAAATTTCAAGAGCATCGTTTAAAACAAAACCTTTACCTTTACCAGAACGTGGAGGTACACGAGTTATGATTTTTAAATGAGGAAATTTCTTTTTTAAATTGGCTAATTTTTCACCAGTCCTATCTTCAGAACCATCATTACAAACAATAAGTTCAAAATTAATCTTACCGTTGTAGTAATAATCTACGGATGCTAAACTACTTACAGTTTCTTCAATAGTATACTCCTCATTATGTGCTGGAACAATCATTGTAACAAAAGGAGGAACATCCCATTCCTCTACTGGATCTTGTTTTTTAAGACTAACAACAGCTAAAAATACCATGATTGCAGAAGGAATAAATAAAACCCATTGTAACCAAGTTACATTACGATTGAAAAGACTTACAAAAATCAAAACTGCACAGGTGATTATAATAATAGAAACATCCGTTTTTTCAATAATTAACTCTTCATTCTTTTCAGAGACCTTGTTTTCAGTTTTGATAATTGTCTTAACATCAGCTTCATGTTTTTTAATAACCATACCAATAGTTAATTCTAAATCCCTATTTGAATATGGTTTAGTTAAATAACCATAAGGTATAGTTTTTAAAGCTTCAAATGAAGTTAAATCATCAGTGTTTGCAGTTAAGAATATTATGGGAATTCCAAGTTCACTGATTTTATTAGCTGCCTCAATACCAGTCATATCGCCTTTTAACTTAATATCCATTAAGACAATATCTGGAAATATTTCTTTAGATTTTTCAATAGCTTCTATTCCATTATCAACAGTTAATGGAACTTCATAACCTAAATCCTCTAAGTCAAATTTTAGATTTAGTGCAGTGACTGCTTCATCTTCAACAATGATGATTTTCTTTTTTTGATTAATATCTTTAGTCTTATAATGTTTTATGAGATTATCAGATAATTTATATTCTTTTTTAGCTTTTTCTTGTAAATCATCATAATCCAGATAATTTTGATAATTTGCTTTATTGCCTGATGTTTCAATTAACTTTTTATCAGCAGTTTCAAGTTTTGGAACATCATCTTCAGATTTATTCTTTTCTTTAGCAATTCCCCTAGCCTCATTAACTTTTTCTGATTCAACAGATTGGCGATTAATAGCCAAAGCAATGTTTTTAGAAATGCTTTCCATGTTATATGGTTTTGGAATAAAAGCTGAAGCTGGTGATTTTGATATGGTCTCATTGAATGTAATATCATCAGAGTTTGCTGTTAAATAGATAACTGCTAAATCTAATGCTAAAATTTTCTCGGCTGCTTGTATACCGTTTATATCTCCTTTAAGATTAATATCCATAATTGTCAAATCAGGACGATATTCAACAGCTTTATCAATAGCATCATCCCCATTATCAACAATGTCTATTACATTATAACCTAAATCCTCCAAATCTAATTTCAAATTTAATGCAGTGACTGCTTCATCTTCAACAATTAGTATCGATTTTGGTTTCTCATTATTTTCCTGTATCATATTATTCCCTTTAAAATCTCCAAGTCATTAAATAAAAAAATTTTTTATAAAATATTTAAAATATAGATTATGATGAGAAATTATCTATTTAAAAATTTAACTTCTTAAAATCATTAATTTTAAAATTAAGATAACTACTATCTTAAATTAGATATTTCAAAAAGATAAAAATATATTTTAAAAAGTTTTATTATATCTAGAAAAATTTAAAAAGTTTCTAAATAATTAAAAAATAGAAGTAAAAAACAGTACTTAGAAAATTAAAATTACTACTTTAAACCCCAATATAAAGTATTATTAATAATTTAAATTTTTGAATATTTATAGTTTTATGTATAAAATTACTTTTTAATTAAAATAGAAAAAATTAGATAATTAATCATAAATTAAAGTTTAATTTTCTTTATTACATTAACTATTGTTAATTTATCAAATAATACCATGAATGAAAAATTTAATACAATTTTAAAAAAATTAATGTATCTATTTTATAAAAGTTAATGAATAAATATTATGTAGGTTATATAAAATCTAATTTTTTATTAGTTTTTATGAAAATATTTTAAAAACATGTTTTAAAAAATTAACAAACTAGTGATATTAAGTTTTTTAATATTAATTATATAAAAGCGTTCTTATAAAATAGTTATATAGAAAACTTTTTTGTTAAATATCTTTAATATGAAATTGAAAATATTATTTTTTAAAATTAAGTACTGAATTTATCGTTTTTTTAAATAAAAAGACATAGACAAGTATTTTTAAAATTAAGTACTGAATTTATCGTTTTTTTAAATAAAAAGACATAGACAAGTATTTTTAAAATTAAGTACTGAATTTATTGTTTTTTAATAAAATCAGATATTTTTTAAATTCAATATAGAATATATTAATTTTTTAAAAAAACAATCTGATTATTATCTTTATATAATATTAATTAAATGGGGAAAAATTATGTTATTAAATGAATATGAAAAGCCCACTAAAGAGCATTATAAAATATTTGGTTTAAGTTGGGCAGGATGGATATTTGATTTTTATGATCTAATGTTATTCTCATTTTTAATAACACCAATGGGTTCTGAATTAGGATTTTCTGATATGACCATGTCTATTGCAATCGGCACCTCCCTTCTTGCAACTGCTATTGGTGGTATTATATTTGGAGCATTAGGTGATAAATATGGTCGTAAAAGAGTACTGCAATGGACTATTTTAATTTATAGTTTTGGAGCATTATTATGTGGATTTACATGGGATGCTGTATCTTTAATAATATTTAGAATGATTACTGGTTTTGGTGTAGGTGGTGAATGGGCCACTGGTCAAATATATATTAGTGAAACATTCCCTGCAAAAATTAGAGGTCGTTTTGGAGGAATCATGCAAACTGGAGCCCCATTAGGCATCATATTAGCAGCCATTGTTGGTGGATTTATTGAACCGGCAATAGGATGGAGATTCTGTTTCATGATATCTGTTATTCCTGCTTTAATAGTGGTGTTAATTAGGAAAAATTTAAAAGAATCTGATTTATGGATTAAAAACAAAGGACATACTGATTCAAAATCAAGGTTTAAAGACGAATATAAAAAATTAATCAGCAAAGATTACAGGAAAATATTCTTATTATGCCTAGTACTATGTATCTTTGGTATGTCTGCTTATTGGTTCACATATACATGGCTTCCAGAATATCTTACAGGAAAAGGATTATCCCTTGTTAATTCTGCAATATGGGTTATAATTGTCCAAGTTGGAGGATTCTTAGGATACTTATCATTTGGATTTGTATCAGATCGTATTGGAAGAAGACCAGCATTTACTATTTATGGTATAATTATGGCAATAGGTATTTCAATGATTACTATACTATGGAATTATGTAATTACCATACCTTATTTGATTCTAGTCTTTATGTTCTTAGTTGGATTTGGTACTGGATTCTTTGGAGGATACGGTCCTTTATTCTCAGAGGTATTCCCAACACAAATCAGAAACACAGGAATGGGTACTGTATTCAATTTGTCTAGAGGAGTACAATTCTTTACACCAATCATGATTTCACTAATCAGTTTATATGCTGATATGAGTTATGGTATATTCCTTGCAGCATTATTTGCATTATTATCAGCAATCTGGATTTGGTTACTACCAGAAACAAAAGGTACCATACTTGAATATGTTGATGAAAAAGACAAATTACTTAAGGACTCTGAAAATATTTAAAAAAATTGTATAATATAAAAAATATGCTTTGTTGAAACTATTAAATTTAATATACGCCTATTTTCTAATTTAAGAACAAATGGACTTAAAGTTAAATTTTTAAATAAATAGCTTTCCAACAAAGTTTAAAATTATTTTTAAATGTAAAAAAAGCACAATTACAATAAAAATCTAAAAATAGATTGAAATTAAATAGATTTTAACTGATTAAACTTTAATAAATACCATATAACATATAAAACTTTAAATAGAAGATAAAATACCACCCAATAGAAATATTAAAAATAGTCCACCGCAACAAGACAGAGTACTTTTATCATCTATAAATACAGAACTTAACCATAAAATACCCATTATTATCATGAAAAATACAGCAAATTCACCTGCAGCCATAATATCACAGTATTATATTTAATAGTAATACCAATTCATTTTTTCGTTTTATCAATATATTTTTATATAATGTAAAAAATATATTACATAAAAAATGATTTATAAATTAAATATTGAATATTAATTTTTAATTTAAAGTATTAACAACTTTAATTTCACAAAAAACTAATTTTACAATTTTCTTAAATAAATAATATTATTTAAAGATTTAATATAGATTAAAAACTACTTATCAATATTTAATTTCACAATTTTGAAAGGTAGAATATGTTTTATGAAAAAATAAAAAATATTGGATTAGAAAGAAAAAACACTGAATTTCCTTTCTTTAAAGATAATCCGAAACTATCTAGAAATAAATGGATTGCACTTATAACTGGATCAGTAATATTATTCTTATGTTCCTTTTCATTTGGTGATGATGATTTATCTACAATAATTGTAATTTCTACAAGTATCTTAATTCCATTATATTCATTTAAAGGTCATTGGCAAGAGATATTTAAAAAACCAGAAAAAAATGATATATGGATTATAATATTTTGTTTAATATGTGATACTGTATTAACATTAACCTTATCAATATTACTTGGAGATATAGGAATCAGTGGTGCAGACAATTCTTGGTTAAATTATAATGTCATAGATTTAATTTTTGTTTGTATACAATTATTATGGGAAGAGCTATTGCGATATATTCCATTTATAGCAACATTATATTTAAGTTATAAATATACAAGTAAACGTGATTTAAGTGTGACTATAGGAACAATTACCTGTTTAATCATTTTTGGTTTAATGCATACAAGTACTTATGGTAATGTGATTTATGCATTAATTACAATAGGTTTTGGTTCAATATTCTTAGCTTACTCCTATATAAGAACAAAAAACTTGTTTGTTACTTATATTTTACATTTAGCTATCGATTTTACAATATTTATACTAGAAATTATTGGTATATGAAATACTTGTTAAATTTACTAAAAACATTGACCCTAAAAAAAAATAACTTATAAACTTAAATAACTTAAACTGATTAAAAATTTGTCTTATATTAAATTTTAATTTTTTAAAAAGCATTTAAAACTAAAATCCATAATAAATCTTAAAAAAAGTATATTTTTAATATAAAAAATTAAAAAAAATAAATAAGAGGTTAAACCTCTAGAAAAAAACTAATTTTTATTCCTTCTATAAATAACAACAATACATAAAATGATAACGACAACAACAAATAATAATATTGGTAAACCTGTTTCAGGTAAAGTATAATTATTAACATCACCAATTCTAATATTAGAATTAATATTATCAATATTCATATTATTATCTATGTTATTGTTTGATTTTATTTTATTTACATTAAATTTGTTATTAAGATCATTTTTATATACATTAACATTTGTATCTATTGTTGTATTTAATCCCTCATCAGTACTTATATTATATAAAAGTGTATAATTACCTATTTTTACTGCTTTATAAAATACGATTAGTTTTAAAGTATTTTTTGGATTTAAGCTACCATGATATGTCCATATGTTTTTACCATCATCATTTGAATAAGTCCAGTTATTGCCAATAAATGAATCATATTTCAATCCTGTAGGATCTACACTTACAATACTGATATTATGTAAAACTGCAGAACCATTATTATAAATATTAACAATTACTGGAGTTTTGTTATTAAGCAATACAGTAGAATCTGTAACATTTACAGTGTAATTTCCTTCTAAAACTTCAACACCTGCATCTACAGTTCTGTTTGGAATTTCGTCAGAATTTACTATAATATGATTTGTAAAGTTACCTGTAGAATTTGTATTAAAATAAACTAAAATACTTAAGGTTTCATTTGGATCTAATCTTCCATTATAAGTCCAGACTAATTTACCATCTGAATTAATTGATTTTGTCCAAGATGAATTAAAAACACTTCTATTAAATTTTAATCCATTAAAATCATCTTCAACAATGTTTAAACCATATAAATAGTCATTCCCAGTATTATTAATTGTAATATTAAATACTGCATCATTGCCTTTTAAAACTGTTTTATTAAGTGGAGTCATATTTACTGTAATATTATAAACCATATTAACATATGCAAACTTAAATGCTATAATATTCTTATAATTAGCATTACCACCAGTTACCTCATGATTAATAACCCTAAAAGTACCATTACTTAAACGATAATAAACATTATCATAATACATGATTTTTCTATTTGAATCATATAAACCTAATATGTCCTTTACAATAGGATTATCACTATTTCTATAATCACCATCTGTAAATATATAAGCAATGTCTTGAAGGTTAATATTAGTTTTACCATATTTTAAGAGCAATAATTTAATATAAACACTAACATCCCCACCACCTAATTGACTATGAACCCAATTTGTATCATTGATCAAATAGACTTCACTAGGTTGATTTAATGTTTTTTGTGTAAATAGCCCATATAAACCATTGCCCAAATCAATTAAACCTGTAGAAGAGTTAATATTATTAGAATTAATTAAAACCCTAGTTGAATTGGGTTTTACTATATATGAAACATTATCAGTATTTAGATTATTTAATACATAAACTAAAATATTATTTAAAGCCCTATTATCAGTGAAAGTATTATTATTTATTGTCGCATTAATTGAATATATAAGACCATAAGTTTTAGCAGTGTTATTAACTAAATCATTGGAATTAAAAGTGAGATTATTACAGTCAATTACAGCACCATCATAAGCATTATTAGATACAAATGTTGAATTTGTAATATTTCCATTAAATGAAAATATAACACCACCATTAATTCCAGTATTATTAATAAAACTTAAATTATTAATATTGGAATTTGAAGCATATATTCCACCACCAATTTTAGCAATGGAATTACTTATTAATGAATTATTAATATATAAATTTACTGTTTGAATTGCTCCACCATTATTTACTGCAGAAGAGTTAATAACAGTTGAATTAGTTAAATTAACATTATTAGCATTAATTGCTCCACCAGAATTTGTAGAACTTGAATTTACAATATTTAAATTGTTTCCTACAAGATTATTAGTAGCAATAGCTCCACCTTTACCTAAATTGTCAGAACCATAAGTATGAGTATTTGTAATACTAGCATTATTTAAAACTATATTTCCAGCATTAATTGCTCCACCACTATCATAAGATTCAGTATTATTAATAGTTAAATTATATGCAGTTAAATTTCTATTAACATTAATTGCTCCACCATAACGTTTTGAAGTGGAATTAATAATAGTTATATTGTTTAAGAGCATATTAAAACCAGAGCTAATTGCTCCACCACTATCACGAGATTTTGTATTGGTAATAATTAAATTAATTCCTATAAAATAATTATTAGCAAGAATACCACCAACATAACTCCAATTATCCCATATGGAATGTGAATTAACAATACTAATATTAGTAAAAGATATGTTACCTAAAGAATAAACTGATCCTGCCTTTGTACTGGCACCAGAATTTATAAAATTCAAATTGCTACCATTAATTCTTTTAAGAGAATAAATAGCGCCACCCTCATCAGCATAAGTATCAGTGAAATTTGAGTTATTTAAAAATATATAACCACCATATATAGCACCACCAGCATAATTTGAACTTACATTAATAAAATTCAAATTAGTACCATTAAAATAACCTCTAGCATATATTGCTCCACCATTCCTATGAGAATAAGAATTAGTAAAATTAGAATTATTTAAAATTACAGAATTGAAAGCAGATATTGCTCCACCATTATTATAAGAACTTGTATTTACAAAATTTAAATAATTCCCAATAAAAATACCGTTACCAATTAAACCCTTTAAATTATATAAATTTAAACCAATTAAAGTTAAATTATTAAAACCAAAGGACATGAAAAGATTATTTTGACAATCAATAGTAACCTTCTGATTATTTAAGGCTTTAAGTGTTAAATTACCTACATTATTAAATTTAATATTGTTAATATAATAAGTTCCATCAGTAAAAATAACTTCATTTATTAATTTATTATTAACAGATTTTTCTGCTTGGGACCAATTAGAAGGATCATCATAACTTAAACCATTTCCTGTACCATTAGGACTAATATAGATTGTTTTAGAATTATCATTTATATTTGAATTATCAACAGAATTGTTATCCAAACTACCAGAACCAGAACCAACAGAACCAGCATACAAACTACCAGAACCAGAACTATTAGACATAATAAAATTATTATTACTAGAAGAGTCCAGATTAGCATCTTGGCTAACATTATCTGTTGCAAATACAGAATTAATACCTAAAAATAAAATTAAAACTAATAATACAGCAATAAAATATTTATTAAGTTTCAAGATATCCTCCATAAATTAAGATATTAGCATAATAATTAAAAATATTAAACTAATATAATAATAATTTAAATTAATCATATTATATAAAATTATTGCAACTAAAATTTAATATAATATAAAAAGAGAATAGATTTTAAAGTAAATTAGAAAACAAACTAAAATATTAAACAAAAATTAAAAAATATAGAAAAATAGTTAAAAAATATATTATTTAAGTCTATTGAAAATCTATTTTATTTAAAAATTTAATTTTCTAAGATCCAATTTTTAAATTTAGAATAAGTTAAATGGATTTAATCTAAAAAAATCAATAGAAGCTATGAATTTAAAGTACATTAGCATATTTTTCAGGATTATTTAAAATTAGTTTTTTTGCAAATGGACATGATGGAACAATCTTAACATTTTCAATGGCAGCCTGATTAATTACTTCTTCCACTAATCTCTTCCCAATGCCCTGACCACCATACTCTTTACTTACTCCAGTATGTACTATAATCCAGTTATCTTTTAGCCTTGCAAAATGACATTCACCAACCATAACGCCTCCATCATATGCAACACTACTATTATTTTCTTCTTCAAATTCAATCTTAATATTATTTAAACTCATTAAAATCACCTAATTGTAAATAATATATAAATTATTTTTTATATAATTAATCAAAATTATAAATAATTTAGAAGAATGTTTTTATATCTATATTAAACTACCATTTTTAAATTTAAGATAAAAACCATATAAAATCCTAAAAATAGTATAAAAATTAATTAAAACACCTATAAAATAAAAAAATAGACTCTATTGAAAATCTATCTATTTGAAATTTTAATTTTCTAAAAAACACCTAATTTTAAATTGAAAAAAAAATTATATCTTAATTTAAAAGGAGTTCAAAAAAATAATAAAAAAAAGATTATATTAAAGTTTACGATGCACGTTTCATCATCCAATCAAATGTTTTAGTTGGAAGTACAGCATGTGCAAATACAAGAGGTTTTGCACCAAATCCAATTAAATATCTTGTTTTAGGATTTTTATTATTAACTGCTTTTGAAATAGCATTTGAAACAACCTTAGGATCAGACATCATTTTTCCAGAATATTGTTTATGCATACCTTCAGCTGTTTTTTTAGCTTGTTCTTCATAAGGACCACCTTTAGCAGACTCTGCTAAATGGTCAGCAGCAATGTGACCCCAGTCAGTTTTGATTCCTCCTGGTTCAATTAAAATAACTTTAATTCCAAAATCAGCAACTTCCATTCTTAATCCATCACTTAATGCTTCAAGAGCATATTTAGTTGCATGATACCAGGAACCCATATAACTTACTAATCTTCCACCCATTGATGAAGTGTTGATAATTCTTCCATCACCTTGTTTTCGCATATATGGTAAAACTTCTTTAATCAAACGAGCAACACCAAATAAATTTACTTCGAATTGTCTTTTTGCTTCTTCAATACTTACATCTTCTACTGTACCATAAGAACCATATCCTGCATTATTAATAAGAACATCAATTCTTCCTTCATTATTAATAATTTCACTTACTGCATCCTTACAAGATTCATCACTTGTTACATCCAATCTTAAAGGTTTTACACCAAATTCCTTAAGTGGCTCCATTTTTTCTACTCTTCTTGCTCCACCATAGACGGTATGACCTTGTCCTGCTAATAATTTAGCAGTTTCAAAACCCATACCACTACTTGCACCAGTAATTAATATTACTTTACTTTCCATAATATCTTTTCCTAGATTTTTTAAAAATAAAAAAAATTTATCCTACAAATTTAGAACAAATATATAATTAGTAGTAATCTATAAAATACAATATAAATACTTAAAGTGTCAATTTTGACCCTTAGACTTTTTATAAATTAAAAAAATAATATAATATAGGTGTAAAAATGTCTAATAAAAAATGTCCAGCAAGACCAGTTGAAACATTAGTAAAAGTAATTACAAAAAGATGGAATCTTCAAATATTATATGATATGTTTAATGGTAAAAGACATTTTAATGAATTTAAAGAAGATAAACCTGATTTGTTAAATAAAACATTATCACGATGTTTACAAGAATTAGAATCAAATAATTTAATTGAGAAAAAAACTAATCCAAATGATGAAAAAGACACTGAATATATATTAAGTGAAAATGGAAGATTGTTAAATAGAATAATATATGATTTAATGGTTTATTCAATGGACATTGACAGAGAAAACGAATATTTCACAGAAGAATATAAAGAAATCATGAAAAAACAAGCCAAAATTACATTAAATATTGATAATTAAAGCATCAAGTAAATACACAAATTATTATCACAGATATGATGATATTAAATATTGATAATTAACCATCCAATCCACAAAATACAAAAACACAATACTAAGTAAAAACATTAAAATTTAAAAAGCTTATTTTAAACATAAATTTATAAACACAATACAAATCCAAAAAACTTATTAAAAATTAATTCTTAATTTAATTTTAAAAAAAAACAATATATAAACTATTTTTATACAAAACAATAATTATTTAACTAATTAAAAACTCAAAAATAAAAACCCATTTTATAAAAATAAGACTTTAAGAACATATAATTTAAAATTTCCTAGAATTGTTTATTTTTAAATAGATTAAATTTTATCTTAAATTTAAAGGATTTCAACAAAATAAAGTATTAAATAATTCATTTTATATATTATTTAAACATAGAGATGGTACAATTGAAGAAACATGAAGAAAAAACCAATGTTATGAGAATATTGGAACAAAGAAAAATCCCATATAAAAGTCATGACTACTCAAACACAGGGGCAATAAGTGGTATTGATGTGATTACTGCTTTAGGTGAAAATCCAGATACTGCTTTTAAAACATTAGTTACTACAAGTAAAAGTAAAAAACATTACGTTTTTCTAGTTCCAGTAAGTAAAGATTTAGATTTGAAATTAGCTGCAAAAGCAGTTAATGAGAAAAAGATTAGTATGTTAAAATCAAAAGAATTATTACCATTAACTGGATATGAACATGGAGGATGTTCTCCAATAGGAATGAAACATGAATTTCCTACAATTATTGACAAATCAGCAACAAAATATAATACAATATTTTTTAGTGGTGGAAGAGTAGGTTCACAAATAGAAATGAGTTTAGATGATTTAAAAAAAGTTATTAATTTCAAATTAGCCAATATATCAAAATAAAAAAACATTATTGATTAAGAAAATAAATTTTTAAATATAGAATAATATTTAAGTAGAAAATTCATTAATAATTGCCAATGAATTTAATGTTCTTGGAAAACCAATAAACGGCATAATAACTGTAAGGGCATTAATTAATTTTTTCTCATCATTACCTATATTTAAATTACCTTGTATATGGCCACGTAACTGATTTCCACAATCACCTAAGGTTGTAAGAAATGCAAAAGTAATTAATTCCCTATCCTGATCGTTAAGTCCATTCCTAGTATAATAATCTCCAAAACAATAATCCCTTAAAAAGTCTATAAAATGTTTTTGACCTTCTTTAGCATTGTCCCCTGCATCTTTTAAAGATTCTCCAAAATATTTAACTTGCAATTCTAAACCTTTTTCATATCTATTATCTAAATTAGTTGTAGATTGACTTTTTAAAGGTAAATCAATGTTATTATCTATTAATACTTCATTAGTAATTTTAATAAATTCATATGATTTTCCAAGACCAACATATGCTGTTGACTGATAAAGAACCTCTTTTATTTCTTCTGGACTAAGTATATCTAGTGATCCTTCTAAAAAATTTCTATATAGGTCATATGATTGATTAGCAATGAGAGTTGCTAATCGCACTAACTCTGCACTTCTTTCATCTAAAGTATTATTTCTATCAACTTCATCAAAAATAAAATTTTCAATAATCCCCTTAAATTCAGGATCTAATTCAAATAGTTCATTTTTAATTAAATTTTTCTTGTTTTTAAAAGCGTTTTCTGTAATATCCATAATAATCACCATTACTTAAATTTTAATTATAAAAAATCAAAAAAGAAATTATAATTTATTATAATGTTCATTAGATACAGGTTCACACCATTCATTAGATGTTTCTTCACCAGGTACTTCTATTGCAATGTGTGAAAACCAGGAATCATTTTTTGCACCATGCCAATGTTTAACTTCTGGAGGGATTTCCACAATATCCCCTGGTTCAAGGCTTTGTGCATCCTTTCCTTCTTCCTGATACCATCCTTCACCATCAACACAGATTAATACTTGACCTCCGCCATTCTTTGCATGATGAATATGCCAGTTATTTCTACATCCTGGTTCGAATGTAACATTTGCTAAAAATACATCTGTTTTACCTGTTGATAAAATATTTAAATATGATTTACCTATAAAAAATTCATCAAAGTCTTTATTAAATTTTCCAATACCAAAATCCCCACCATGTTTCTCTCCAGACATTATTACACCTTTAATTTTTTAATAAGTTTAACTATTGAAAACTTACTTATTTAAAAATTTAAAATGTAGATAAAAAATTTCAATTTAATTAAATAAATAAGCAATACATTTTATAAAAACCCATTTAACTTAAAACACGACAAAATACATCATATAAAACCAATCTAATTCAAGTAAACAAATACATTTTATAAAGCTTCTTTAAAGAAATATTCGATTTTATCAAATGGTATTTTATCTAATCTATCATACAAATCAATATGCCCCGCATCTTCAATTTCTAAAAGTTCTTTTGGTTCATTAGCAGCAGCATATGCATCTTCACTAAAGAATTTAGAATGGGCTCTATCACCTACAATAAATAATATTGGTCTTGGAGAAATTTCATCAATATAATCCAATAATCTAAAATTAAAAAATGACAATTGACTAGTCGTTGTAAAATTGCCCCTTGCATTAGGATGATGACCTCTTTTAAATGCATAAAACCTCCAAAATTCTTCACTAACTGGATCTAAACCTTCAGGTATAACATCAGTAGGTTCTTCTGGAAATGTTGGTAAGTATTCTGGAGTTCCTTTTTCAAAATCTTCCCATCTTTTATGTGAGATTTCAATTTTAGCTTTTTCTAAATCATCATTATTTAAGATTCCTCTTCCTGCAACACTCATATCATACATACTTGCAGTGACTATTGCTTTTATACGAGGATCCATTTGTGCAGCTGAAAGTGAAAATCCACCAGAACCGCAGATTCCAATAACACCTATCTTTTCACGATTAACAAAGTCTTGTACCCCTAAAAAGTCTACAGCAGCAGAAAAATTCTCTGTAAATATGTCAGGTGAGGAAACGTTTCTTGGTTCTCCTTCTGATTCACCCATAAAAGATTGATCAAAAGTTAATACAACAAAACCCCTTTGTGCAAGTTGATTTGCATATACACAAGGTCCTTGTTCTTTAACTCCACCATATGGAGCACCTACAATTAATGCTGGATATTTTTTGTTTTCATTAAAATCCTTTGAAGTGTATAAATCACCTACGATTTTTAAACCATAACGATTCTTATAACTTACAGATTTTCTATTTACCTTATCATCTAAGTCACAAATATATTTACTTCCCATTTTATCACCATATAAATTATAATTTTCTAATACTCTTTTTAAGTTAAGAATTTAATAAAGATAGAAACTCCTTAAAAATTAAATTCAAAAAATTTAATAAATGTAGAAACTTCTTAAACCTCTTAAAAAATATTTAATAATACATCAATCATTTAAAAATAAAATAATATAAAATCCAAGTTCATACAAATTTTTAATTAAAACTACAAACTTAGATAAAATATTTAAAAGTTTCAAATGAAAATCATATTCTTTTATAAAGAATTTAATGACTGACCAGTCAGTTTAATTAATGATATGATTTAATAGTATATAAATGTTTAGGAGAATGTAGAAAATAAAAAAATCCAATAAAATTATTTAAATAATAATAAAGTACTCTAAAGGAAATTAAATTAGAATATAAAAATTAAAAACCTTTAAAAATAAAAAAATAGACAAATAAATTATTTTAAAATATTTAAATAAATTTTATTTATTAAATAGTATATGATTGTACAAATTTTAATAAATTATATTTTAAATACACTATAAAATAAAATTTCATAATCTTATAAAAATGAGTTCATAATATAATAAAATATATGAAAAATATATAACTTATTAAGTTAATAATAAAACTGATGAAATAGAATGACAAATGAAAAACCTATGGAATGATTGCTTCATCAGATAAATTGGATTAAAATCTGCAACTACCAGCAATACATACTAATTTACCTGTTTATTACTAGTTTAATAGGATTTGTACCTGTGTAATTAATACATATACAATTATATTTAAATTAAATTAAATAAAAAACTACTATTTTTAATAAGAAGATAAAATGAAGAAAGAAGAATTTGAAAAGAAAATAATGTTAATAGTGATATTAACTGCATTTTTAGGAAGTTTTAGTTTAATATTTGGAGTTAAAAATCTTCCAATATCATTTGCAATACTATTTGTATCAATCTTTACTATTAAATCTAATTTAAGTCTTAAACCAAAACTTTCTTTTATTAAAGTTCTATTTACATTAGAATTAATTGGAATTATTGCATTTTATACATCTAGTAAAACTACAATAATTACAATACTACTCAATTTCATATTAGTATTTGGAATAAGTTTCACATCATTCCATATATTTAATAATAATTCATATATTGGATATTTAATAGCATACTTCATAATGTTTTCAAGACAAATACCAATAAGTGAATTACCTATAAGATTATTCCTCCTTTTAATAGGAACTATTTTTATAGTTGGACTTAATCTAGTTTTAAATAGAAAAAAACAATATAAAACCACAGAAACAACAATTAAAAGTTTAATATCTGAAATTAATGAGATTATTGATTTAAAACTTGAAAATAAGAAAATAAATAAAAATGATATTAAAATAAATAATGATTTCTATTTGAATATATACAACAGTTTAGACTATAAATTTATCTTAAAACAAAAAGAAGAAAAGTTTTTAAATATAGCTAAATCATTAGAGTACATAAGCACATTAATAATAAATACTGAATTAAGTAAAAAAGATTTAAATTATATAAAAGATAGTTTAAATAAATTGGCTGAAAAAGAGAAGATTAGCTATCCAGATATTGAAACTAAAGAAATGTATTTAATCTTATTAAATATTAAAATTATAGAAAATAGTTTAAAACCTGAAAAACCAGAAAATAAACAAACAAGAAAAAGTAACACGCTGAAAATATATAAAGAAATTATAAAATTAGAATTTTCAAAACACTCAATAAAATTTAATTTTGCCCTTAAAATGGGATTAATAATGAGTTTATGGCAAGTTATAGGATTCTTATTCAATCTTCCATATATTAAATGGTTATATTTTACATCTATTACTGCAACTCTTCCATATACAAATGATATATTAAAAAGGTATAAAACACGTATAAAATCCACAAGTCTAGGAATAATAATTCTTTTAATTTCAATAACAATCTTTGATTTAATGAAATATAAACCTTCAAATTTAGTATTTAGTATTATAACCATAATAACAATTTACTTAATAATTCTAAATAGCAATAACAGATTTTATAGATCCATGTTTACATCAATACTTTCTGTAATAGTTTCATTAATGTATATTCCGCTTCAATTAGCACTTCCATTAAAACTTGTCTGGACTTCTGTAGCTCTTGTTACCTGTGGAATTTTTAGCTTTATAATAATGCCCTATTCAATAGAAAAAGAATCAATAATTAACATTAAATTATATCAAAAACTAAATAATAAGTTAATTAGTTTAATTAAAGAAAAATGTTTAGGAAATGATATAGAAAAATCTAGATTAATTATATTGAGTAATCTCATAAGTGAAAATATTGAAGAAAATAACTTACATAAAATCCAGAAAGAAGTAAACGAATTAAATAACATTATATTAAATTATATGGAGATTAATAATATAAGAAAGGATACAAAAGAAGACATTATTAAAATAATGAATAATAAAGAAGTAGATTTTACCAAAACCAATACTAATAATCAAATACTTTTAAATTCAATAAAATACTTAATTAATCTAAATAAAAAGACTAAAGAAAAATTAGACCCATTTAACGAAAACTAAAAAAAAACTCAAAAACCAATAAATAAGAAAAAGACTAAAAAAAGATTAATAAATACTTAAAAATTATAAAAATAATTAAATATTAATCAAATAAATAATGTTTTTTAACTAAATGGACAACTTGTTTTGCATCTTCTGCTTGTGAAGATGGTACTTTAAATGATAATGGTGCACTATATGCTGCTCCATCAGCAGTAACAGTAGTGTTACCACTTACACCAATTTTAATATCTACATCAAAATCAAGTGTACCTGCAGTTTCAAAGGAAATTGTTTTAATAGTCTTCTTAGGGAAAAATTTAACCTCGACTTTTTTTCCACTTAACCCTTGAACATCCACATCATAGATTCCATAATTAGTGAGAATAATTTGATCTCTTAAAAATTGATATGATTGAATGATTTCCTCATCATCAAAGAAGAATTCAGATACATAATCTGCATCCATATCAACACTTGCATGTCCTGCTAATTTATCTAATAAAGCCATAAATTCACCTCTAACTTAAAAATATTATTAAATTTTTAATAGATTTATAATATTGTAAATATCAATTTATACCTAAAATAAATAGCTATAACCATTATTTTAAAAAAATAATAAATTAAATGAATGATTGGTGAATTATAAATCACCAATAAATCCAGCATATGCATCAGCAGCAAATATTAACCCTATAATACCTGCAATATAAATACCAATACCTGGTAAAATAGATGACAATATAAAATCAATTATCAATACTGCAATAAATACAAATAACCAATTTTTTCCTCTGCCTAATAAATATTGTCCAATCCCTGGTAAAAACAAGGATATAATTGCTGCGACTATTTTGTTTTCCATATTTAACACCTCATATTTAACTATGTAAAAATTATGAAAAGATATAATCTAAGAATTTACTCAAATTTTTACAAAGTTCTAAATTTTCATAATGAAGGAAAAGTCATATAAAAATCATATATAAAGCATACAAATTTAATACCAATCTTGCTAATAAAAAATTAAAAAATACAATATATAAAACTGAAAATTATTTTTAAACTCCCATTATGAAACTTTAAACAATTATTTAAAGTCAAAATATAATTTTATATTTTCTAATATAAATATATTTCTATAAAATTAAACAAAATTTTATAAAATGAAAAAAATAAAAATTAAATAAAAATATA
>JBJFGN010000035.1:4288-4419 GCA_051892775.1 Methanobrevibacter sp. | reverse complement strand
AAATTAAAGAATTTAACTTATGGACTAATTCACTGAAAAAATAGATAATTTAAAAATAATTATTAACTTAATAAAAATAGTTAATATAGATAATATAAGCTTTAAATAAAATTTTAGATCTATTTTAACCT
>JBJFGN010000035.1:0-4188 GCA_051892775.1 Methanobrevibacter sp. | reverse complement strand
ATCAAACTCCTTAAAAAAACTTACAAACAAAATTTTAAAACCGAATTTAACCTATCAAACTCCTTAAAAAAACTTACAAACAAAATTTTAAAACCGAATTTAACCTATTAAATTTTTTAAATATAATTATTTTCTTCAAAATTTCAATAAAATCATATAAATTTTAAATTATCTAAAAATTATATCATTTACAGATTTAATTTAACAAAAATTCACTTATTTTACAACTAAAAACAATTTTATCTTAAATTTAAAGGATTTAAATTAACATGAAAATTTTATTAAGAAGATTAAAATATTAATCGAATCTAGAATTTTTAAACAAAAATCAAATAATATATAAGTAGTATTTTATAAAAAATAGTGTATGTTAAATTATTTAATAATTTAATATATTTTAAAAATTCAAAAAAATGTTAAGTTAAAATTTATAAAAATTTTAAATTTAACTTTAAATTGGAGGATAAAGTAATGATAGGTAAAAAAATACGTCTTGAACGTATAATTAACCGCAAAACAAATAGAACTGTTATTGCACCTATGGATCATGGTGTATCTGACGGTCCTATTAAAGGAATTGTTAATCTAGATAAAACCATAGAAAGTATTTCTAAAGGTGGAGCAAATGCAGTGCTTATGCACAAAGGTATCGTAGAAAATGGCCACAGAGGTTACGGAAAAGATATTGGTCTAATTATCCATTTATCTGCAAGTACCTCTTTAAGTCGCGATCCCAATAACAAAGTTCTTGTTACAAGTGTAGAGAGAGCTATTCAACTTGGTGCTGATGCAGTATCCATACATGTAAATGTAGGTTCTGAAACTGAACCATACATGTTAGAAGAACTAGGCTCTGTTGCAGAAACTTGTAGTCAATGGGGCATGCCACTTTTAGCTATGATGTACCCACGTGGACCGGGAATAAAAGATGAACATGATGTTGAAGTTGTAAAACATGCAGCACGTGTTGGTGCAGAACTTGGTGCAGATATTGTAAAAACAAATTATACTGGAGATCCTGCAAGCTTTGAAGAAGTTGTTGAAGGAGCATTAGTACCTGTAATCATCGCAGGCGGTCCAAGTGTAGACTCTGATAAAGATTTACTCCAAATGACTAAAGATGCAATTGAAGTTGGTGGAGCTGGAGTAGCTTTTGGACGTAATTTCTTCCAAGCAGAAAATCCTGAAAAAATGACTAAAGCTGTTTCTGAAATTGTTCATAATGAAATTGATGTTGAAGAAGCTTTAAAAATTTTAAAATAAACTTAAAATATTAAATAATTATAAATACCTATCATCTAAAGTTTAATTTTAAAAAATACCATATTTTTTAGAAATGAATTAAAATAAAGGATTTATAATATTTAGTCTATAATAATTATAAATTTTAAGGAGATTAGGAATGTCAGAAAAATTTGCTTGGATATTAAACCCAATAGGCAATTGGGAAAATACAAAAGAAATGATTACAACATCATTCGAATCTGGAATTGACCACATAGTATGTTTTGATTCAAAAAATAATAAAAACATAAGAAAATTAGGTAATGTTAATATCGTTGCACCTAGTGAAGATAGTGATGTTTATCTAATAGGTATTTCTGGTGAAGGTGATGGAACACTTAAATTAGACAATAATTTAAGTAAATCAAAAGACTTAGCTAAGGCTAAAGAACTTAAAAATAAAAATATTCCAGTTTGTGCCTATATAGAAATCACAGATAAAAACCATGAACAATTAGCTGTAAAACTTGGAGATATCTGCGATTATATAATATTAGTTAGTAAAGATTGGACTGTAATTCCACTTGAAAATATTATTGCAGATTTACAAGGAAAAGATGTTAATATTATAGCTGCTGTAAAATCAGCAGATGAGGCAAAAGTGGCTATTGAAACATTAGAAGTGGGTACTGACGGAGTTATTTTTGAACCGATTGAATTTAATCAAATCAAAGATATTTCAAAACTTATTGAAGAAATTTCAAGTGAAAGCTATAGTCTCAAAGATGCTACCATAACCAATATTAAACCACTTGGATCTGGTGATAGAGTATGTATCGACACTACTAGTATTATGTATCCTGGCGAAGGTATGCTTGTTGGATCATATTCAAAAGCTATGGTACTTGTACACTCTGAAAGTTTAGAAAGTGAATATGTTGCTTCACGTCCATTTAGAGTAAATGCAGGACCTGTTCAAGCATATGTAATGGTTCCTAATGGAAAAACTCATTATTTATCAGAACTTGGAGCTGGTGATGAAGTATTAATAGTTAACACCAAAGGTGAAACTAGAAAATCAATAGTAGGCAGATGTAAAATTGAAAGAAGACCTCTTCTTTTAATTGAAGCAAAATATGAAGATATTGATATTAAAACTATTGTTCAAAATGCTGAAACCATTAGACTTGTTGATGATAAAGAATCTGCAGTTTCTGTTGCAGAATTAAAACCAGGTGACAAGATAAAAGTTTACATTGATGAAAAAGCTCGTCATTTCGGTATGAGTATTGAAGAAAATATAATTGAAAAATAGATTTATATTATAAATTTAAACACATGAATTAATTTAAAGCATTAAAATAGCTTTTTATTAATTTATACTTTTACTTCATACATAAAAAACCAATTTTAAACTAAAAAAATAAAAAAATAAACAAAAAACTAATTTTAAACTAAAAAATATATGAATTTAAAGAGCAAACTCTTTAATATTTTCATAAATAGGTCCCTTAGGTGTTAAAGTACTTTTCTTAAGTACAATACTTGAAACAGTCATTTTACCTATTTCATAATTATGATATTTCTTAATTTTATCTTGAACCAAATCTTTGTTTTTAGCATTTTTCATTCTACCAATTGTTAAATGAGAAACATAATTTCTCTCAAGTTCAAAACCTAATCTATTAAATGAAACATCAAGATCTTTTTGAAGAGATTTTAAATTAGAATTATTTTTAATACCAATCCAAATAACATTTATCCTATTTTCATTTGGAAATGCACCAGAACCACATATATCAATTTCGAAAGGTTTATGATTTTCTAAAACTTTTTCTATAGAATATGAAATTTTATCAATCATACCTTCATCAATATTTCCAAAAAATTTTAATGTAAAATGCATATTATTTGTTGAAACATATTTAATATTAGCATCAATACTTTTAAAATCCTTTTCAATATAATAAATCTTGTCAAGCAAAACATTCTCAACTTCAATAGCTAAAAAACTTCTTATTTTACCCATTATACCATAACCCTAATTAAACTTAAAAGCTCCAAATTAAATAATGCATTTAACTGAAAGTAAAAATTAAAATTTATTATAATGAACTTTAGATTCATCATACTTTATTTTAACTTCATAGTCTTTAGTAGGATAACCTAATGCAATAAGTGAAAATGGAACAATATTTTTAGGCAAATCAAATATTTCAGATACAAATTCTATCCTTTTAGAATCAGGATACAAACCTAACCATACACTCCCAATACCCAGTTCAGTGGCTTCGATTAAGATATTTTCAGTGCATGCAGACATATCCTGAGTAAACCATGCTCTAGTTAAAGGTACTTTTTCTAAATTGACCATAGTCAAAATCAATTTATTTGCATTTGCTGCACATTTTGAATATTTACTCATATTAGATAATTTATTAATTAGATCATTATTATCTACAACAATAAATTCCCAAGGTTGAGTATTAAATGCTGAAGGAGCCTGCATTCCAGCAGATAATATAGATTCAATATCATCATCAGGAATATCTTTATCTAAAAATTTACGAATACTTTTTCTTTTAAAAATTGAATTAAATTCCATGAAAAATCCTCTTAAAAATAAAATTTATATAATTAAGTAATTCTAAAATTCTAAAACATTAATAAAATATTTGAAGTAAATAAAATTTAAAATAAAATTTTAATTAAATTTAAATTTATTGAAATTATTATAAAAATTTTCTTATAATTAAATTATGCTTATAAAAGATATTAGTAGACTTATAGAAAAAATAATAAATCCAAGAAATTAATTATAAAAAGCAAGCATATAACATACAAATACAATTTATACAAAAAAACAAGATTCCATAAAAAAACATATAACATACAAATACAATTTATACAAAAAACAAGATTCCATAAAAAAACATATAACATACAAATACAATTTATACAAAA
>JBJFGN010000034.1:7280-21497 GCA_051892775.1 Methanobrevibacter sp. | reverse complement strand
CCTAACAGTCCTAGCAGCATCAACAATCTGACCAATAGTAAAACTTGTAGGATTACTTGAATTAGTAGAGCTAGATGAATTAGTTTTTGAACTATCCATAGAACTAATTCCACCACTTAATGAAGTCATATTAAAGATATTAAAAAGAGCATATCTAAAATAAACAACTCCATCAGCACCACCGTTTAAAGCATATTGTGAATCAGTAGATAATACACTACTGCTTAATTTAACAACATTAGAATCTGAATCATAAGTTTGAAGAGCAGTCCAAACTTCTGCATTACCTGAATGGCTTTTAAAGTAGGTACTGGTAGATTTAATCCATGAATCACTTTCTCCATAATTCCCTTTATAAACCATAGGGATAATTATATCTACAATATTTCCCAACTGATCAGAATCCTGACCATAATAATAAGCATTAGAAGATGTTTCTGGCATAATAATTGCAGCAACTTTGATGTTTGAATTAATTCCTTTAACTGCAGAAGTTAACATTTTAGTAAATAAATTTATAGATTTAGTTCCATTAGAATATTTATATGCAGTTCCAGGGAACCTTAAATAATCTAAAGCAATACCTGCTACACCTTGAAGTTCAGCATAAGATTTTGCCTCATTAATTTTCTGAGTCCAATAAGATTGACCACAAGTTGCTGGATTTATAAAACCACCATCATAAAAACATTGCATCCAAATATAAACATTTATATTATAGGTTCTAGCTTTTTTGATAAATGACTCAACAGCACTAACACCATAAGTTTCTATAGCATAATAATTTAAGAATATATTTCCAATATGATTTGCATAAAGTTTAGACAAATCAATGCTATTCATATTACTTCCAAATAAAAATACTCCAAAAGTATTGTTATTTAAATTTGTAATATTTGAACCTGTATTTACAAGAGCAGAACTTACTGATGTTGTAGTTAATTGTTTATTTACAGCAGAAACATTACTACAATTTTCGATAGTATTCAAAACTGTATTATTAATATTAGACACAGTATTTGAATTACCGACATTATTATTACTAGAAATTGTAGAACTTTCAACATCTAAACCATTTGAAGAACTACTATTATTACTAGAAATTGTAGAACTTTCAACATCTAAACCATTTGAAGAACTATTATAACTACTTACGATAGAACTTGAAGAACTACCACTATCACTATTTGACATAGCATTTGTAGAATTATCACATACATTTACGGAATTTGTTACCGTATCATTTGTTACAGTTTGAATTGAATTACTTACCGAAGAATTTGATATTGCAACTGTATTATTATTAACATCAGTTGCACAAATAGCACCAATGCTTAAAAAAACAATGAGCACCATTAATAAGCTAAAATATCTAAATTTCTTCGACATTTTTCGCCTCCTAATTCGTTCATATAAATTCTTAAAAAGAATACATTTAGAAAAAAGTAAAAAATACACTTTTTTAAAAATATTCTTAGTACAAAATAATGTATAACTTAAATTGTATATAAAGGTTATGTTTAAGAAATAAAGCATTAAACCAATAGTATTCAATAAAAATAACATAATAACAATAGAATAAAATAAAATAAATAAAAAAACAACTATAAACAATATAAAAAACAATAAAAGATAAGTTTTAAAATTTAAGATAGAAAATCCTAGAAAAATGAAATACATTAATAATTTATTCATGAAATTAAAATAAAAAATAAATTGAAAAATAAAATAAAAAATAAAACCTATAAATTCTTAAAATAATAAAAATAAAAAAAATAAAAGGCTACATGTTAAATAGAACATATATAATACTATTTAAGAAAATAATTAAAAAAATAAAAAAATAACTAGAAAGCAAGAAAAAAGACTTAAAAAAATTAAATTTTAAAAAATAAAAAAAATAAATAGAAAACAACTAAAAAAGACTTGAAAAAATAAAAAATAAAGTAAAAAATAGAAACTTTTAAATAAAACTGATAAAATTATATTTAAAAAATAAAGAAATAAGAAGAATTTATTAATTCTTAAATATATTTAATAAAAAATGTAAATTATTAAAAAATTTACATTGGTGGCATTCCACCCATACCTGGCATTACACCATTAGCATCATGAGGAATTCCACTGTGGTCAAGACCATCATCTTCATTACCAGTTGAATTAAGAGCACCTGCAGCAGCAACTACATCATCAATACGGATAATCATAGAAGCAGCTTCAGTTGCAGAAGTAATAGCTTCTTTTTTAACTCTCAAAGGTTCAACTACTTCATCAGACATGTCAACAATTTCTCCTTTAAATACATCAATACCCATTGTGTTTGAATTTGCATGAGCACCAATAAGTTTGGAAATTATGTTAACAATATCAAGACCAGCATTTTCAGCTAAAGTTCTAGGAACAACTTCTAAAGCTTTAGCAAATGAACGAATTGCTAATTGTTCTTTACCACTATATGTTTCACTGAAAGCACGGAGTCTTCTAGAAATCTCAATTTCTGGAGCTCCACCTCCAATAACTACCTTTCCATCTTCAATAGTAGCGGAAACTACACCAATTGCATCATCAAGTGCACGAGCAATTTCTCCAGTAACATATTTAGTAGAACCCCTTAAAACAATAGAACATGCTTTAGGTTCTTTAGTTTCTTTAAGGAAAGTTAATTTTTGATCAAAGATTTTTTTAGTGTAAATATGGCCAACAGTACCTAAATCCTCAGAACTTAAATCTTCTAAGTCAAGAACGATTTTTCCACCAGTTGCATGTGCTAGTCTTTCCATATCTGTGTTTTTAACACGTTTAAATGCTGTAATACCTGCATCTTTAAGATATTGTACAGCCATGTCATCAATACCTTTTTGACACATTAAAACATTTGCACCAGCATCAACAATTTTTTGAACTAAATCTTTTAAGATTTGTTGTTCATTATCTAAAAAGGCATTCATTGCAGAAGGTGAAGATAAATCAATTTTTGAATTCATAGTTAAATCCCTAACTTCAAGAGGGTATTTCAAAAGAGCAATTTTAGCATCTTTAATATCAGTAGCCATATTTTTACTTACAGGAGAATTATCAATAAGTATACCATCAACAACTTCAGAATCTTCAACAGAACCTCCATTAACCCTTTGAGTATTAATGTGTTTGTTTACTACTTTTCCATCTTCCACAACACGAGTACAAGCTTCCACAACAATATCTGCAAGAGATTCTTTAGCATAATCTGATCCTTTACCAGTCATTGCAGTCATAGCTACTTTTTTAAGAGTTTCTTTATCATCAACATCAATTGCAATATCTTCTAAAATTTCTAAAGTTTTATCTAAAGCAGTTTGATAACCTCTTAAGACAATAGGTGCAGGAGTTCCATTGTCAACTAATTTTTCCGCTTCTGAAAGTAATTCACCAGCGATAATAACTGCAGTAGTAGTTCCATCTCCAACTACACTTTCTTGATTTCTAGCAATATCAACAAGCATTCTTGCTGCAGGATGTGCAATTTCCATTTCTTCTAAGATTGTAACACCATCATTTGTTACAATAACATCACCTAATTTTTTATTTACTAACATTTTATCTTGACCTTTAGGTCCAAGAGTAGTTCTCACAATGCTTGATAATATTTTTGAAGCATAAACGTTTAAATGAAATGCATCCTTACCTTTGAATCTTTGAGTACCTTGAGGTAAGATATAGATTGGTCTATTCATATTATTTGCCATAATATCACCATTAATTTTTCTTAATTACAATATAAGGTTTTTATAAAACCTTAAAAAATATAAAAATAAATATTTAAGTATTAAATTTAAATAATCAATTTTTAATTAACTAATAGTCCATTAATATAAAATGTGTTTATGGTTATATAAAAAACTTTCGAAAAGTATTTATTAACCACCTAAATTATAAAAATAGAAAGCATAAAATAGATTTTTATTTATTTAAAAGTCTTTTTTGAATTTTATCTGATTTTAACTCATTAATTGCATTTTTAGATATCCAATTTCCAGCTTTACAATCCTTCTTAAGAATTTCATAAGAAAGGTTTATTAATTCCCTATTAAGATTAATATTTCTTTTACCTATTTGTCTAATTGCCCAATTAACTGACTTTTTAACGAAATTGCGATTATCACATGAAGCATTAATTATCAAAGGATAAAATTTTCTAAAATAATCATCCCCCTCCTTTTTCTTATGAACTGCAAGAACTGCAATAAGGGAGAAAGCCGTTCTTTTAACATATTCCTCATCACTTTCTGACCATAATGAAATTTTAGATATTGCTAAATCAGATTTTCTAAAAAGATTAATACAAGCCTGATCAACTATATCCCAAGAATCAAAATCATGAACCCACTTATTTAGTTGTTCCTCGCTTAATTTATCTGGTTCCTCAACCATAGTTGCAAGAATTTTTGATTCATGATAGGGGTGATTCCATAATTGAAGTGCAAGTTCGTGATTTTTACCAATTTTTTTAGCAATCATTCTAATATCAGGCATTCTAATACCATATGATTTATTAATATTTATACCAAATCTTTTTTGACCTTCAATATTTTTTTCATCACCAATAGATTCAAATTCACAGACAATGTCTTCGAAATCCATATTATCACCTAAAAACTAAAAAATAGTGTGAACTTAAATTTTAAATATAAAAGTTCTTAAAATCATATTTTATGGTTAAAGTAAATTAACTATTTTAAAAATGAATCCATGACAAACCATTAAAAGAATATTTAAAAACAAAATGAATAAAAAAACAAATTAAAAACAACAATTCTTAAATAAAATATAAACAAACAGTATACTAGTAATTAACATAATATGTTAAATTAGATAAATAAACGACAGAGATTAAATTATAAAAATAGAAAAACCAAAAAATAATGATATTTAAAAAAATAAAGAAGAATTATTCTTCTTTAATTTCTTTTGCAAGTTTTTTACCTAAATCATAAGCTTGTTTAAGAGCTTTCTCATCAGGAACATAATGAACATCAAGTGCATCATCTTCAAGTACATCGAAACCCGCACTTTCAAGATCAGAAGTTAACCTATTAATAGCTCCTCCTCCCCATCCTTTAGATGAGAACACAACAGCTTTTTTCTTTTTACCTGAATTTGCAAAGCTTAAACAATTAAAGTAGTAAATAATTTTTCCAACATTTGGATATGGGTTATTCATCATAGTTGGAACACCTAAAGCAATAGCTTTACTATCAAGAACTTCAGTTACTACATCACTTTCATCATCAACTTTTAAGAAGCACATTTTAACTTTTACACCTTCAGAAATTATTCCTTCAGCAATTTCATGTGCTAATTTTTGAGTTGAATGATGCATTGTATCATATATAACAGTAATTTTATCTTCACAGTCAGCAGTTGCCCATTTAGCATATAAATTAATAATTGTTTCAGGTTTAGTCCAAATTAAACCATGACATGGTGCAATCATTTTAACCTTATCTAAATAACCTGCATCAGTCATTTCTTTAACTTTACTTACAACAAGTGGTGAAGATAAAGTAATTAAATTTGCGAAATACTTTTTAGCAACTTCTTCAACTGCTTTAGAATCAAGCTCATAATCATATCTTTCACCAGAACAGATATGTTGACCAAATGCATCATTAGAGAATAAAATACCATCTTCATTATATAAAGTAAAGTTACTATCTGGCCAATGTAACATTGGTGCATTAATAAATGTGAAAGATTTACCACCAAGATCTAAAGTATCACCTGTTTTAATAGGATTCATATCTTTATTAGCTAAACTAGGCCAATGATTTTTAAGACCTGGAATAGCAACTTGGGTACAATAAATTTCAATATCTGGGAATTTTTCAACAATATCAGGTAATGAACCACTATGATCCATTTCAATATGGTTTTGAATCATTACATCAATTTTAACTTCATCTTTTCCTTCTTGAGCAAAAGCATCTTCGATTCTAGCCCATAATTCTGGGAAAAATCCTGGATATACATTATCAATTAAAGCGGTTTTATTATCACCGAATACAAGGTAACAATTATAAGTAGAACCATGTAAGGAATAACCATGGAATTCACGAGTATCCCAATCAAGAGCACCGACCCAATATACACCATCAGCTATCTTTTTAGCATCTGCAATCATATTTCTCACCAAATTTATTTATTTATTTATTTACCATAATTAATTTTTAAATATTTAAAGAAATTATTACTTGAAATATATAATAAAATTCAAAAATAATTTAATAATATATTAAAAATTATAATATATTATAATATATATTATTTAAATAAATTTATATCTTTCGAACAAAACAAGATATATATGATAATTTTTCATAAAATCAATGAAAAGAATAATAATTAAAAAAATGGATTCCATTAAATATTTTATTTTAAAGTTTAATTTTCTAAGTTTCATATATTCCTAAATTATAATATATTCTAAATTTTATGAATTCAAATCCAAAAATAATTAAATATTTAGTAATAAAATCATAAATTATTAGATAAATAATAAAATATTTTAATAAAATAAATATTCTGTTGAAAAACTTATTTTTAAAATGGAAATTAAAAATCATTACTTTAAATTAGAAATAATATAGTAAAGTTAAAAGATTTCAACAAGTAGAACTTGAAATTAATATTTTTAAATTATAAATAAATTTTATATAGAATTAGAAGATTTTAAGAAAATCATGAAAAAGGAGAATACAATGAATAGTAGTGAAATAATTTATAAAGGAATTAAAGATTCTGGAATTAATTTTATTGTAAGTGTTCCATGTGCTAATCTTAAAGAATTATTAAATCTTATAGATGCAGATGATGAGATAACACATATACCAGTTACAAGAGAAGAAGAAGGTCTTGGAATATGTGCCGGAGCATATATGGCTGGAGCAAAAACCGCAATTTTGATGCAGAATTCTGGACTAGGTAATTGTATTAATGCATTAGAATCATTATTTGAATTATACTCATTTCCCCTTGTAATGATTATGAGCCATAGAGGAACTGAAGGTGAATCAATTATAGGACAAGTACCTATGGGTAGAGCAACCCCAAAATTATTAGAATCTCTTGATTTGCCCTATTATAAACCTAAAAATCATAAAGAAGCATATGAAGCAGTATCAAAATCATGGGATAAATCTGTAAAAAGTAAAAAAGTAGTCAGTATTTTACTTGAAATTAAATATTGGAAATTAGAAGACGATTGAGGCTAAAGTATGACAACACGTATTGATGGAATTAAAGAAATAATGAAAAGTATTGATGATGAACTTATAGTATGTAATATTGGCGTTCCTTCAAAAGAATTATATAAAGTAAAAGATAGAACTAAAAACTTTTATATGATCGGATCAATGGGACTTGCATCATCAATTGGACTTGGTCTTGCACTTAAACAAGATAACACAGTTGTTGTAATTGATGGTGATGGATCTGTTTTAATGAATATGGGTTCACTTGTTACAATAGCTCAAAATCAATGCCCTAACTTAATTTGGATTGTTATAAATAATGGAGCATATGGTTCAACTGGTAATCAAGATACATACGCTAAAAACTTAGATTTAACAAAAATAGCCAAAGATGTAGGATTTAAAAATGCATATAAATTTGAAGATATAAATTTTGCCAAAGTCTTAAAAAGTAACAAATGTACCTTTATAGAATATAATCTCGAAGCAGGTAATTCTAAATCACCAGTAATAGATTTATCTCCGAATGAAATTAGGGATAGATTCATGAATGAAATAAAAAATTAAAACTCCTTACTTTTTTTATATTTTAAATAAAATTAAAAGATAATAGATATTAATGGCTTAACCATTCAACTATTTCCTTCATGAATTGATTCCAATAATCCCATTGATGACCACCAATCCCTTCATGAAAGATATAATTAATATCGTCATAATTTGATAAGAAATTTACAAATTTAATGTTAGCATCATATAAAGAATCATCACTAGCACAAGTTATGAATAAATCTGGAACATCCTTATTAGAATCTTCTAATTTTTTAATTAAATTATTTACATTAACATCCCTATTAAGTGCTGTATCTAAATCACCGAAACATTCCTCAATATATTCTTGGTTATATTTAAAAATAGATTGATTAGTTTTATCAAAATCATCCTCTAAAATTAAGGCTGAAGATAATGCAACAATTTTTGAAAAGGTATTATTATATTTAAGCCCATTATATAATGCACCGAAACCACCCATAGAATATCCTCCAATAAAAGTATCTTCTCTTTTATTAGATAAATTAAACATTCTCCTAGTCATATTTACCAATTCCTCACCAATATATTTTGAATAATTTCTATTGGATGATGGATAATTCAAGTAAAAACTATTTTCACCACTAGGCATTATAACTGCAAGATTATTCCTTTCAGCCAATCTCTTAATATCTGTGTGAGTTAACCATTCTATACAATCCCCATATAAACCATTCAATAAATATAAAGTTTTATATGGTCCATTATCAGATTTATTTATGTTATGTTCATAATCAATATAATCAACAGGTAAAATTACAGTAAATGGAATATTTCTTCCTAAAGCTTGTGATTTATATTCTACATTTAATAATGCCATAAACATTTCCCCATATATTTAATTAATAATTAGTATTAATTTTTTAATTAATAAAAATATTATAACAAAACATAATCATAACACTATTTTTAAATTAATAAAAATGGTATAATGGAAAAACTATTTTTAACTAATAATTTAATTCAAGTTTAAAATTAATACTAAAAGCAAGTCATAAGAATAGGTAAACTTATAAGTGAAAGCAAAGTATCAAATACAATAACGTCTGAAGTCAATTCTACATCAAGTCCAAATTCCATGACATATGAAATTGATAACATAGCAGAGGGCATTGCTGATTCAATAAGTGCTATTTCATTATCAAAACCATTTATTCCAAATAATTTTAAAATGAAAAACGCAAAAAATGGATAAACAAAAAGTTTTAATATAGAACCAGTTAAAGTTAATCCAAATTTTTTACCAAATCCCTTAAAGTTCATTGATAAACCTAAAGATAAAATAATTAATGGAATTGTCATATCTGCTAAATAGTTAATAATATTTGTTCCAATAGTACCTATTTGTATATGATAAAAATTGAATATTAAACCAAATATTAAACCCCATAAAACTGGAAAGGAAAAAATTCTCTTAACAACCTCCTTATATTCCCCACCAAATTTTATAACAAAAATTAAATAAACTACAATCATCATTAAAACATCAGTGATATTGAAAAAAATAGCCCTTACAAGACCACTTGTTCCAAATACACCCATAATTACGGGAAAACCCACAAATCCAGTATTACCCATAATTATAACTGAAATCAATGCATATTTTTGTTTATCAGGTAATTTTATACTTGTAAAAAGAATATAAGAAAGAATACCTACTAAAAATGCAGATATGAAACCGACTATTGGAAACTTACCTAGAGTTGGAATAAGGGCCATATCTGCATCATATAATGAACGGAAAACTAAAAATGGCATTGCAAGATAAACAACAACTTTATTAATAGTTTCTCCTTCATTAATACTTAATAAATTAAATCTTTTTGCAAGAAAACCAATTAATAAAATTATAAAAATAGTTAAAAAAGTTGTTAAAATTTCCATATTATCAATAATTAAATTATATATAATATTTTTAAAATCATTACTTATAAAATTTAATTAATATCAAATCATTCATAAAATTAGACATGAAACTTAAAAATAATTTTAAATCCTTAAAAATTTACAACTTTAAAAAACTTAGATTCTTAAATGAAATACATTAAAAAAAGAAATAATTAGACTAAACAAATTATCATAAAATATAAAATTTAAATTTAAAAATACAGAAAATAATCTATTTAAAAGGTAAACTATAATCTTTAAAAAAAAAACAAGAAATAAACTATTTAAAAGAAAAATATAAACTTAAAAATAATAAAAAGTGAAGAATAACTAAAATTAGCTAATCGTCAATTTCTGCAATTTTCTTATCAAATTCAGTGAATTTCCTTGCTAAACCTGTAAAGTATGGAATATAAACTTTTGAGAAAGTTAATCTTTCAGGATTTATACCATTATCAAATATTTCACATTTAATTTTACTTACCTTATTTTCAACTTCATCATACATTACATCCCCAGGATATTCACCGATAAACACGCCATCTGCACCGTTTTCTAATGCATATACAATATGTTTTGGAAGTACACGGTTTACACTAATAACTTTAATAATATGAATAGATTCTGGATAGGTTAATCTATTTACACCAATATTATCTGCGGAAGTATAACCAACATCATCTAAAAATGCAATAATGCGCCTTTCCCCAGGTTTTTTACCTTTTAGTATACCTTTAATAGTTGCTGATATTTTATCTTCAATGTTTCCATTGATTTGGATTGCATCATTTGGACATACTGTAATACATTTACCACAACCAGAACATGTCATCGGATCAATAAATATTTCTTCATCTTTAACAGATGCAGCTTTATATTTACATATTTTAACACATTCTTCACATAGATTACATAATTCATTATCAACTGCTGCAATAAATGGTTCTATATCTATACCATCATTAATAAGTTCAGAGACTTTACTTGCAGATGCAGTGGCTTGAAGAATACTGTCGGTTATGTCTTTTGGATTTTGCGCAGTTCCTGCAACAAAGACCCCCCTTACATCAGTCATCACTGGTTTTATTTTAGGACTAGGTTCTTTAATAAATGCATCTTCGGTTTGAGAAACATTTAATATGTTTGCAACTTCTTTAGTTCCTTCACTTGGTTCAATAGCTGTAGACAATACAACCATGTCTGTGTTAATTTCTTTATATTTACGTGTTAAAGTGTCTTCTACACGAACAATTAAATTTCCATCTCTTTTAACAACCTCTCCAGGACGACCTCTAATAAGTCTTACACCATTACTTTGAGCATGTTTAAAGTATTTTTCAAACATTCCTGGTGTTCTAATATCAGTATAACATAAAACAATGTCAGTATTAGGATACTTATGTTTAATAATATTCGCATTTTTAAGTGCCACCATGCAACAAACTTTAGAACAATATTTATGTCCATCAGGTTTAATATCACGTGAACCTACACACTGTATCATTACAACTCTTTCAGGAACCTTACCATTAGATAAACATTGAAGTTTACCTTTTGTTGGTCCATTGACACCTAAAATACGTCCAAGTTCACTTTGAGTAATTACATCCTCATATCTACTATAACCATATTCTGGACGTAGTTCAGGATCAAATAATTTATGACCTGTAGCGATAATAACAGATCCAACTTCTAAAGGAATCATTTCTGAATCCTGTCTGAAACTAATTGCACCCATACGACAAGCACGTTTACAATCACCACATTTATCACAATTATCTATATCAATTACATAGGTATCAGGATAACATTGTGAGAACGGTTTGTAAATAGCTTTTCTATAAGACAAATTATCATTCCAATCATTTGGAATCTCCTGAGAACATACATCAACACAGTCACCACAGGATATACATTTATCAGTATCAACATAACGAGGTTTTTTCTCAACAAGAAGATTGAAACTGCCTGCTCTTCTTTCAGCTTTAATTAATTTAGAACTTGTTAAAATTTCAATATTATTATTCCATACAACCTCATTTAAAACAGGATTTAAAAGACAAAGACCGCATTCTTCAGCAATTTTAACTGGTGAAAACACTTTACCAATTTTGGCCATATGTCCACCTATTGAAGGTGTTTCTTCAATTAAATAAACATGTATACCCTGTTTTGCAAGGGACAATGCTGCACTCATACCAGAAATACCACCACCAATAACTGCAGCACTTTCAGTTGTTTGGATCAATATTGGATCTACTGCTTCAGAAACCTTAAGTTTTTCAATGGAAGCATTAATTAAATTTATTGCTTTATCAGTTGCTTTTTGATTAAAAGACTCAGATGTTTGACTATGAACCCAAGAACATTGTTCCCTTAAATTTACCATATCCATAAGATAAGGATTTAAAGGCTTTATATACTCCTGGAACGTTTTTTCATGAGATTCAGGTGAACATGCTGCAATAACAACACGATCTAAATTTTCATTAATGATTTTATCCCTAATTATTTTACTGCCATTAATAGAGCATAAATTCTCATATTCCTCAATTACATCTACATCAATTGATTCTTTAATCCTCTCAATATCAAGCACATCAGAAATGTTTCCACCACAATGACAAATGAAAACTCCAACTTTATAATCCATAAATACACCTACATATTTCAATTAGTTTCATTAATTTCAACTTTAACTGGGTCTGCTTCCATGTTGAAATCCTCACTTTCATCTAAGTCTACTTTATATGAAACTTTTTCAATAATTTCATCTTTTTTCTCCTTACTTAAAGGTTTTAAATCTTTTAAAATAGGTTCAACTGCTACAGTATGTGTTTGTATACCTACAACGTCATATGGATCCGCACCCATAGCCAATGCTAAGAACTGTGCAATATTTAAATGTACAATATCAAATTCTTCACCAATTTTATCTCCAATATAACTTTGATATCTATCAAATTGTACATGACAATTAGGACATAAATGAATTAAAATATTTGTTTTATTTTCTTTAAGAGATTTTAATTTATCTAAAGTAACAGTTAAAGAATGGTTTTTATGTACAAATCTTTGAGAAAATCCACTACCACAAGTTGACCTTTTAAAATCATACCATCCAATTGTTTCAACACCACAAGCATTTACAACATCATCAATAATATGGGGATTTCTAATACCTTCAATAGTATCCCCATAGTGGACTTTACAGTAATGACAACCATGATGGGTTGCAATATTAAAATTAGAAAAATCATATTTAATATTTTTAGCAATTTCTTTACGTTTACTATAAAAAACATCAATAATGTGGAAAATATTTTCCCTAGAATCAAGATCCCCTTTTTTAAATTTCATCCAGTCATAGCCACATTTATCAAATACATGATTTACTTCATCACGTATTTCATCATTATTATTTAAAATATTTGCAACTTTTTTATTAATAGCATAACAGGTTGCACACATCATAACCATATTTGGTCTATTCAATTTATTAGCAAGAGCAAAATGTCTAGCACCATTTACAGTTGTAGAAAATTGATCAAAAACATCAGAATAGTGACCTAAACCAGTGCAACAAGTTTGTGCTCTATCAACATGATAATCAACACCAATTTTATCAAAAACATATTTTGTACTTGATTCAATACCTGGATATTCAACACTTACTAAACAACTTTTAAAAAGTAAAATATTCTTATCTGGAACATTTTTCATATTAAACTCTCCAAAAAATATTAATCCTTATCATTTTTACGATTTCTAATTGTATTTATTCTATCTTCAAACCCACATGCTTTAAGAATTGTTGAAACTTCAACAATTGCATCTTCAGAAGGGAATACTGGATCAAGCCCTAAATGATTTCTTACATCATCCAAACGTGTTTTAAAATCCCACCATTCTTCACCAATATCCTCCCTCATTTCAGGAAAGAAATTCTCTGGAATTCCACCAATTCCATGATTTAAAAAACTATCCCCAAAACCTAAAAATGGAATTAAATGTTCATCGGCAATCCCCTTATCAATAGCAATTTGTCTTAAGACCTGATTTACTTCACAAGGACTATTATCTACAGGACAAATACTATGACAAGTATAACAATAGAAACAAAACCAAATATCCTCGTCTTCAACAATAGTATTATCCCCTTCCAATACTCTCTCCACCATTGATCTTGGATTATAATCACTATGTTGAGCTGCAGGACATACAGAAGTACACATACCACATTGAACACATTTCAATAAACCTTCTGGTTTAGAAGACTTAATATTATGAGCAATATATTCTTCAAGATCTAAAGAATCTTCTCTAAATTTTTCAACCATGAATAAACCTCTTTTAAAGAAAAATATTATATTGAAACTAAAAGAGTTTAATTTAAAAATTAAACTCAAAAAATTATAATTTAAACTCCTTATCAAGAAACACATACCATTACATAAATTATAATTTAAACTCCTTATCAAGAAACACATACCATTACATAAATTATAAT
>JBJFGN010000034.1:0-7180 GCA_051892775.1 Methanobrevibacter sp. | reverse complement strand
TTAAACTCCTTATCAAGAATCATGCCATTTAATTGATTAATAATTTCTTTTGCACGTAACCTATCAGATTGTCTACTAACAATATCAACATTATAATCTTTATCATCAACATTAATAGTTGTTGAACCAGTATTAATTGTAAATGCATTACCAACACAATATTTAGCACAACTTCCACAACCAAAACAGTCATTATTCAAATCAAGGTGTATTTCATTATTGCTAATATAATGTTTTACAGCATTAGTAGGACAATATTTCTCAACTAAACATTCATCGCATGCAATACATTTAGATTCATCTAAATTAGGACGTTTTTCTGCACCATTCCACATTTCACCATAATTAGTTTTAGAAACTGGTAAATGTCTTCCCCTAATATCTGCAACTGTTAATGGAATATCCTCATTTAAGAATAAAAGATTATTATATATCTCTTCATTTAAAATTGGAATTGGAATAGCTACACTATCATATACTTCAGGACCCATACCAGTTCTATATCCACCTAAATAACGTGAATCCATTTCTTTAATATCTGCAGATAACATCAAATTAGGTTTTGCATCAGAAGCCCTTGTACCTAAACCTAAAACTAAACCAGGAGCACCATTTAAAAGAATTTTAGCTCCTTCTTTAATAACATTTCTATCCATATCATTTTGAAGTGGATTTATATCCCCACAACCAGAGAATGTAATTAAATTAAGTCCTGGTTCAAATGGTTTAGCATCAAAAATAGATTTAACATATGAATCACCAGTATTAACAAATGCTGTATAATTATTAAATGCCTGACGTGTACCAATCATATGGGCAGTAACCATATCATCAAGGGTGGTGGTGCTGTTGATGGTTTTACCTTCGATAGTTTCAAGTTCTACATCAATTTCTTTACCATTTAATAAATCTTTTAATAAGAACCCCCCACCATACTCAGGATTATCTTTACTATGGCTAGTTCCATTTAATATACAATCAACAGAACCTAATAGCTCATTTGGACATGGTCCAACAGAAGCAGGGATTCCATTTAAATAAACATTTTTAGCTTTTTTAAATACACCAGGTTCAGATACAATAATATTAAATATTGCAGCAGTACCACTCATTACACCACAAGTACCACACGTTACAACATCGACTTCTTCAAATGAAGGAGCATCATCATTTCTAAGTGCCTCTTTAAAGTCAATAGCAGAAATAACATTAGCTTCCCCATTTTCAATTTTTTTATTAATATCTTCAATAGTTCTTTGCAAACAAATCAGCCTCTTTTATAAAAATTAAAAAATAATAATTAAAAATTAAAAATTTAATACATAGATAAAAATACTAAATTAAAGTATATAAAGCTTTTTAAAGTAAATGTAAGCTTAATATTACTTTATTCAACAAAATGTTAGATTGATATTACTAAACTTAAAAAAATTAAGACAACAATCCAATTGAAAAATAATATTAAATCATAGAATCATTCTAGAAATAGAACAATAAGTAAAATAAATACAGATATAGAAATACCGGATTAATAAAGAAAAAAAATAGATAAAATAATAAAATAAGAGAATTTAACAAATAAAAAATTTTGCAACATCATACTAACTTAGTAAATATTAACTAAAAAAAATAATAAAAAAACTAAATTAAAATTAGAATTTATAAAAATTTATAAAAAAAATTATTTTATTCAAAAATATAAATCTTTCAAATAAAATTAATTTTTTAATTTATAGAAAAAATACAGAACAATTAAAAAAATTTAAAAAAAGGTAAAGATTACAATTTACCTAAAGTATCTCCCCTAAGACCTCTTCTGATAGTTTCAAGAGAAATAATCTCATCAGTAGAAATATTTCCCAAATTAGCATCAGAACCTAATTTTAATATGAAATAAACTTGTTGATCTTTTTTAGGAGCTTCCCATATTATATCCTCAGGATTAGAAATATTATTTAAAATGTAATCAACTTCGTCCTCTTTTACATTACTATTTTCATCATAAATTCCAATGTTTTTTCCACCTTCCCTTGCTTCAACAATAACTTTAGTAGATCCTGCTTCTAACTCTGCATTCATATAATTAACCCTATCTTCTAAGGACAATTCTTTATCTAATGAAGGATTTTTTTTACCTACTTCAGATAAAACATTGAAACCATAATTTTTAGCCTGTTTAATATAATCTATTTTTTCATCATATGGTAAATTAGTAGAACCATTAGAAATTTCAATAGTTTCAAAACCTAATCTTTTTGATTCTTCAAAAAATTCAGGAACTTTATTTTCTAAATAAGCAAGTTCAAATAATGTTCCCCCAGTATAAGGTTGAATATTATATTTTTTATACATCTTAACTTTTGCTTTTACTATTCTTTCACTTTGAACTACTGTAGTACCCCAACCAAATTTAAGATAATCTACATAGTCCCCTGCAATTTCCATTAAGCATTTAGCAGTATCATATCCCAAACCTTTGTCTAAAACCATAGTAATTCCTTTATTTCTTGGTTTTGACTCTCTTTCGTTTAGGAGAAAATCAAAAGCATTCATTATATCACCATATTAATTTTAAAAAAATAATTTATATTGAAATAAATTAAATAATAATTTAAATTTAAAATATTTAAATCTTTTTAGAAATTGCATATTTTAATATAAGAAAAATTAAAAAATCAAATAATAAAAAAACTAAATTAGAAACTATTAAACATAAATATAAAGTCAATTAAAAAAAATAAAAATATATAAAGTATATTAATAAAACTATAAAAGATTATCAGAAATAGAAAAAATAAAATCTAAAAAATAGAAAAAATGTAAAAACAAAACTTAAAAAATACCATAAAAAATATTGAATAAAATTTTTAAATACTTAAATAAAAAGCAATAAATCTCAATGATTAAAATGAACAAAAAAAGAATTGAAGAAATAGAAATAGATGAAACCCATATTAAGTTAATTACAGACTTAGAAAATCATGATTTAAATGATTTCATATTAAAAATTAGAAGCCAATTAAAAGATTACATTTATGAGAATCCAGATTTTTTAACAAAACTTACACCGTTTGACAAGAAGATTAATACAAAATATAAAATTATTGAATTAATGGATAGAAGTAGCAAAATAGCAAACGTAGGTCCGATGGCTGCTGTTGCAGGTACAATATCCGAGTTATGCTTAAATCATTTAATTTTAAAAGGAAGCAAATTATCCTCTGTTGAAAATGGTGGAGATATTGCAATTATAAATAATAAAAAAATGGTTTGTGGAATATATACACATACCATTAAAGACATTGGCTTTAAATTAAAACCAAGGAATAAACCAATTGGAATATGTACTTCATCTGGAAAAATCGGTCATTCCATAAGTTTTGGAAACTCTGAATCAGTGACAATTATTGCAGAAGAAGCAAGTATCGCAGATGGACTTGCAACATCCATTGCAAATGAAGTTAAAGGAGAAACTGTTGAAGATGCAATGAATAATGGCCTTGAAAGTGCAGAAAGATATAGTGAATTTTACCAGGGAGCAATCATTACTGTTGGAGATTTAGTGGGAACCATTGGAAAATTACCTAAAATTGTAAGTACAGAACCATTTGATATTGATTATTAAATTAAGAGGATAAAATGAAAAAATTATATTATATTGAAGAAAATCCCAATAAAAAGGACAGTATACTGTTTTTACATCCTAAATTTTTAGGAAGCTGGGTTTTCATAAAACAAGAAAACACTTTTAATAACTATAATAATCTTTTTATTGACTTAATTGGACATGGAAAAAGTGATTTCGGAGAGTTTAATTTTGATAAATGTATAGATTATCTTTTAGACATTATTAAAGAGAAAAACAAAAAAGGTAAAGTGCATTTAGTGGGGATTGACCTTGGAGGACAAATAGCCCTTAGAATATTTGCAAGATGCCCTGATTTAGTTGGAAAAGTAATAATCTCTGGAGTATATTATCAGGATAAAGAAGAAATTAAAGAACGTAAAAATTCAATTGTTAATTTTTTAGACAAAACAAAACAATTAATTCTTGATAAAAAAGACGAAACTTTTCTAACAAGAGCATACCTTAGACATTATGGATTAAAATCCGAATATTATTCATTAATAGACGATTCATATTCTAGATTTAATCAGGAGGAACTTAAAAATTTAGCATATAATAACTTAAATTATACACTTGATAAAGCAAAAGATTATAAGAAAGCATCGAATTTAATGATTATTTATGGAGATAAAGAATCAAAAACAGTTCAAAAATCTGCATATTGCATACATGAATTATATAAAGGTTCTGAAATCATTAAAATAAAAAATGGCATTGAGCTAGAAAATATAAAAAGTCCCAATGTTATAAATTCATTAATATGTGACTTTCTAAATGATCTTATTATAAAAGACACTGATAAAATTAAAAACATTGAATTTAACCTAACAATTAATACAGAGGGAATTTAAAAATAAGAATCAAGTGATAAAATGACTATTGGAATAATTGGATATGGAAATATTGGACATATGATTTGTGAAAATCTACTTAAATTAAACTTAATAAATGAAGATGAACTCATAATATCAAATAGAAACATAGAAAAATTAAGCTCTTTAAAGGAATATTATCCAAATGTAAAAATAACAGACGACAATAAAAAACTTTCTAAAGAAGCAGATAGAATAATTATATCTGTTGAAAGTGATGATTTATTAACTGTGATATCTGAAATTAAACATAATTTAAACAATAAACACATTGTACATACTTGTGCAGGAATAAATTTCAATGAGATTGAAAATATTTACAATGGCCCAGTGAGTTTAGTTATTCCAAGCATTGCATCAGAATTCATAGAAAGCGACAATCCTCAAAACGGAATAAGCTTAATTGTGCATAATGATAATGTAGACTTTATAGATTCATCTAAACTAGAAACACTATTTAATGAATTTTCTTATGTTAAAACACTTCCTGATGAAGAGGATATAGAGATAGCTACAATATTAACTAGTTGTGCACCAGCATACATTGGGATTCTTGTTAAAAAGTTAAGTGAATTCGGATTTAAACACACAAATCTTGATTACGATGAATGCAAATACCTAATTCTTAAAACATTGATTGGATCAAGTGAAGTTTTATTAAAAAATAGGGTTAGTTCTGATGATAACTGTGATAAATTAATAAACACAGTATGTACACCAAATGGCATTACAGAAAAAGGATTAAATTATTTAGATTTAGAATTAGATGAAATTATTGAAGAATTATTTGATATTTTAATAGAAACATATGAAAAAGAATAAACACTCTACTAAAAAACAAAAAGCCACAGATTTATTTAATTATAAGATATTTAATAAAGAATAAAATTAATAAAAAAATCTTAAATTAATCATTAGATATCATTATTAAGTACACTACACTTTCATATTTATTAGTATTATTAAAATCACAAATGCACAATCAACTAATCCCAAAATATTTACTCCCTATTAAAATCGTAAATTGCACTATCAACTAATTCTAAAATAGAATCATCAATACTTGGATAATCCCCCTCTAATTCAACAGGAATATTATCACAATAAACAACCTCCAATCCATAATTAAGAGCTTCTTTACTTGCAACATCAACTGCAGCGGCTTTAAGTTCAGTTAACATACAATCGACTTTATCGATATATTTTGCAATATCCTCTTTTAATAAAGGTCTATTAGAAAGATGTGAGGTTGTTCCAATTACTCTACAACCATAAGTTTCCTCAAGATATTTAACTAGTTTATCTTTAACAGAACTAGGTGCTGTTGTTGCAAATAAAATTTTTTTATCTTTAAGATTTTTTAATGGTTTAGGTCTAAATACAGTAGGAATAATTTTCGCATCATGATTTATACCATGGATAAACTCAATAATTTCATTAACTTTTTCTTTTGAAGTCATTGGTTCTTCACACATTGTCAAAATAATCAAATCACCAAGTCCAATTCTATATGGTCCAAAGAAGTTAGTAATATTTAAAATATCCTGATTTGTACCAACAAGAACTATTGTTTTATCTGTTTTAATTGGTGGAATCGCAGCACCACTACCTTCAAATATTATAAAATCAGAATCTTGCTTATTAGCAATTTTTGCTCCTTCTTTCATATTGGTGAAAAATACTTCACCAGACATTCCCCCACCACAACGTCTACAACCAATAGTGAGAATTCTACTCATCAAGGCATCCTCCCAATGATCACTTGCTGCATGAACACCTTTATTTGCTTGTTCTACTAAAAATTCAGGAGTTATTTCAATTTTATCACCATGGACAATTTCAGGAACTTCTGGTCCTCCCCTACCCATTGCCACAACACAAGGATTATAATTGTTTTTATCAATTAAACGAGAAGTATAAGTACTAACTGCAGTTTTTCCTATTCTCTTACCTGTTCCAATAATTTTAATTGAAGGTTTTTCTGGAATGTCCGCCTGGGTTGGAGGTTCAAATTTAAAATCAGTACCCTCATATATTACCCCTTTTGCAATTACACGACAAGCTATTTTAAAACGTTTAGAATAATCAAGAACCGGTTCATCAGATAAATCCATAACAATATCTGGTTTATATTTATCAATCATCTCCTCAATTAAATCATAGGGGATTTCATTTTTATTATCTCCAAAATAAACTGGAAATCCCATTAACTCAGAATATGCATTTGGATTATCAGTTTTTAATTTTTCAGTTCCACCAATAAATACCATAGATACAACTTCATTATGTTCCAAATCATTAATTACAGAAATTGCTGATTTTGTAACTGGAAGATAATGTTCTCCATCAACTAAACATATGATTTTATTAGTCATAATAATCCTCTTTTGAAATTTAAGTTTAATTAAAAATAGACTCTGTTGAAAAATATTTTATTTAAAATTCCAATTTTAGTATATTCCTTTTTAAATTGAAAATAGTTATATCTTAAATTTAAATTATCTCAACAAATCATAAAAAATATTTAAACTTAATGGAATCTTTTTAATTTATAATATATATTTTTAATTATAAAAGTTATATAAAAATAAAATTTATTAATTTAAGAAAAAAATAAGGCAATAATAGAAAAAGATAAAAAAAGATATCCTATCAAGAATTATTTAAAATTAATATAGAA
>JBJFGN010000033.1:4185-21747 GCA_051892775.1 Methanobrevibacter sp. | reverse complement strand
ATTAGTTAAAATAAATATATTTTATATAAAAATAATAGACTTATTAAAATATTTCGAAAATAATTGTATTTTAGAAAATTATTTTTTAAATAAAATAAGTTTTCAAGAACAACGATGATTTAAGATTTTAAAAACAATTAAAAAATATTAATGTTTTAAAAAAAAAACACGATTAATTTTTATATAATTTAATTGAAGTATCAAGTAATAAACTTAAAAATAAATTAATTCAATTAAATATTTTTATTAACAAATCAATTTAATTAATGATATTATGCAATCTTTAAAAATAAGTTTACCTGCTGTAGATGAAGTACGTAAAATTCTAATGGATATGGAAATTATGGATATGGACCATAGAATTAAACCTGAAAAAAAATATGGTTACATCGGAATTACAGCACCAATTAATGATGAAGAAATAAACATGATGAAAGAAAAAGCCGGAAAAGTAAAAAAAGTTCAAGAATTACTTAATGGAGAACCTTTAGAAATAGAACTTGTTGATAAAGAATTAGAACTGATTCCAAGATATCCTCATAGCATTAGGGAAATGTTAAAAGATAAACTTAGTGATCAAGAAATTACCGACCTTAGAAACTCTTATGACATAATTGGTAAAATAGTAATTGTAGAAATTCCAGAAGATTTAAGAAAATATAAAAAACTAATTGGAGAAACAACACTTAAATTCACTAAAAGAGATTCCGTTTATATGAAAAATAGTCCCATAAAAGGAGTTACAAGAGTTAGGGACATTGAATTTTTATGCGGAATAGATAATCCAGTTACAATACACAAAGAACAGAAAATACGTTTAAAATTAGATGTAAGTAAAGTCTATTTTTCACCAAGACTTACTAATGAAAGAAAAAGAATTCGTGATATAAGCCATGACGGAGAAAAAATATTAGATATGTTCTGTGGAGTTGGACCATTCCCAATAGTAATTGCATCAAGAAAAGATGTTGATATAACAGCAGTAGACATAAACGATGTTGCAATCAACTATCTTAAAGAAAATATAAAAATGAATAAATTAAAAGGTAGAATTACTCCAATTTGTGGAGATATTAAAGAAGTTATTAAAAATAAATTAAAAAATCAAAAGTTCGATAGAATTCTTATGAACTTACCTGGAACTGCATATGACTTTCTTGATTATGCATTTGAACTTATTGAAAATAATGGTATAATACATTATTATGAATTTGCACCTAACTGTGAAGAAGGTAGAAAAAAACTAGAAAAAAAAGCAAAAGAACACAATATGAAAATAAAAATCGAAAAATGTCATAAAGTACGTTCCACAAGTCCGGGAATGTGGCAAATGGCTTTTGATTGTAGAGTAACCTACTAAAAATAAAAAAAATAAAGATAACATAAAAAAATATCTTTATTAAATACTTATTTTAAAAAGAAAAATTTAAAAAACTTGTTTAAAATTTATTAAATCCATTTATTTTAAAATTTACAATAAATCCAAAATATTTCAAAAAAGTAATTAATAATTTGATATTAATATATTAAAATTTATTAATAAAAACTGATTTTAAATTTATAATGAATCACAATGGATCAATGATTCCTTTTTCTGTAATTATTCCAGTAATCAAATCATTAGGAACAATATCAAATGCAGGATTAATTACCTCAGTACCTTTTGGACAGATTCTACATTTTCCATAATGAGTTACTTCATCAGCAGATCTTTCTTCAATTTTAGTATCATAAATTGAAATTTCATTATCAAATGTAGAGTAAGGTGCAGCAACATAAAATGGAATGTTAAATCGTTTAGCTGCAAGAGCAACCATAAAAGAACCTATTTTGTTAACAACTCCCCCTTTTGCTATCCTATCAGCACCAATTACAACTTTATCAATCATGCCTTGACTCATAAGATAACCGCTTGCAACATCACAAATAAGTTTTACAGGTATATTTTCTTGTTGCATTTCCCAAACACTTAAGCTAGCACCTTGACCACGAGGACGAGTTTCATCACATATAACATTAATATTTTTATTTTGTTCATTTGCAGCCCTTATAACACCTAAAGCAGTACCATAATCAACACATGCTAATGCTCCAGCATTACAATGAGTAAGTATTGTATCCCCCTCATCAATGATTTCCGCACCATATTTACCAATTAAGCGATTAATTTTCATATCTTCATCATACATTTTAATAGCTTCATCCACAGGATTTTTACTATTTAAAACTCTATCTACTGCCCAAAAAAGATTTTTTGCTGTTGGCCTTGCATCTTTAATTTCATTTGCAGCTTTATTTAAATCAACACCATCAATATATGCAAGAGCCATACCAAATGCTGCAGATACGCCTATAGCAGGAGCACCTCTTACAGTCATGTTTTTAATTGCTTTAATAACTTCTTTATAATTATCACAGTAAATATATGTTAATTCATCAGGTAATTTTCTTTGATCAATAAGTTTAAGTTTATTGTTTTCCCATTCTAAAGTCTTCATAAATATTTATTAAATTTAAAAATTAAAAAAAGTTTTGATAAAATTCATAAAAAAATATTTAATTATAATTAAATTAGATTAAAAGAAAAAAATAATTATGAAAATAGTAAAAATGATAATTTTTAATTCAAAATAAATAATATTAATTTATTTTAAATTTAACTTAAAAATTAAAAGTTAAATAAGATTTTTGTTGAAATCCTTTAATTTTAAGATATAATTTAATTCATTTAGAAATAAATGAATTTTAAAAAATTAAAAATTAAATAAAAAGATTTTCAACATAGACGAAAAAAGAAAAAAATAAATTAAAAATGACTTTGTGGTGTTTGACTACCGCCTAAATGATGATCATGAGATTTTTTACCAGGAATACCATAAGCATCTGCCCTACATTGAGTGCATGCCCTAAATACAGGTATTATTTCCTCAACTTCCTCTCTTACTCCTTCAATCATCATACAGTCCGGACGTTGATAATCTTTCATTTTATTTAATGGAATAAGTGGAAGTACATTCATCAATGAAGCACCTCTTTTTGAAACTTCTTTTGCAATTTCAACAATATGTTTATCATTTAATCCTGGAATTAATACAGAATTGACTTTTACAATAATTCCTAATTTATCTAATGCTTCAATACCATCAAGTTGATTTTTTATTAAAATTTTTGCTCCTTCAACACCTTTATACACCTTATGATGATAATGAACAAAACCAACAATATCTTTAAGTATTTCAGGATCAACTGCATTAACTGTTACAGTTACACTATTTACTCCACAATCTGCAATTTCTTGTGCTTTCTCTGGAAGTAAAAGACCATTAGTACTCATACATTTAATTAACTCAGGGTGAGTTTCATTTAATTTATTAAAAAATTCAAATGTTTCCTCATTATCTAATGAATCACCAGGTCCAGCCACACCTACAACTGCAATAGGTTCTTCATCTAAAATTTTATCAACATGTTCAATTGCTTCATCAGCATTTAATACACATCCTGCAACACCAGGCCTATCTTCATCAGGATTATGTAATGATCTTTCACAAAAATTACATCCAATATTACATTTAGGAGCGATAGGTACATGTGCCCTACCTACTTTATCATGCAATTTCTCATTAAAACATGGATGAGCTTTAGTAAGATGTGCAAATTTAGTTGCTCTGTGTTCTCCTTGACCTAATTTAGATAAAGGTCCTGTTTGATCTTGTTTATTATTAATATCACTCATATTATCTGCCTCAGAAATATTAATATTGAATAAATAAAAACTCATTCGAAAAAATGCGAATTAATTAAAACTATATTATAAAATCATGCTTATAAATTTTACTATAATTTTATAATATATATTTTTTGAAAATATAAAATCGATTAATTAAGATAAAAAAAATATTTATAAAAAATTAGTAAAATGACCAATATATTTGAAATCAAAAATAAAGAGATAATAAGAATTAAAATTAATCTATCTTTAAAGATACAACAAATATTGAAAATTAACTTAATTCTTTAATATATTCTTCAGCTTTTTCAACATATTTATTCATGATTAACTCATCAGTTGCAACAACTGCAACAATATCATCACGTGACATATCCTTAATTATTTTAAAACCTTCTGGAACAATTCTATAAATTCCATCATATATCCTTTTCTGAAGATTAATAAATGGATTATCAACAATAAAATCGTTTGCTCTAGATTCATCCCCATCTAAAATAATTGTATACCTATCTGGTTGATGAACATTTTCTCTTCCATACTCTCTCCATAAAACTTTAAGGATATTTGGAAGATAATTTTCATCATCAATTAATACCCTAGTTTGATTATCTGATTCAGAGTATTTTGCCTTAGCAACGTCCTTAAGATATTTACTAGATGCAGTTTTTTTCATTTTAATAGCAATAACAAATACTGCATCATCAGGATTTACAAATGCCCTTAAATCCAAAACAGAAGGCCCTAACTGAAGATCTTGAAATATTTGTCTAATAATCATATCATAAACTTCAGCACCATTTTCGTCATAAGATTCAACTAACATAAAAATCACTATATTTATTTATTATTTCTATTTCCTAAACCAGATACAAGTAATGCTGCACCAACAGCACCAATATGTTGGGAATATTCAGGTACAATAATATCAATTCCACCTAAAATATCACTTACAGCCTCTACAAGACCAGAAATTAAAGAAGTACCACCTACTTGGATTAAAGGCTCCCTAATATCAATTTCTTGAAGTTGTTGCTCATAAACTTGTTGAGCCACTGAATGACATGCTGCATCTGCAACATCTTCTTTAGACCCACCTGCTGCTAAAGTAGTTACTAAATCTTGAATACCAAATACAATACAATAACTGTTTAATGTAGCATTTCTATAATTACCTTTAACAGCTAAAGGACCAAGTTCTGTAATATCCACATCTAAACGACGAGAAGTTAAATCTAGAAATCTTCCAGAAGCACCTGCACAAATACCACCCATAGTAAAGTTATCAGGAATACCATTGTTTACAGTAATTACTTTATTATCCATACCACCAATATCCAAAACAGTAGCTTCACCTCTTTGTTTGTCTGCAAGATAAACTGCACCTTTAGCATTTACAGAAATTTCTTCCTGAATAAGTTCTGCATTCAATTGTTTACCTATAGTCAAACGACCATAACCAGTAGTTCCAATACCATCAAGATCATCCCAACCATATCCAGTCTCACCAAATGCATCATCTGCAGCTTTATTAACAGATTCCATAATATCTTTAGTTGCAGTCCAACCAGTACCAATTACATTATTTTTTTCCATTAAAACAACTTTAGTAGTAGTTGAACCAGAATCAATACCCATAGTTAATCCTTCTTGTTTTTCACGAGCAAGAATACTTCTTCTAGCAACAGTGGTTACTAAAGCTTCCATACGGATAAATAATTCATCTGCTTTAGTTTTTTCTGTGAAAGAATAAGTAACTACAGGTATGTGGGAGTTTTGTTGTATAAATCGTCTAACCTCATTTCTTATTAATGCACCTTCAGCACATCTGAAACAAGTACATACAAATACTGCATCAGCTTTTGTACGTCCTTCAACAATACTCATAGCACGTGCAATCATTAATTTTAAGTTTGGACTTTGAGCTGAAAAACCAAACTTAACATAAGATTCTTCAATATAATCTAAATCAATATCTGGAAGTATGATTTCAGCACCAAATGTTAAAGCAGCTTTTTCAACTTCTTTAAGAATACCACTGTATTCTACACCACACCCAACTAATGCTATTTTTACCATACTAATTTCCTCCTTCTTCACTTAATGAATCTAAAAATGCATTAATCTTATTTACCATATCAAATGTTTCATCACGGTTAGTAGGATATGAAAGTTCTAATTTAGGAATATTTTTTTTACGTAAACAGAACATAGCAAGTTCATTAGTTCTTGCACAACCAACACAACCAAAACCAATAGGAGCATCATCAATGATAATTGCTGCTTCTGCATCATCAATTAATGGACCAATTACAGCCATTCTTCCTCTTACTCCAGAAGGAACTTCGATAGCTGCATATTTTAATCCTTTTAAAGGGTCTTCCTCAGTAATATTCATAGGAGGAGAATCTATCTCAGGATCTCTTACCTTTTGAGACATTGCTTTTTGTAGGGCCAATACAGTATGGCCTTTTCTTTCAATTAAATCTCCTAAAACTAAAGAATTGGGAGGATAAATAGCTACCTTTACCATCATATCACCATAATCATATTATCTCTTTATTTTTTTATATGTTTTTTATTTAATCTAATTAAGAATACTTAAAATCATGATTCTTCTTTGGAATCTTCTTTTTCTATTATTTCATTTACAATATCAACTAAATCATTAACAGGTACTGGTTTAGGTCTTTCAACATAAACCTCCTTAGGATGTTTTAATGCATCACCAACATCGCCAAGAATTTGATATTCTTTCTCCATTTGGTGAAAACCTTCTCTAGGACCATACCTATGACCCCTACAACGTCTAGGATCTCCTGGTGGAAACCCTCTAGATTTAGTAAATATATTATAAGGATCTAATTTTCTTACCTCTTTTACTGCTTCTTCAACATATTCTTTTTTACCACTAACCATTGCCCCATAACATGTCCATTTAACAGTTAAAGGTAAATCTAGTAAATGCATACGATTAACAATTTGATTTTCACTAACATTAGCTTTAGGACCTAATATAATCATCCTAATCGCATAGTCAGGATCAGATTCTTCAGCAGATAATTTAGGACTAATGCTTAAGTTCGCGGACATATAAAATCTCTCCTTCTTTTAATCTACCAATTAATTCTAAATCAGTTATAACTTTTCCAATAATATTAGTAGCTTCAAACGGTTCAGCAGTTGGACCAAAATCATTATTTGATTCAAATCTTACACCAACCAAACCAACATTCTTTTTAACCATATTAGTTACACCAATAATACCTGCATCAATTGTATCTACATTTGGAGTATTTTCAGGAATAAGACCTTTAGCATCTTTAGAATCTCCTTCAAATATAGACATATTCATTCCAGGGAAAGCAAAATGAACTTTTAATTGACCAATTGGTTTTTCAACTAAACCAGTCAATTTTCTAAAGTACCAAACAGTCCTTGGTGCTTTATCAGTGAGTTCAATAATAGTAATATCTTCTTCAGGATATGCAGTAGTAGTAACTTTACCTTCTTTAATAATATCTAATGTAGATTCTGGTACTTGAGAAACAACAACAGCATCATCATCTTTAAATCCATCTCTAACTTGTTCAATACCCATAGAATCTAATAAATCATTAGCTTCTTTTTGAGTTTTGTTTAATGTCATTATTCTTTGAGGATTTGATCTAATAGTAATAGTGTCACCTAATTTAGCAGAATCAATAAGTTCCATACCTTTAACAACATTACCAACAATAGTATGTGAATCTACTTCTACTCTTTCAGATCTATAAATATAAATATTACCGATTCCACCACCAGCATTTCTCATAGTGATAGTACCACGTTTACGAACACCAGTTTCTTCAAGAGGTCTTCCAATACCCTGAAGTTGGTAAAAACCAACAAAAGAATTAGCATCATAATCTACTTCAATAACGCCTTCATCAATTAATGAAAATAAGTGTTCTACAGAATTAGGTGAATTAAAATTTGGTTTAATTTCAACATAAGTAAATAATTCATAACCTTCTTTTAATTCGGTGTTTAAATCATAAACAGAAGCACTATCTGTAGTAGTGGTTCTTTCAATAATTGGTTCAATATCTAAAATAGAGTCATCTTCATTTAATTTATTAAGAGTTTTCCTACCACCAATAACTTCAGCAAAAACACCCCTATTACAATCAGGAACCCCATAAATACTATTATGTTTATCTTTAGAAAAAATAATATGGGTTGACTCATTACTAAATCCAGATAAACTTAAAATTACTTCTAAATCCATATATTTATATTCATTATGAGTAGGTTTTAAATTAGTGACAAAAGGACCGGCAGCCACTTCTGTTGAAGAAAACCATCTGATAGGACAACCAATAATCTCTTTATATTGATTTTTCCAAATATCTACAAGAGGTTTAGCCTCTTTTTTATCAGACATCTCAATAATTATACTACCTTTAGGAGTTTTAATTTTAAATTTGTTAATATTCTTCTGAATTTCTTTTTCTCCTTTAATCAAGCATAAAATACTTCCAGGATTATAAGGAGCATTAGAAAATTCAATAGCATCTTTAATAGTAGAGCCATCTTTAATATTTATTTCTTCTCCATTGATTTTTATTAACATAAAATCTCCTTAATTAGATTTTTAAAAATATAATTAATTTTTTATAAAAAATATCTTAAGTAATTATATAAAAAGTATAATAAAAAAATCTTTCTAAATAATTAAAAAAAAATAATAAAAAATAACCATGATGAAAACTTATTTTGATTTAAAAATTTAATTTATTTAAATTATTTATCTTAAAATTAAAAATAAATATCTTCTAAAATTTAATAATTTCAACAAGGCCAAAAATATATTTAATAGATATTAATAATCTCCAAATTTTAAAACAGGATTTTCATCTTGTTTAAATACTGCTAATTTTTCATTTTCATTTTCTAAATAAAGTACTTTTTCATCTGTAACAGTACCAACAACATTTGTAGTTAAGGAATACTTTTCTAAATTTTCAATAATTTTATCACAATTTTCACTTGGAGCTGTTAAAACAAAACCTGCACCAGGATAAGCTTTAAGCCAAACTTCCCATGGTACATCTTCATTTTTAGGGATTTTTTCAAGATTAACAACTGCACCAACACCAGATGCCTCAAGTAACATTTCTAATGTCCCAAGGATTCCAGGATTACTAATATCCTTACCTGCAGTAGGTAATTTTTCATTAGCAATTTTATTCATAACGCTTATTTGGTCTCTTACAAGTTGAAAATCTTTATTATATGTAGTATCCCAATTTAATTTAGTTTCCTCATCATAAAATCTTCCCTCTAAATCGATAGCAACAAGGACTTTATCCCCAACATTTGCACCAGAAGAAGAAATAATTTTATCCTTATCCATTATTCCAATAATTGCAACACTAACTGAACTATATTCTGCATCAGGATGAAAATGTCCCCCAACCATAGGAACATTAAATTTCTCACAACCACACTTAATTCCTTTAATCAATTCTTCAGAAACATCATCATTATTTGCAGCCAATATATTAACCATTGCAAGAGGTTTACCTCCCATTGCAGCAATATCATTAACATTTACTAAAACAGCACAATAGCCTGCCCAATAAGGATCTAATTCTATTAATTGACCCCAAATACCATCTGCTGCAAATAATATTACCTGATTATTTCCAATATCAATTGCTGATGCATCATCACCGAAATCCAAAAGAACATCACCAGAAATATTATAAACACTCTCCAATAGAGTAGTAACCTCAGATATAGAATTTTTTCTAGTAACACCTTTAAAATCTTGAATTAACTTAACTAAATTAGCCAAATCCAAAAAGTACACCTTCTACACATTTTATAAATTTTAAAAAAATTATTTAATTATGTATTTAATTTTCATATATTTTATAATTTCCATAATTTCCAAGGAAAGTTCAGAAATAATATCTGTTAATGTAGATGAATCAGAAGAAACTTCAAAAAAATTATTTGAATTAAATAAATCATTAAATATTCTATGACCTATTTTATCATCATATCCCGATTGAACTTGAAAAATTATAGAATCATTTGATTTATAACCTTTTTCAACAACTTTATCTAAATCACCATCAGTAATTCCAATAATTGGAATTTTAAATCTAAATAGAATATCTGATGCTAAAAGTGTTGTATCATCCCCGACAGTGACAATTAAATCCATATCATTTAAACTATAAACATCTTCTGCAGCATGATCAAGATATCCTACTTTAAAAACATTTGTAGTTGAATCATGACCAATAACCCTTGGAGATACTTCAGACCTTCTTAAAAGACCCGTTTTAACAATTGCATTCTTTAAATCAATTTTCCCAAGTTTATCGACACCGTGCTGCTTTATTTTACCTCCAATAATATCAACTATAATGCCATTTTCACTAATAAGTATTAATGAATCACTTTCAGATTTACCAATAACTGTACCATTAACAAGAATATTCTCTCCAGGACTTACACCATGAATTTTACGTTTAATTACTTCCCCTTCATAGTTATTTATATCAAAAGTATCTAAAACAGAAAAATGTTTCTTTTCAATTTCAGAAGGAGTAACTTCAATTATATTAAAAGTAGATTTTAATTGGGATATTATATTAAATACATTATCCTCATTACCAGTAGGTAAATTCCATAAGATAATAGATCCATCATCTTCCCCAGGCCGTTCTATTTGTATTAATGGAATATTTTCATTAAAATTTCTTTTTAAATAGTGATTGAAAACTTTATACCCAAAAACATGCCCTGTTGTGGAAGATTTACCATAGTTAAGTAAAAAAATAATATCAACATCTTCATCAGCAAAAAGAGACAAAGATTCACTTGGAAGCAATTTATGTGAAATATCAATTGTATCTTCTAGAGAAGCATCAATAACTGCAGTTCTACCCATTGTACCACCTAATCTACAATAAACATTATTATTTCTTGATAAAAAATTAATAATTTTACTTGCATAACCAGAATCTACAATATTTGGACCATGTACAACAACACCAATTCTCATAATACCAACTTAAATAAATTATAAAAATAGAATTAAATATTTAGTAATAGATTTAAAAATCTTATATGAAAACCTATAAATTAAGATTTAAAAATAAGCTTAATTAAAAATTTAAAATCAAAAAACTAATTTTTAATTCTTTTCTTAAATATTTTAGAACCACAAATTTCACAAACATCCTCTGGATAATCAGAAGGATATTCTTTTTTACAGCCCTCACATGTTTTTACCCAATTGTATACTTCATGAATACCCTCAGTAATAATTGAACTAAATGGAAGATTTATAATTTTTAAAACATTTTGAATGGAATAATCATCAGTATAAACACAAATATTTCCTTTTTTATCTTGTATCTCAAGAGCAAGAGCCAAAAGTTGTTTATCTGGATAAGACAATCTTAAATCATCACCAGACTTTGAAATAATATTATCTAATTCATTAAGATATTTGTCTTCAGGACTTTTAATTATAATTTTACCTTGATTAATACATTGATCTAAAAGAATTTTAGACTTTAAATCTTTAACTTCATATGTTATTTCTGGAACAGTGAAATTTAAATTGTTTTTTGGTTCAAAACCACCAATAAAAGCAGAAGCATCTAAAATATTATACTTTTTAACCATAATAATAAATTAAATTTTTAAAATTAATAAATTTTATTATAAAAAATAAATAATATTTATAATTAATATAAAAATCAAGTAATAGGAGTCAAAATATGAAAAGTGTAAGTATGGAAGAACATAAAAAACATGTTCCTACTGATATAAAATGTGGAATAATTACATTAAGTGACAGTAGATATGAAGATTCAAAAAACAATAAAAAAAATACAGATATTTCTGGAGAAAATATTATAAAAATATTAGAAAAAAGAAACCATACAATAGAACAATATACAATTATTCCAGATAACAAAGATTTACTTTTAAAAACAGTGAAAGACATGAACAAAAAATCCATTGATGTCATATTTACTACTGGTGGAACTGGATTAGAATCAAGAGATATTACTATAGAAACATTAAAACCATTATATGATAAAGAAGTTCCAGGTTTTGGAGAATTATTTAGATTAAAATCATATGAAGAATTAGGTTCTGGAGCATTATTATCAAGAGCTTCTGCTGGTGTTTATAATAAGACCCTTATATTTTCAATGCCAGGATCACCAAATGCAGTTAAAACAGCAATGGACATAATTAAAGATGAAATTGCACATATTGTAAAACATACAAGAAAATAACCAATGAAATAAATAAATAAATAAATAAATAAAATTACATCTTTGATTATAATTATTCCATATTTAATTAAAAGTTCCAATATAAATAATAACTTTAATTTAAAAAATATAGATAAAATTTTAATTATAAAATCACAAGAACAAGAACCCATTTAAAAAAAATAAAAAAAGTATTGCAAAATAACAACTTTGTTAAAAATCTTTAAATTTAAGACATGATTTTATTTCCAATTTAAAATCATATTTTTAAATATAAAATGTTTTCAACAAACCAAATAATCAAAAAGAAGAGATTAGAATTATTTAATCTTTGAAAAATTCACTAACAGAGATTAAAGGTTCTAATTTAATACCTTCATTTTTAAAAGCATCAATTGCTCCTTCTTCTCTATCTACAACAACAAATGCTCTTTTTACAATTCCTCCATTATCTTTAATAACATTAATTGCTTTAAGAAGAGAACCTCCTGTAGTAGTTACATCTTCAACTACAATAACATTATCCCCAGCATTTAATTCACCTTCAATTTGTTTTGAAGTTCCATAACCTTTTTTTTCTTTTCTAATCATCAAAAGAGGAATTTCAGTATTTAAAGAAGATGCAACAGCAATAGGAACAGCACCTAAAGCAGGCCCTGCAATTTTATCAATATCTTCTCCTTCAATTTTTTCACTAATTAATTCTGCAATTGTTTTAAGAATTTCTGGATTAGTGATGGCCTTTTTCATATTAACATAATAATCACTTTCTTTACCAGAAGCTAAAACAAAATGTCCTTTTTCAAAAACTTTATTTTCTTTTAAAATTTTAATTAAATAATCTTTTGAAGCCATATAAATAACCTAAATAATAATTTTATATATCATATGTGTCTTTGAGAATAATTTTATCCCCAACTGTTTTAACTAAATCAAATGGAATAATATCTTCACTTTTAGAAGCTCTAATTGCATTAGAAATACCTTTCTTTTTAATTACAAGTGATAAAACAGTATTAGTTTCTTTATCAATTTCTACATCATCAATAACACCCATATTATTAACATCTGCATCTAATACCTCTTTACCAATTAAATCTTTAACTATTCTCATGATGCTTCCTCCAATATTTTAAAAAACAAATATTAATAATATTATATATTTTAAAGTATAAATAAATTTTAAACAAAATCAGAAAAAATCAGAAAAATTTAAAAAAATATTAAAATTAATTAATAAAATAAAAAAATAAGCAATAATATTTTTATAAAATTAAATTTTTAAATATAATAACTTTTAAAAAGAGTCAAAAAATAGTAAAAAATAATAAAAAAATTAAAAACTTTCAATAAGAAAGTAATTAATTATTCATCACCTTTGTTCCAGTTTATTATACCATATACAACACAAATGATTAGAAATATCAATATAAGAATATAACATCCCCAAATCATTGGATCTTCAATTCCTAAAACCATCATATTATCACCTAATCAATTCCTTCAAAAGATTTATTAATTAATTCTTCATCTAATGGTTTAGTCATTAAACTTACAATAATTAAAAATATTGCAGATATTGGTACTCCAAATATTAATGGATCAATAGAAGGCCAAGGCATTGTTTGTATTAAAAATGGTTGACCAGTTATGAATTTACAAATACCTAAAGTTGCCGCTGTTTTTTTATAGACAAATAATAAACAGAACAAGCTAGTACACAAACCAGAAACAACCCCTGCAATAGCTCCTGCTTTGGTAGTGCCTTTCCAATATATAGATGCAATATATAATGGTAAAAATGCAGCTGCACAAATACCCATAAATAAAGAAGTACCTAATGCAATAATACTTGATGGTAATATATAACCAAGTACTAATGAGATAATTACAGCAATAAGAATACCAATTTTAGTAGTACTAATTAAAGAATCATTATTTAATTTTTTTAATGAACCTACTACATCACTACCAAGTGCAGTTCCCTGAGTATGGTATAATGCAGATAAGGTACTCATTGCTGCTGCAAGTAATGTTAATAAAAATATATAAACAAACCATTCTGGAAGTGCCATATTAATAAATGTAGGTATAATCTTATCAATATTTCCCCCTACAACCTGAACTGCGGTTTTACCTAACTTTTGATAGAAATATACATTGGATAATGATCCTACAACATATGCAGTAACAGGCATTACAGCAATAAATATTCCACCAATTAAAACAGACCTATTTAACTCTTTATCAGATTTAACAGTCATGAAACGTACAATTAATTGAGGTTGAGCAATAGTACCAATACCTACACCCATAATTAATGTAGATACTAAATACCACCAGAAAGGACTTCCAAATTTAGGAAAACTAGTCCAACCAGTACCTCCTTGAAGAAGTGCTTCTTTAGGATATAACGGAGCCATGTTTGTTAATGCCATGTTTGCATGACTTACTCCACCTAATTGCCAAAATGTGAAAAATAATAAAAAAATCATTCCACAAAACATGATAGTACCTTGTAAAGCATCAGTATACATAACACCTTTAATACCACCATAAAATACATACATTGCAATAATCACAGACAAAATAAGTAATGCTAATTGGAAATTAACTGAAAGTGATGTTTCCATAAATCTTGCTGCTCCAATAAGTACAACAGAAGAATATAAAGTCATACCCAAAAATATAATAAGTCCTGCAAATATTTTTAAAAACTTACTATTATACCTAAGAGATAAAAAATCGGGAAATGTAACTGATTTCAAGTTAGCACCAATTTTACGTGTTCTTTTACCTAAGAACACAAATGCTATAAATATACCAACTACTAAATTCAAAAGAGCAAGCCATAAAATACTCATACCATATTGACCTGCAATACCTCCAAAACCAACAATTGCAGCTGTAGAAATAAATGTTGCACCATAACTTAATGCCATAACATAAGGATGAGTATCCCTACCTGCAATCAGATAATCTTCAGAGGAATCAGTTCTTTTATATGCAACATAACCTACAAATACAACCATAAATAAGTAGACTATGAAAACAATACTTAATACTAAATAATTCATTTTAAACCTCTAAATTTAATCGAAAAATATAATAAAAACTAAAATAATCCATTAACTTTCAGATAAACAAAATGAATATAAACAGAATAATAATCCTACTTTAAATCAATCAAAAAAATATACAATTTAAAAAAACATATTCTCAAAGTTAATAATTTTAGTTGATTCATAAAATATAGATATATTTGAAAATTATTATAAAAATTTAAACAAGATAAAAAAAACCTTTTTTAATTATTTAAAAATAAATATTTCTGAATATCTCATATAAAAATTCATTAAAAAATTTTCTACAATATTAAATAACAATTATAAAATATATAAATTTTTAGATTTAAATTAAAATATTTATAAAAATTATTAATAAACAATACAAAATATAAAAATTATTCAATAATCAAATAAATTAAAATTTAAATAGTAATTTAAAATATATATTATTATAATATAAATTATTGAAAAATTAATTTTCATTTTTATTACTATCAAAAAAATACAATTAAGTGATATAATGATATGGAATGAAAAAATGGAATGTATGGATCCTGAAGAAAGGAAAGAATTACAACTTAAAAGATTAAAAAAAACCGTTCAAAGGGCATATCATGAAGTACCTTTTTATCATGAAAAATTTGATGAAATTGGCCTTAAACCAGAAGATATTCAAAGTTTAGAAGATATTCAAAAAATACCATTCACAACTAAAGATGATTTAAGAGCAGCATATCCATTTGATATGGTTGCAGCAGAACCTGAAGATATTGTTGAAATTCATGCTTCATCAGGTACTACGGGTACTGCAACAGTAACATGTTATACTGAAAAAGACATCGACATATGGGCAGAGATTACTGCAAGAGCTATTGGAATGGCCGGTGGTTTAAGAAAAGATAAAATCCAAAATTGTTATGGATATGGATTATTCACTGGAGGTTTTGGTATTGATCATGGTGCTAAAAAATTCGGAGCTACAGTTATACCGATGTCATCAGGAAACACAAAAAGACAACTTGAAATTATGAGAGATTTTAAAAGTGATATTTTAACTTGTACTCCATCATATGCAATGTATCTTGGTGAAGCACTTGAAGAAGAAGGATATGGTCCTGAAGATGTTAACCTTAAATCTGGAATTTTCGGTGCAGAAATGTGGACTGAAGAATTAAGACATAGAATTGAAGAAAAATTAGGAATTAAAGCATTAAATATCTATGGTCTTACTGAAATTATGGGGCCTGGAGTAGCAAATGAATGTGAAGAACAAACAGGTATGCATATACAAGAAGATCATTTCTATCCAGAAATTATTAATCCAAAAACTTTAGAAGTTTTAGGAGACAATGAAAAAGGAGAACTTGTTTTAACATGTCTTACAAAAACCGGAATGCCAATTTTAAGATTTAGAACTAAAGATGTAACTTCACTTGTACACGGAAAATGTTCATGTGGAAGAACAACAGTTAAAATGACACGTATTACTGGAAGAACCGATGACATGTTCAAAATTAGAGGAGTGATGGTTTTCCCATCACAAATTGAAAGAGGATTACTTAAAGTAAGTAAATCTAGTCCTAATTACCAAATACACATTACAAGACCTGGAACTTTAGATGAAGTTGAAGTTAAAGTTGAAATTACTCCAGAACTATTTTCAGATGAAATGAAAGATTTAGATAAACTTGAAGCTAAAATAGCTAAAAGTATTGGAAAAGAGATTGCACTTAGAGTAAATGTTACATTAGTTGAACCAGGATCACTTCCAAGAAGTGAAGGTAAAGCTATTCGTGTAATTGATGAGAGAAATTTTGAATAGGTGATACTATGGTAGTAAAACAAATTTCAATATTTATTGAGAATACTGAAGGAAGGATTAAAAAAGCAATTAATTCAATTTCTTCAAAAGGAATTAATATACGAGCATTATCTGTAGCAGATGGTTCAAAATTTGGAATTTTAAGATTAATTGTAACAGATAATAAAAAATCCAAAGAACTTCTTGAAAAAGAAGGTTTCATTGTAAGAGAAACAGAAGTTATAGTTATTGGAATTCCAGATAAACCAAATGGACTAAATGAACTTCTTGAAACATTAGAAACAGAAAAAATCAACCTCGAATACATATATGCATTTGCAAATAATAAAACTGATGAAGCAGTAGTTGTGATAAAAGTAGAAGACTATGAAAAAGCTAAAAAACTTTTAGAAAGCAAAAATGCACATTTATTCGATGAAGAAGATATTGAAAACTTATAAAGTTTTTAATATTTTTCTAAAATTTTAACAAATATTAAATTCATATTAATAAAATAAATTAATAATAAACTATTTTTAAAGCTATAAACAAATTATTTTCAGAAAAAAACTAATTCTAAAAAAAAATAAACTATAAACCACACCAAAAAAATAAAAAAAACTAATTCTAAAAAAAAATAAACTATAAACCACACCAAAAAAATAAAAA
>JBJFGN010000033.1:0-4085 GCA_051892775.1 Methanobrevibacter sp. | reverse complement strand
AAAAACTAATTCTAAAAAAAATAAACTATAAACCACACCAAAAAAATAAAAAAAACTAATTCTAAAAAAAATAAACTATAAACCACACCAAAAAAATAAAAAAAAACTAATTCTAAAAAAAATAAACTATAAACCACACCAAAAAAATAAAAAAAAACTAATTCTAAAAAATAATACATAATTTAAAATAAAAACATACAAAAAAAGCCATTTATAAATATAAAAAATTAAATTATGTATAAAATTAAATTAAAGACGATGAAATAATTTAATCATCATCAACTAATTCAACTTTAATATCTTCATCATCAAATTCATAAGAATCATTAATTTCTTTAAGGTTTTTTAATTCTTCAATTAATTCTCCACTTTCTAAAAGATGCATAAAACCATTAAAGAAATAATTCCACTCTTCTTGTTCTTCTTCATCACAGATAAATGTAGTATTTTCCCTTAACTCTGCAGGATTATCTGTCCAGTCTGAACCAGTGTAAAATTCTTGATTCTCTACTTCACCATCATCATCATAATCAATAGCCATTTGAATCTCACAATCTGCTGAACTAGACAAATTAGTTAATTTAAATTCAGGCATATTGAACCACCTTAATATTTTTTTATTTTAAGAAAATAAATTCAATTAAAAATTAATTGAATATTACATATAAAATTATCTATTTAATCTTAAGAAATATAAAAAACATTTCTTTAAATGAAAATAAATTCAATTTAAGATTAATTAAATATTACATATAAAATTATCTATTTAATCTTAAGTGAAATATATATAAATAAGCTATATTTCTTTTAGTAATTCAAGCAATTCTTCTCTAGTATAACCTAATTTTACAAACAGAGTCTTAAGTGACTCAGACTCATTTACTTCAATTTCATTCCATCTTTTAAAATCATTATTAATAATTGCATTTATTATTAATTGTATAGTAATTAAATCATCACTATCAATAGCAACTAATACATCTTTATCTTTAAACTCGCCATTAGAATCAAATAAATTGAATTCATTATTTCCATTACTGTTTCTTTTAATAATAGCATTTTTAATTTTATATGACATTTCTTCACCTAATATTAACTTTATAATAATTGATATTAAAAGTTTTTTTAAAATAAATTTCAATCATGAATTATTTAAAATAAAATCATATTAAAAATTATAATATTTAAAGATTTAACTTTCTAAAATCTATTTATTTTTAAATTAAAAATAGATTGTATATTAAATTCAAATAATTCCTATGAAATAAAAAAATTAGAAACATCAACAAAAAAAGAAAAATTCAAAAATAAAATAGAACAATATAAAATTTCGAAAAATAAATTTTACAAAAGATAAAAAAATATAAATTTAAAATTAATATTTATTATCTAACTGCATTATATCCTAATTCAAAAGCTTTAATATTCATTTTATGAAATTTTTCTTTAAGGTTATTTTTCATTGCATCAATAACTAAATCTTTTGAAATAGGGAAAGATTTAACTGCAACTGCTGAACCAAGTAATGCCATATTTAAAGATAGGATACTTCCAGCTTCTTTAGCATAAGCATTTCCATCAACTGGATGAACATTATTGAAATTCTGTTTCAAAGCATTTATCATTGAATCAACATTAGGATATGATTGTTTTGAACTTGCAAGTTGTGCAGGGACAACCGGAGTAGTATTAAATACCAAATAAGTGTCTTTATTTGCTTTGTGTAATCCTCTAATAACTTCAGAAGGTTCAAATCCAAGAATCATATCTGCAGTGTGATTTTCTAATATAGAACTTTTAAAATCACCGATTTTTAGCTCTGTAGAAACAGAACCTCCTCTTTGAGACATTCCATGAATTTCACTCATAACTACATTATAACCTTCATTCATTACTGCTTCACCAATAATAGTAGAAGTCTTAATAATTCCTTGACCTCCAACACCACAAATATAAATTGAATAATTATTTTCACTCATGATAATACCTCACTCTTGTGTTTGTTCAAACCCACCATACTGACAAATTTGCATACAAATAGAACAACCGTTACACATAGATTGATTAACAACAATTTTATCATTAATTTTACTAATTGCAGGACATGCTAATTCATTAATACAAGTATCACAATTAGTACATTTATCATAATTTACATGAACCGGTGGTTTTTTATGGAATCCTTTAATCAAAGTACATGGAGATTTTGCAATAATTACAGAAACACCGTCATTTTCAAATGCTTTTTTGTATGTATCAACAGTTTGTTTTAAATTTAAAGGATTTACTACCCTAACAAAACTTGCTTTTGAAGCTTTTGCAAGTTCCCGTATAGAAATTTCAGGTGCTTCATCACCCATACCATCTACAGGCATTCCCGGGTTAGGCTGACCTCCAGTCATTGCAGTAATACGGTTATCAAGTACAGTTACAATGAACTTATGTTTATTATGTGCACCATTAATAAGAGGGGCTACACCACTATGAAAAAAAGTAGAATCTCCAATGAAACTCATAACCATCTGATCAGTAGATACACTAAATCCACAACCATCACCAATACTTGACCCCATACTCAAAAGATAATCTGCTTCTCTATATGGTGCATTAATACCTAAAGTATAACAACCTATATCTGATGCAAAAACAACATCATCTTGAGATATTTTAGATTCTTTTAATGCTTGTTTTACAGCATAATAAGTAGCCCTATGTGAACAACCAGGACATAATGTAGGTGCTCTTCCAGGTAAATTTTCCATAATATGTTTAAGATTCTCAGTTTTCGCAAAACATCTTTTCTCAGTTTCATAATCTAAAGTATTTGACATACCTTTCCTTATGATATCACAATTAAATTCTTTAAATTTAGGGAAAGTTCCATCAAATTTACCATGAACAGGTATTGAAAGACCATTTGAACCAATTACAACTAGAACATCTCTTTCAATAATAGGATCAACTTCTTCAACAACAAATATTTGATCTAAATCTTTAATAAAATCTAAAATTAAATCATTTGGAGCAGGATAAGAAAGTCCTAATTTTAAGAAATTAGCTTCAATATTATCTTCATTTACAACATCATATACATAATTAAATGCACTACTTGATGAAATTACCCCTATTTTAGCATTTTCATTAGTAGTAATTACTTGATTAAATTCAGAATCTGCTGCTTTTTTAGAGAAATCATCTATTTTATTAACTAACCTCTCATGCATTCCTGCAGAATTTGCAGGTACTGGAACATATGCTTCAGGATTTTTATTAAAATGACCAATGTTCCAATGATTTTCACTTTCTTTACCATTATGTTTTCTAATATCCCCAAGTTCAACTATTCCCCTCATATGAGAAACACGAGTAGTAGTTCTTACAATAACTGGAATTTCTAATTTTTCAGAAAGATCAAAACCATAAACCATCATATCTTTTACTTCTTGTGGATTAGATGGTTCAAGTACAGGAATATTTGCAAGGCGAGCATAATTCCTTGTATCCTGTTCATTTTGTGATGAGAACACTGATGGATCATCTGCTACTAATATGACCATTCCACCATGAACACCAGAATAACCAGTTGTAACAAATGAATCTGCTGCTACATTTAAACCAACATGTTTCATAAATGTAAAAGATCTAAGACCAGAAACAGCGGAAGTAGCAGCTACCTCCATAGCTACTTTTTCATTAGTTGAAAACTCAAAATAAATACCTGCATCTTTAGCAACAACAGATAAAATATTTCCAATTTCAGAAGAAGGAGTTCCAGGATAAGTTGCTGCAACAGATAAACCTGCTTCAATAGCGCCTCTTACTGCTGCTTCATTACCTAGTAAAAATAATTTATCTCCTTTTTTACCATTGACTAATTGTTCATAACCCATAAACTTACCTCAATATTTATAAAAAGTTATTAAAATAATAATAAATTAATTATATTTTTAAAATTTGTAAATTATACAAATAAAGAATTTTATTTATAAATAAAGATTAAATTTAATAAAAATAAAAATTCTAAAAAATATTCATAAATACAAATTTTAGATAAAAATATACTTTATTAATTTATATTTTAGTCT
>JBJFGN010000032.1:0-4802 GCA_051892775.1 Methanobrevibacter sp. | reverse complement strand
ACTGTAATAATCAAATTTATCCCTAACAGCTTGATTAACAGTAGCCCAAATTTTTGAAACTGGAATTTCTACAGGACATACATCAGAACATTGACCACAGTTAGTACATGCATCAGCCATATGCACCATACGTGTTAAATGGAAGAATGGAGCTGCAGGTACATATCCACCAGGTACCCATTCAGGACCTTCTGTTTCTAAACAGCAATCGTCACAGTAACATAGAGGACAAGATTCACGACAACCATAACATTTTATACATTTGGATAAATCATCTTTATATTTATCCAAAACATCTAAAACATCACCAGTAGTACCAGCGAAGTCAACTTCTCTTTGTTTAAATGCATTTTTAGTCATGATGCCATCAATTTTTTCACGAATTTCAATACCTTTTTCAATAGGTTCAACAGCTTCTACTAAACCTGCATCTACAACTTTATTAAAGATATCTGCACCTTTTTCAGAACAAAGTTCTACAAATGTGGCTTTTCCATTAAGATCACCAATCACACCCCAATTACCTAATGCCATGTCTGCATTAGTTGGAATGTTCATGGTACAACGTTGACAGTTTTCACGTCTACCCCTACCTTCTTTTTCAAGCTCATCTATTTTAAATGCTTTTTCTGTACCATCAGCATATCCCATAATGAGTTTACCTTTTGCAATTTCTTCTTTGGTAATTTTAGTAGGATCCATTTCATAGACTTCTTTAATCATTTTAATTGTGTCTACTGGAGGCATTGTACCACCACAGTTTACACCAATCATAATAACATTGTCCTCAATGATTCTACCTTTTCTCATTAATTCTCTAATGGTCATGGAATCACATGGTTTACATGTAACCGCTATTTTTATATCTCTTGCACCATCTAAATATTTGGTTATAAATTTAGCTAAGTTCAATGTACCACAGTGAAGGGATCCTGCAGATTTAATTATATCATCAGGATCAGTTATGAGAATAGGTTTAGCATCATATAAATCCCATCCTTCTTCAACAGCAACAACTGCATCAACAATGTTTTCTTCAAGTAAGTATTTCATTATGGTAGTTACTGCTCCACCATATTCTCCTTTTTCTTTAATGGTGTCGTTTGCAGAATAAGCATAAGCCATATCATTTACTTTATATGTCATTTTAATCTACTCCATTTTTTCAACATTAATAGCACAAGCTTTAAGTTCTACCATTTTAGATTTTGGATCAAATGATTTTGAATTAGTTAACATATTTGCTGCACATTCAGAGAAGTGCATAGGTATATTAACTACACCAGGTTTAATATCATCAGTAACTCTTGCAGGAATCTCAATAAATCCTCTTCTAGAACTTGCTTTTACAATTTCGCCATCCAAAATACCTAATTTTTTAGCATCATCAGTGTTAATTTCAATATATCCAGTTTTTACCTCATTAGCTAAAGTTTTACACCTTCTAGTCATTGCTGCATGGTAATGGAATAAAAGACGTGTAGTAGTTAAAAGGAATGGGTATTCTTCATCAGGAACTTCTACAGGACCAGTATGTTCTAAAGGTTGGAATATAGCTAATCCATCAGGATGTGAGAATTTTTCTTCATACATTAAAGGACCACATGGATCATCAACACTGAAACAAGGCCAGTGACAAGCTTCAGGAGTGTCTAATCTTTCAGCACTTATACCAGACATATTTGGAGCAACTTCTCTGATTTCTTCCCAAATATCTTGAGCAGTTTCATAATGGAATTGTTCTGGATGTGCATCTTCACCCATTCTAATAGCAATTTGTTCCATGATTTTCCAATCTAACATTGCTTCTCCAGGTGGGTCTTGAGCTTTACGTACTCTTTGAACACGTCTTTCACCATTAGTGAAAGTACCGTCTTGTTCACCCCAACCTGCTGCAGGCAATACAATATCTGCACATTGTGCAGTGTCAGTCATGAAAAGATCTTGTACAACTAACATGTCTAAATTAGCTAATGATTTTTTAGTATGGTTAATATCTGCATCAGATAATACAGGATCTTCTCCAGTAATGTATAACACTTTTAAATCACCAGTTTCAGCTGCATTAATCATTTCAACTAAAGTTAATCCAGGTTCAGTACTAAGGTTACAGCCCCAGTACTCATTCATCCATGCTGTAGTTTCTGGATCTTTAACTTTACGATATCCTGCATAATCAGTAGGTAGTGCTCCCATATCACAAGCACCTTGTACATTGTTTTGTCCTCTTAATGGGTTTACACCAGTACCTTCTCTTCCAAGGTTACCAGTTAACATAGCCATGTTAGCAGTGGACATAACATTATCTGCACCATGTGAGTGTTCAGTAATACCTAATGAATAAACAATTGCTGCTTTATCTGCTTTAGCATATTCAATTGCAATTTCTTTAATCAATTCAGGATCAGCTTCAGTAATTTCAGCTACACGATCTAAGTCATATTTTTCAACGACTTCTTTAAATGCATCAAAGTTTTTAGTTCTTTTTTCAATGAAATCTTTATCTTCAAGACCTTCGTCAATAATGATTTTCATCATACCATTTAATAATGCAACATCAGTACCTGTTTTAAATTCAAGATAAGTATCAGCAAGTCTTGCAGTAGGAGTATAACGTGGATCAATTACTACAATTTTTGCACCATTATTTTCTTTAGCCCTAATTAATTTACGAGCAAATAATGGGTGTGCTTCCATACTGTTAGCACCAATAACAATAATATAATCAGATTGTTCAATACTATCGAATCCATTAGTCATAGCACCTGAACCAAAAGAGTTAGCAAGTCCAGCTACAGTAGGACCATGACAAATACGTGCACAGTGATCAACATTATGAGTATTACATGCTACTCTAGCAAATTTTTGAGTAACAAAAATATTTTCATTTGGTGACCTTGCGCATGCATAGAATCCAATTTGTTTTGGATCTTCTGCTTTAACTTCATTTAATTTATTTGCAATTTTAGTTAAAGCTTCATCCCAGGTAGCTTCTCTAAATTCACCATTTTCTTTAATAAGTGGTTTTTTCAACCTATCTTCTCTATTGATAAATTCCCATGAAAAGTTTCCTTTTGGACATAATTTTCCAGAGTTTACAGGATTTCTTTTCCATGGTTCAACACCACAGACTTTACCGTCTTTTACAACGAGGTTTAATCCACAACCAGTTCCACAAAAAGGACATATTGTTGGGACATATTTAATCTCAACCATTTTATAATCTCCATATTAAATTATATTAAATTTTAATCTCTCTAAAAATATATGTGTAAAATAATGTTATACCCCCTAGTTTAACATTATTTTGTGTTTTATATGGATCCATATATTTTTTTTAAATATAGTCTTATAATTCGTCTACATGATTCCAACAAGGTAATCATTACCATTTTTAATATAGACAAAGTAGTAAATCATTGCAACGAATATAGCTCCACCAATTATGTTACCAATTGTTACAGGAATTAAGTTATTTACAATAGCTTGAGTCCAGGTGATTTTTCCACCTAAGAAGATACCTAATGGGATAAAGAACATGTTTGCAACACTGTGTTCAAATCCAAGGGTAACGAAAGCCATAATTGGGAACCAAATACCTAATATTTTACCAATTACATCATCAGAAGCTACTGCTAACCAACATGCTACACATACAAGCCAGTTACAACCAATACCTCTTAATAATGCTTGGGTCCATGTAATGGATGCAGTTGCTTTTCCAGCAGCCATAAATTTAGCACCACCAAGTGCTTTAGTACTAGCAACTGTAATTGCTCCAGCTTTGAATGGTGCTGCTGTCATAATACCTGTTGCGTATGCAAGTACATATGCAACAAATAAAGCTCCAACAAAGTTGAAAACCCAACTGATAATCCAATTTTTACCTAATTTACCAGCAGTAGTTCTACCAGATAATACACCTAAAGTCATGTATAAACAGTTTCCAGTAAATAAATCAGATCCAGCAATAATAACCATAATAAGACCTACAGGGAACACTGCCCCGAATACTAATTTACTAAGTCCAACAGGATAACCTGCAGCAACCATTCCGGCATTAGCAATTTCTGCTAACATTCCACCAAATGCAATATATGCACCAGCAAGGAAACTTAATAAGATAGCTTCAGTTACTGTTGCATTACCTTTTGCCTCACCAGTTGTTGCTACTGCAGCAGCAACCTGTTTAGGACTTTTACAAGAAGAACTCATTTTAATAACCTCTATTTTTCCCATATTATTTTTTTGATAATACTTAGTTACCCATAATATTCCCACATATTATGAGTCTTAATAGTATTATGTTTACATATTTTCTTAATTCTATTAATAAAAGATTTTCATTACATTCAAATGAAAATATTTAAATAATAGGTTTAAATAAATATTAATATTACAATTAAAAATCATGATAAATATACTTTTTTTAAACCAAACTTTTTTTAAAATAATTAAGTATATACCTTATTTTTATTAAATATTAATATTATAATCTTTAATAATTAATATAAGAATTATAAACCATTACTTTAGATTGATATACTTATTTTTTAAATTTTTTAAAAAATTAGGGATAATTTATAAAATTATTATAAATCATGATAAATTTTTTTATACACAAAATTTTTATATTCCTAAAAATAGCTTTTATTTTGGTTTTAACACTAATAAAGATTTTAATAAAATTAAAATATTAGACATTTAAAAAAGAATATATAAAATTAATTTATCATTATTTATCATTGTAAATTTATTCATATCGATGAAATAAATTAAAATAAAAAAGTTTTATATTAATA
>JBJFGN010000031.1:13550-22219 GCA_051892775.1 Methanobrevibacter sp. | reverse complement strand
TATTAAAAATAAATTATTTAATTTAAATATAAAAAATTAATAATATTAATAGTTTTCAATTAAAATAAAATAATATTAGACATATAACAAAAAATTAAACGATATGAATATTATTTATTTTTAATAGGAATTTTTTAATAAAAAAATAAAAATTAGCATATTTTATAAAATTATCTTAGTATATTTTAAAAAAAATAGTACGATATGAAAAATTATTAATAAAGATAAAACCATAGATATAAACAAAAAATAATGGAGGTTTAAAAATTAAAAAATTAAATAAGAATATTATTTTCATAGTTTTAATGCTTATAATATTAATGTTAAACATATTTTCTATTACAGCAGCAAATACAAATGATACAAATCTAATTAATGATTATAATAATCAAACATCAATTAATACCCATAATATTATTAATACAGACAAAGATTTAAAATATGAAAGTAATAATGAAAATAACATTGATGTGCAAACATCTATAAGTAGTCAAATTAATAATTCAAAAAATAATGATACAATTACTTTAAATCCAGGAGAATATAATGAAAATGGAATAATTATTAAGCATAATCTCACAATTCTAGGAAATGGAAGTCCAAATAAAATAATAATTAATGGAAATAGTAAAACTGGACCTATATTTACCATACCTGACAATATAACTGTTAATTTTATTAATCTTACATTTGTTAATGGAAATAACATAGCAAATGATGGTAATGGAGGAGCAATAAATAATTATGGTAATTTAAAAGTTTATAATTGCAGATTCATCAATAATAGTGCATTTATAGGAGGAGCCATCTCTTCAGAAAGTGGAACCATATATATAAACGATTCTTTATTTACAAATAATTATGCTGCTCATGATGGTGGTGCAGTTAAATCTGAAAGATCTAGTAAAATATTAATTGAAAATTCAAAATTCATGAATAATACTTCAGAAAGAGATGGAGGCGCAGTTGGTTTTACTATATTATCTAACTCAACTTTAAATAATTGTATTTTTGAGAATAATTGTGGAAGTTGGGGAGGAGCAGTATACAACTGGGCATCATTTATATACATTAACAACTGCACTATAAAAAATAATAATGCAAGTAAAACAACCTCTGCAGGTGGTAAAGGTGGTGCAATAATGACTTCTGGTCCATTAAGCATTACAAATAGTGTTATAATTAATAATTATGCATTAAAATATGCTGGTGCTATTGCAGTCACCTTTGAAGATGAAAATACAATACCTATATTAAAAATAGAAAATAACACTATTTATGATAATTTTGCTCCAAAAGGAAAAAATGTATGGATTGGAGAAGATCCTGCAGGTATGTTGAAACTTCAAACTTCAAGTATAAATAATAATTGGTGGGGAGTAAATAATCCATTAAATAAAACTAATTGGTACGATTTTTTCATGGATACCACAAAAACAGTTAATGTTCCTGAAACATGGATTAATATGATTACAAGTATAGATTATACCAATAAAACAATAAAAGTTGAATCAAACATTTATAATTCAACAAATAATCAATCAATAAAAACGAACTCTTTTAATGGATTAAGTGTTTATTTTAACCAAGAAAATATTATTTCATACCTCAAAAATGGAGAAACTCAAATTAAATTTGATAAAATATTGTTTAATGAAACAATTACCACAGTCAATAATGAAAAATATCCATTCCTTAAAGAAAAAACTCATTTAAGTATTGATTATATTGATGGAAATATTATTTTAAATTTAACAGATAAAAATAATACCCCTATTTCTAATGCTACATTAAATTATATAATTAACAATAATACAAGAGCAATAATAGTTACAGATAAAAAGGGTATTGCTAAAATTAATATTGGATATGGGAAATTTAATATAATTGTAAACTATGAGGGAAATAACAAATATGATAATTCTAATTCTTCAACAATCATAGTTGTTTCTAAAACAAATAAAATAGATACTTCAATTGCTTATAAAAATATGGTCCAGAAAGCTGTTGATTTTTATAATGGTGAAAGAGGAGGATACTTCACCGTAACCCTTAAAGATCAAAATGGTGATGTTTTAGCAAATAAACCAGTTAGCGTTGGTTTCAATGGCGTTGTATATAATCTTATAACTGACGAAAATGGACTTGCAAAACTCCAAATCAACCTTGCATATGCAGGATATTATACATTTGCTATTGCTTTCTTGGGTGATGATGAATACAATGGAGACTTTGAAGTTGCAAAAATAAGTATTTTAAAAAGGGATATTAAAACAAAAATAATTGCATCAAATCTTATTAAAGTTTATGGTAACAATGGAAGATTCACTGCAACTATTACTAATGGTTTAAATTATCCTTTAGTAAATAAAAAACTTGATTTTATTATTAACTCAAAAACATATACTGTAAATACCAATAATAATGGTCAGGCAAGTATTGCTATTAATTTAAAACCAGGAAAATACACGATTAAAATTGTTTTTAATGGAAATGATATTTTTAAAGAAAGTTCTCTTATTAGAACAATTATTATTAATGGAAAATCTAAAAAATCAACCACTATAAATGCAAATGATTATGTTAAAACATGCAAAACTGGTTCTTTTATTGCTAAATTAGTAGATACTAATAATCACCCTATTAAAAATCAGAAAATAAGCATTACAATAAATAAAAAATCTTACACAAAAACAACTGACAAAGATGGACAAATCAGTTTACCCATTAATTTAAATTCAGGGATTTATACCATCTCTCTTAATTACAAAGGAAATAAACAATACTCATCTACAAATATATATAAATATATTTTAGTCAAAAATCCAATAACCATTTCAAGTAATATGAATAATAAACAAATCCAAGATATTTTAAATAATTTAAACCCTAAAGAAACAGTGATTTTTTCTAAAGGTAATTATAATAATATAAATTTAATAATTACAAAACCTTTAAACATAAATGGAAACTCAGCTACACTTAATGGTATATACAATAATACAATTATAACCGTGAATGCTAATGATGCAAATATATATGGATTTTATATAGTAACAAATAATAGTACAGCCCTTAAATTAAATGGAAATAATGCAAAAATAATTAACAATACTATTACTAGCATACTTTCTGGAGACATTCCAAGTTATTATAATGGAACAAGCGAATTTACAGGTAATGGTATATTAATAGATAGTGATAATAATTTAATTGAAAATAATCATATTTTCAAACATTATAATGGAATAAAACTTGAAAATTCAAATAATATTACAATAAAAAACAATGATATTGAAGTTAATAACTTTGGTATTTACTATGGATATAATGTAGCAAATACTAATGTTTTATACAATAATATAAGCAATAATATAGGTTTCATTGATTATAATAATCCCGAAGGTCCAATTGGTTATGGTATATTTGCAAATAACTCTGCAGTAAACTTAACTATAAAAGGTAATAATATAATCAAAAACTACATAGGAGTTAATTTTAATGCACCTAACAATACTGGAATTAAAATGACAAGTAACCTTGTATTTAACAGTACACTTGAGGGTGTTGTATTCTGGCCAAATTTCCTACCAATTAATGGAGAATATCCACTTGTAACAAATAATGCAATATATGATAATGCAAAAGGTCCAGGAATGTTCATATTGGGTGAAATGAGTGCAAATCCTTATGGTATCTATGCACCTGGTGTAAATGATACTAGTAAAAGATTATATTTAGGTCCTAATTTTTATGGTGTTAATTTAATTGTAACTTGGGATCTTGATGGTACTGTTGGTGCAGGAACAATGTGTCCTAGAATTAAAACAACGGCTATTCATTTTAATAATTTAACTTATGTAAGCCCTGGGGTTTATAAAATCATTTTCTATAGTGATGACAAAAATACAACAATTGCTAAAGATTTACCTGACTTCAAGATATATGGATATTTAAATGGAAAAAATGAAACAGAAATTAATGTTCATAATGGCATAGGCTTATTAAAATTTAATACTGATGATTATATAAAGAATCAGACAAATGAAATTTGGATTAGTGCTGGATCATTATTTGATGAAGAAAGATCATTTAGAGTAATATTTTATTATAATATAAGCAAATAAAAAACAAAATTATAAATACCTATAAAAAAATATTTTATAAAATTAACTAAAGCAAAAATATTTTAAAAATGAATAATTAGAATAAAATAATACTTTCTAATATTCAATTTTTATTTTTTTTTTACTAATTTTTAAAGTTTTAAATAATAAATTATTAGCAATTATAAACAATTATTTATTAAATAAACTAAGTTATATTAAAAATTCATATAGTTAAATTTTATTAACACTACCTATTTTTAAACTTAAAATAATATTAGAATAAAATTGAATGGTTTAAACAGAGAATATTTAAAAAAAATATAATTATACAACATCTACCTTCATAATTTCTCTTAAAACAGCTGTTGCATAAGAACCTTTATTTATTGAAAATTCAACAGAAATACCATCCTCAATTAAATCAACATTAGTATCCCATACTTGGAATCTCATAGAACGTCTTAAACCATGACTACCAAGTTTAGGCATTTTAGGACATTCAAAATCTTCTTTAGTCAAATTATAATTATTTAAAACTTCTTTTTCCATTTTACCCACATTTCCACCTGCAAATGGTACTTTTGTACCATATAACGGAGAAGTTGGATTTCCTTGAAAACTAGTAATTAATTCCTGATACTCGCTAGGTGTTTTATCCCTTATAATTGCCTCATCATTGTCAATCACAATATCCCCTTCAATATACTTATCAATACCCATTGCAACTCTTCTACTTACAACATCATTAAATAAATAAGATTGATAAGCATGTACAAACATTCTTTGAAGAGGTTTTGGAAGACTTAAAAGAGCGCTTTTATAAGATTTATCATTAAGTTCTCCAAATTTATTGTAATCATGAATAAGCTGTCTTAACATCATTTTTTCATAACGCATTCCACCATGCATCAATTCTAATGATTTCTCCATGTCCCCATCATCATATGCTTGTCTTGCCTTTCGAGTATCTGGAGATTCTAATTCAGAAGGATTACCTATATATAAATCTACAGCCTTTTTAAGATTATTTTGTACTAATGCTTCACCTACCAAATGGGTAGTGGCTCTTGGTTTACCAAATCTTTGCCAACCAAAATAATTAGGAACACCTGTCTTTTCTAATTGTTTTAATACATCACGAGCAATGTCTGCCGCATCTTCTAAACTTTTAACATCATCATTTAATTCAATGTGTTTAATGTTTATTTTAAATTTGTTTCCTTTAAGTTGACCCATCCTTAGTTTTTTATGACCCCTTACTACTTTAAGAAATTTAGTGTTATGGATGCTATCTTTTAAATCTAAAACTTCCTGAAGCTTTTCATCAGATTCCATATTAGAAATACAAATCCATTGTCGAGTTATAGCTTTTTTATCTTTCATTCCTGCAAAACCAGTTCTTTTACGACTAATATGTAAATCTCTTGAAATATCCAAAACCACATCTAATGTAGTTCTCCCAAGTTTTTCTATCCATATCCATATGTTTGGACCATCCCCCTCAGGAAGATGTTCTGGAATTTCTTCAACATAAAAATCTTCATATCTATCTCTAATTACTCCGCCAATACCTGGATTATCTGTAACATATGTACTTGCATTAAGCATAATATCTAAAACCTAAAAATCATTGAAATTGCATAAAAATCAAAATTAAGAAAAAATAAAAAATAGATATGCCCTGGCCGGGATTTGAACCCGGGGAATAGGATCCGCAATCCTACGTGTTATCCAAACTACACCACCAGGGCATTTACATAAAAATTAAAAAATGATACTATAAAATCTTACAATTGTAAAACTTCATATATAATAAGTTTTAGTAAGTTATAATATTTAAAACTTTATTAAAAATATTAAAAAAATGGAAAAAATTCAGACAAAATTAAAAATGCAAAAAACTAAAATTTTAATATAAATAGAAGAATTAATTTAATTATTATAAATTAAATTAGTATTAACCCATTAAATTATTTGAATCTAAAATAAAACTTATTTTTAAATGATTCTGCTGAGAAATTATTTGACTTAAAATTCTGATTTTTAAAAAGCCATTTATTTTAAAATTTAAAATAAATCTTATACTGAAGATTTCAAAGTATTCTAAATTAAATTAAATAATAAAATTAAGTTTTTAAATAAGAAAATTTAAAGTAAAAAATTTAAATAAATCCCATATTAGATTATAAAAAGTATAAAATAGTATAACTCTTAGTAAATACTTAAACTAAATAAATAACCATTTACATACCGAGTAGCAGAATTATAATTATTTGATTTAGAATTAATATTCGATGCTAAAGTTTTACCATTAACCGTGAATAAATAATTTTTACTAGGAATAGTTTCATTAAAATATTTTTGAGAAATGTCTTTTGCATTATTAAAATTATTTGAATATTTAATTTCATAATAAATTAAATTTAAAGTATCATCCTCAGACATTAACTCTAAAATATCTTCTGCAGTATCATAATTATTTAAAGTTTTAGAATTAGAATTTAGAATATTTAAATTAATATTTATATTAAAAGCAAAAATTACAATAAAAATTAGAAAAATGGCTAAGATACCATCAACTATTGAGTAAAATCCTTTTTTATCAAAGATGAATCTTTTAAATAACATGCTTTATTATTAGATTACTCCTTTTAAATTTAATAAAAAAATAATTAATGAAAATTAATTATCTTATAAAAATTATTAATTATTATTTAAAATATAATCAATAACTTTATCCTTTTTATTTATTGCATTATCTGCTGCTTTTTGAACTTTATCTTTCATTATTTCAAAGTCTTCAGGAGTAGTATCTCCAACTAATTTTTTAATCTTAGTGTAAGCAGCTTCCCTAAATAATGGAGTTAATGTTTCAACAGATCCATCCTCATTAACAAGTCTTGGACTACCTTCATCATCAACCTTACCAATAATATCTATTGGCACATTAACTGACTTAATAGTTTTAATAACATCATCAGAAATTTCAGGAGGTACAATTAACATTAGTGAATCAGTAGATACTCCAAGAGGATCAATATCTAAATTTTCTAACATGTTTAATACTTTAGGTGCTACAAGACTTCGAATTTTTTCATGGTTAAATTCTAAACCTACACCAGTAGTTGAGGATATTTCATGTGCATCTCCGCGTAATCCGCCATTTGTAACATCAGTCATGGCATGGATATCCTTAACAAGATCATTGTTAAATAATGCATTAGATGCTTTTACAAAGTCAACATTTAATGTATCCCATACAACATCAAAGTATCCATTATATAATGCAGTGGTGGTGATAGTTCCTCCACCAGCACCCTGAGTCATTAATATAATATCTCCTTCAGTTGCTCCTTTTCTTGCGGTAGGTGGATATGGACTTACACCAACACTTCCAACAGCACTTACTAATCTATCACCTAAAACCATATCTCCACCAACACGTAATGTACTACCTGCTACAAGTGGAACATCAAGAAGTTCAGATACTGCACAAACACCTGCAGTAAAATCAAATAATTTACCGATATCCCCATCATCTGCAAGATGTAAATCACTTAAAATAGCTACTGGATCTGCACCCATTACACAGACATCCCTTAAAGTTGCACGTGTTACATGAAATCCTCCTAAAAATGGATAGTCACTAAGTCTTGAGTGTACTCCATCAACAGCAGTGGTAATATACATATCATCATTATTAGATTTTACTTTTACCACCCCTCCATCATCTTGAGCAGATGGATTAACTTCTGAGTCAGTGTTTGTACTTGATACAATTTGTGCAATTCTCCTATGTACAAAGAAATCACCAGCTCCACGGGATCCCACTCCCATTTGACCCATACCAACACCTGCTTCAGGTATCCTTATTATATCCTTTAAATTTTCATCATTACTATAATTAAGTTTAAGTGTTGTGTTTACCTCATCAATAACACTTTGAGCCATTAAAAGAGAACGTTCATCATTTATATCTTTATATTCTCTAATTCTTTCTGCAAGAATCTCTTTTAATTCCCCTTCATCTTGACCTTCTTTAAGTCTAGATCTTACAAATCCTTCAATATCCATTATTACACCATAATACTTATTAAACAAAATATTAAACAATTAACTTAAATTTTATAATAATTACTTTAGAAAAATCTAAGATTCATAAAAATAATTGTTTAAATATATAATCGAATAATAAAAATAAATTATTAAAATAAAATTTATACATAAATTAGTTTAGTTTAAGATTAAATAAAATTTTTGATTGCAATCTAAAAAAATTTTTTAAAAATTAAATGTTTTTAGAAATCAAACAATAAAATAAGGAAAATAAGCACAAAGAAATAAAGAAATAATAAAAAACTAAAATATGTAATTTTAAACATTTAAAAACTAAAACCACAAAAAAAACAAATCTAAAAAAAATAAGATTTAAAAACTAAAACCACAAAAAAAACAAATCTAAAAAAAATAAGATTTAAAAACTAAAACCACAAAAAAACAAATCTAAAAAAAATAAGATTTAAAAACTAAAAAATAAATTTAATATTTTAAATTTACAAA
>JBJFGN010000031.1:12065-13450 GCA_051892775.1 Methanobrevibacter sp. | reverse complement strand
AAATTAAAATTGTAATTATGAATCATTCATTAGTCCAATCAATAACAGAACGAATCATCATACCAAAATCAGAATCAACAACACTATCCACACCAAGAGTTTTAGAATGTGCATCAAGTTCTGCAATAACATGATTATAACCATCATCACGTAAAGCTTCCACAAGTCTTGGACCATCAGTTACTGCAACAGATTCTACATCGAAATCTTCAATTTTAAGAGCATGTGGAACACCTGCTACAACCAATAAATCAATATCATTATTTTTAAGATATTTTTCTGCAATGCCCCCAGTAATAGGATATTCATCAAGACCTCCTGTAATATAATCAAAATCAATGTTTGAATCTTTTTTTAAATCGGATTTAACATTTTTCGCATGAGTTCTTATTCTTGGAAGACCAATATTTTCATCTAAATTTCCAATAAACATTGGTTTATTGTTTGGATTAATTTTAGTATAATCAAAGTTTAAAATATCTGCAAATAAATATGATGTCTCTTTTTTAGCATTTAATACAAAAGCAACATTTTTATTATCGCGAATAGCATTAACAATTATATTTGCAACTTTTTCTTTATTATCTCCGAAATTAGGTTTAATATACTTACCTTGTGCCATGCCCCTTGTTTTTTCAACTTCAGTAGCAAGTTTTAACATTTTAATTTGCCTACTTGCTTCTTCTTCAGGTATTACACCATATTCAACTGCACGTTCTAAGACCAAAATAGCCCCTTCAGTATTATCCCCTTCACCTAAACCTGCATGAACTTCAACAGGTATTACAATACAATCTAAATCAACATTGTCAATAGCTTCTTTTAAATCTTCACCTATAATCATACTAGCACATGTTCCAACAACCCCCATAAGTTTAGGATGAAACATGTTATATGCTTCAATTAATGTTTCTTCTAATTTTTCACCAGCACCTAAAATAAAATCATTTTCACTCATACCTGTTGTTAAAACGCGCACTCCATCACTTTCTAATAATCTACTTGTTCTAAAGCAACATCCTTTAGGACCATGCATAACAATGACATCAGCATTTAAATCTCTTAATGTATATAATGAAGCAGCTATAGGACTTGGACGTGGATGCATTTTTTCACCTTTTTAATTAGTTAAACGAAATATATTTTACTATCTCATAAAAATAATAAATTATAATTTTTAAATAAAATCGGATTTGTTGAAATCCATTAAATTTAAGATATAAAACTCATTTAAAAGCAAATGAATTTTGGAAAATAAAGTTTCTTCAATAAATAGTTTTCAACAACAAAATTATTAAAAATATTTTATTTAATTTAATATCTTTAAATAATTTTATTTATACTTAATATAATTTAAGAGGAGCATTTCAACTGTAAATATTATT
>JBJFGN010000031.1:0-11965 GCA_051892775.1 Methanobrevibacter sp. | reverse complement strand
ACAATACTTATAATGTCCCCATCAACAAGTTCATAATCACTAGCTATTCTCATATTTTTTCTTGCATCAATTGCATATAAAAATTTATCACCAATATCCGTATGAATAACATATGCAAGTTCTTGAGGAGTTGCACCTTTTTTAACAAGTATTGCATCAGGTAAAACATTACCTTTCTGATCTGAGTATTTATGTTCATCTTGAACAGGATAAACAACAATCATATCAAGTAAATCAAATACAGCTGTATTTAATGCTTTTTGAATACCTGTACTTCCATAAACATCTAGAATGTTAGTTTGAATATAATCAAGTGCTAATTTTTGTTTTTTAGAAAGTTTATCTTCTTCAATAATTTCAAATGAAGAATCTCCAGAAACATATTTTATAAGACCAGATTCTGCAGCCCTAACAAGCGCAAGTTCTGATTCGGCACTTGTTGGAATAACATGGGGATATTTTTCTTGAAGTCTTTTAATATTTTCACCTGCAGTAGGTAAATCTGCTTTATTTGCAATAATAATCATAGGTTTTGCAAGGTGTAAAATATTACGTGAAAGTTCAATTAAATCTTCTTCTTCCCAATTAGTATAATCAGGGTCCATTTTTCTTTTCGCTTCAATTACATCCTCAATTGTAACACCAGTACCTGATAATTGGTCAAATATTACATGTGCAACATCCAAATGTTCAGCACCAATTTTACGTGTAAGCCTTACCCAATTCCTATTCAAAATTCCATATAACCACATTACAATCTCATTTTCCATGAAATCAATATCGTCTAATGGATCATGGGACCCTGGATCAACGGGGTTTCCTTCAGCATCTGTAGAACCAGAAGCATCAATTACATGAATCAATACTTTTGCTTGCATCAAATCATCTAAAAATTTATTCCCTAAACCTTTACCCTCATGTGCCCCAGGTACTAAACCTGCAACATCAATAAGTTCTACTGGTATAATTCTTTTTCCATCTTTACAATCTGAATTCCTAGGACTACATGTTACACCAAGTTCTTTACAAGGGCATGTTCCAATAACATGGCCAATAGCTATGTTTGCATCAATAGTTGTAAAAGGATAATTTGCCATTTCAACTTTGGATGCTGTAGCTGAATTAAAGAATGATGATTTTCCTACATTTGGTTTTCCTGTAACAGCAATTTGTAGCATAATATCACGAAATATAAAATAAATAAATTTTTTATAAATTGAAAATCTTTTTAATAAAAATAAATATAAAATTAGTTTTTGAATTTTTATATAGAATTTTACTTATTAATTTATTTTACAAAAAACTAAAATTTTTAAATTCATATTACTTACTAAGTTATTTTTCTATATATAAAATAAAACTCTACTTATTATAATATATTTTTTAGATTTATAAATATTATTATATATCCTAATCAGATAGTAATTAAAGGTATAAAAAACAAATATTATATTATTCTTTTACTAGAAATCATTAGATTTTTTAGAATAGTTTTTATTTAAATTAAAATTAATTAATATAAATAATCTATTTATAGACAATAGTTTAATAAATATTATTTCTTAAAAATAATACCTTTAAAGAACCAGGATTTTATTGAAATCATAAAATTAAGATAAAAATTATCCTAATTAATAAATAAAATTTCTAAATGAAATAAACTTTAAACAACCGCTTACTACAAGAGTTTAATAACACTAAATAAGTATAACTTAAAAAATTGAGAGTTAATATATAAAACAGTGATAAAATGGAAGAGGATAAACCAACTGCATTAGCTGCAAGACAAATGATTCAAAAAGCCATGACCATAACACGTGAAAAAATAATACCTATGGAATTTGATGAAAGTATCTATGATATTGTAGAGGTCAATGTGGAAATTAAAGATCTTAATCCAATGTTTCATGATTATAAAATTGTAAACTTATCAGACCTTCATCTTGGACAATGGTTAACAGCAGAGTATCTTGAAGGCGTAATAAATATAGTAAATAAACAAAAACCAGATATGGTTGCTTTAACTGGAGACTATGTATCATATATATTAGATGATGTTGCAGACGATCTTGAAAGATGTCTTTCAATGTTAAAACCAAAGGATGTTTCACTTGCAGTACTTGGAAACCATGATCATTGGAATGGTGCAGATAGAATACGTGAAATACTAAAAAATTCAGGAATAATTGATATAAGCAATGATGTTTATACAATTAAAAGGAAAAGAAACAATAAAATTGCGCAATTAAACATTGCTGGTGTAGATAGTATGATGCTTCAGAAAGAAGATATTGATACAGTAATGAAAAAACTCCCTAAAGAAGGACCTGCAATAATGTTAGCACATGAACCTGATTTTGCAGATATTTCTGCATTAACTGGAAGATTTGCGCTACAAATATCTGGACATTCACATGGAGGACAATTTATAATTCCAGGCATTAACACGACAATACTTAGAGGATCATGTTCCCATAAATACCCTGTAGGAGAATACCAAGTAGGAGACATGATTCAATATACAAGCAAAGGTCTTGGAACGAATATTTTTTGGCTTAGAATAAATTGTGCACCAGAAATAACAATATTTAAACTTAAAAGCCCGGAAGTTCTTAAAAAAGAAAATAAAGATGATAACCCACATAAAAAAATTTATGTTAAACATTCAAATCAAATGAAACCATTTCCAACAAGAAAAGAAATAAATAAATTTTTAAATATTGATGATATTGAAAACTTTATTGAAGAAAAAACTAAAGAATTAAAAGAAAAAATGTCAATAAATGAAAATGAAAAAAATAAGAAAAAATAAAAATTATTTAAACAAATAAACAATAAGTAAATAAAATATTTATAAAAAAAACAACATCAAAAATATTCAAATAGATTAATTTTTCAATTATAAAAATAATATAAATAATGAAATGGTGAGTGTATGGAAAGAGAAAAACCAGATACTGAAAAACTAAAAAGAACACTTACTGGAATGCCTGAAGATTATCAACCAGAAGTTGAAGAGTTTTCATATAAAAATCTTTTTTTACGTACACTTATCGTTTGGATAGGTAATATAATTGGTTTTTTAATTATTGCACCATTCAAATTAGGATTAACTGTAGATAGCATTCCTACCGCAATAATTGTAGTAACTATTGTAGGTATAGCAAATGCTATACTTTGGCCAGTTATTACACGTGTATTCATGCCATTTTTTATATACACCTTTGGAGCAGCATCACTTATTTTTAATGGATTGTTCTTTTGGATACTTAATTTCTTTGTTCCTGGATTTTCAATAGATGGACCCGCTACATTTTTAACACCAATATGTATGGCGGGAGTAAATACTTTTCTTTCAGGAATAATCACTATTGATGATAATAGTTCATATTATCGTGCAGTTACAAGAGATGCAATAAAACTTAGAAGGAAAAATCCAATAAAAAAATCTAAAGGCATGATTATCATTGAAATTGATGGATTAGCTTGTGAGATTTTAGAAGAGGCAATAGAAAAAGGTTATATGCCAACCCTTAAATCTTGGATTGAAATTGGTAGTCATCATATTACAGAATGGGAAACGGACCTTTCTAGTCAAACTGGAGCAAGTCAAGCAGGAATACTTCAAGGAAATAACGAAGATATTGTTGCATATAGATGGGTTGAAAAAGAAAACAACAATAAAATTATGACTTGTGGAAGTTTTAACAATGTTAATGAAATAGAAAAAAGGATATCAAATGGAAATGGATTGCTTGCCAAAAATGGTGGAAGTCGTTGCAATTTATTCTCTGGAGATACAGATAATGTAATATTTACATTATCAAAAGCATTAAATTTACAGAAAATGTATAATAAAGCATGGGTCTCTGTATTTGCAAATCCAAGTAGTTTTGCACGTATATGTGTTCTTTTCTTAGAAGAAATTATCCTAGAGACATATTCACAAATTAAACATTCTATTAAAAACATTAGGCCTAGAATAAGAAGAAGCCCAATATATACACTTACACGTGCAGGAACTAATGTTTTCCTAAGAGAAGTAAATACACAAAGTATTATCTTAGATATGATGGTTGGAGATGTAGATACTATTTACGCAACCTATCTTGGGTATGATGAAGTTGCACACCACTCTGGAACAAGAGATGAGGATTCATTTAATGTTCTTAGAAAATTAGATAAACAAATTGACCGTATAAAAAATGCTATGAGATATTCTGAAAGAAAATATGATATTGTGATTCAGTCAGACCATGGGCAATGTAATGGAGCCACATTTAAACAAAGATATGGAGTAAGTTTTGAAAAATTTGTAAGAAGCCTACTTCCAGAAGATATGCAAATATATAGTATTATGGGATCAAATGACAAAAACGATTTAAAGGAAGTATTTATTCCATTAAATAAACAAAAAACATATTTAGAGAACATGTATAAAGATAGCCTTGATTACATTGAAAAATATAGTCCAGTACAACATAAATTTAAAAAACCTGAAAATTCAGAAGTGATAGTCCTTGGTTCAGGAAACCTTGCATTAATATACCTTACCCAATGGCCCAGAAGATTATACTATGAAGAAATTGTAGAATTCTTCCCTAACCTAATTCCAGGACTTGTTAAAAATAAATATATTGGGTTTATACTTGTAAACTCAAGTCTTAATGGACCAATGGTAATTGGAGAGGAAGGAATATATTACCTTAATAATGGAAAAATTAAAGGAAGAAATCCATTAGAACCGTATGGTAAAAATGCAAGATACCATCTTAAACGTACTAATTCATTTAAACATTGTCCTGATATACTTGTAAATAGTTTTTATAATCCTGAAACAGAAGAGGTATGTGCATTTGAAGAATTAGTAGGTAGTCATGGAGGTATGGGTGGACCACAAACAAAACCATTTATTATGCATCCAAGTACATGGCAAATAGAAAATGAAATAATTGGTGCAGAAAATCTTTATAAAGTTCTTAAAAGAGAAATAGAAAAATTAGAAAAATACGAATACTATAATCCGAAACAATGAATTAAATTATAATCTTTTAAATCAAAAAATTTAAAACAAAATTTTTCATATTTAAAAATAAATGAAATTAAAGTTAATCTTTAAAAATAAAATTAAAATAGGTAAATAAAATGTCAAAATTATACATAATTGGTATTGGTCCAGGTGCAAAAGAATATTTAACATACAGAGCTGTCAAAACTGTGGAAAATGCAGATATTGTAATGGGAAGCCAAAGAGCAATAGATCTTTTTGAAAATATAAAGAAAACGATAGTATTTAATGTTAAAAATTTACATGGAAACCTCGAAGAAAGTGTTGATCTTGCATTAAATGGTAAAACTGTAGCGCTTTTATCTACAGGGGATCCTGGATTTTCAGGTCTTTTAAGTCCAATACTTGAGATTTCTAAAGAAAAAAAATTTGATGCCAGTAATATAGAAGTTATACCTGGAATAAGTTCACTTCAACTTGCAAGTGCAAAATCTCAAATTCCATGGGATAAAGCAAATATAATGACTTTCCATGGAAGGAAAAATATTAATGAAATATTAAAAATCATTGATAATGGAAAGCCAACAATAGCACTTCCCTCTAGAAAGGTTAAAGATATGGCACAATATTTGATTGATAATGGAGTAAATCCTAAAAGAAAGGTAATGGTATGTGAAAGATTAAGTTATCCTGATGAAAAAATAGTTAAAAGTAATCTTAAAGAAATAAGTACCTCTGAATTTACATACATGTGTGTAATGATAATATATACTGAATAAATACCTTAAATTTACACACAAATATACAATATGCTAAATAATTATATTATAACATGCCTGGTTTAAGTGCTGTGTAATTAAATACAATAGCAACTGAGCCAAATAATAAGATAAGTAAAAATAAAATCACAATAACATATTTAAACCATTTTTCTTTATCCATATTTTAATTTTTAAATTATTTAACTATTAAAGTTTACTATAAATAATTAAAAATCAGCAGAAAAGCGTATTAATCAAAATTTAAAAATAGAAAATTTATAGTAAATTATTAAATAAGAATCCTAATAATTTGCTCTAATTAAGATAAAATAAAAAAAATCTAAAAAATAAAATAAACCAAAGAATTTATAAAAATTCTATAAATATTTAAACTAATTTTATTTAATTAAGTGAACTTTTAAATAAAATCAAACCTTTGATAAAGATACTCATTATAAAATATTATATGTATATGTACAATATTATTTTAATAATTTTATAATGTTTTATTTAAATAAATAAGATATCTCGTGAAAACTTATTTTCTTTAAAAATTTAATTTCTTAACAAATATACATTAAATATATTTTAAATTTTAAAACCATCAAGAAACTATAAGTATTATTTGAAAATTAAAAAAAAATAAAAAAAGTATTAAAATAGTTAAATATTAACTATTCCAAGAATATAGCAGGTTTATATGGCATAGCATTTCTTGCTTTATTCTGTGGATCGTATGAATCATCAGTATGTATAATTACTTCACTTCCACATTCTTCCTCAAGATATGCTTTACTATCATTTAAAATAGCTGCTTCATCTACTTTTCCAATATATTTTGTTTTAGTCATTTCACGACTAATTTTTTTGGCGGTACTAGCTATTTCTTTTTTATTAGAGTAAATATTAGCCTTAATTGCTTTACCCATCATTTGACCAATATCAGGTTTTCCAATTTCATCTGCAATCTCATATAAATCCCATTTCCATTTTGGAGCAAGGTAAATATGGATTTTATTTACATCTTCATCAACCATTTTTTTAATCTCATTAATATCCTTAACAAGATTTTGAATAAGCTCTTCAGATTTTTCAATTTCTTCATCTATTAAACTATCATCATATTCTGGCCATGAAGCTTCTGATACAAATCCTTCTCCACCATATTTACTCCATAATTCTTCACAAGTATGTGGTGTAAATGGTGATAATATTTTAATCCAATCTTTAATTAAAGTAGACAATACATATTTAACTTCCTCATCATCATCATTTATAATATGCTGTACTCTGTACATATAATGATCTACATCTTTTTTAAGTAAGAAAAGTGCTTCTTGTGAAGCTTTTCTTGTTTGGAATACCTCTAATGCTTCTGTAGAGTTTTTAATATGTTGATTTAATTTTGCAATAATCCATTTACCAATATTTGTTTTAACTTCAACTTTTGGAATATTAGATAAATTAAGATTTCCTCCATTGATTTGATTTACTTTAGCTGCAAAATCTCTAAACCATTGAAGTCTTCTTTGAGTTCCTTTAACTTCTTTTTCTCTCCAATCAAAATCTTGCCATGGCTCAGCTGAAGACATTAAGAATAATCTTACAACATCAGCAGAGTATTCATTTATTGCATCATCAAGTAAAATAACGTTTCCTTTTGATGAAGACATTTTATTTCCTTCAAGAAGTCCCATACCAAATACTACAGTTCCTTTAGGCCATTTTGCTTTAGGGAAAATTGCAGTATGGGCAAACATTAAGAAACTTAAATGATTTCCAACTAAATCTTTTGCAGATAACCTCCAATCTAATGGATACCAATAATTAAATTCTTTTTGTATTTTATTAACTAATTCCTGTTCTACCTTAATATCATCAGAGTCTATATCTAAAAATACTTTATCAAAGAACGCATCATTTAATAATTCTGGATCCATGTCTCTAAGGTATTTTGCAATAGTATAATAAGACATGTAAATTGTGGAATCTGTAAGCGGTTCAATTAACCATTTTTTATCCCATGGCACCCTAGTTCCAAGACCTACTCTTCTTGAACATGCCCAATCTTGTAACCATCCAAGATAATAATCAAAGTTTGCTTTTATTTCTCCAGGAATAACGGTTTCTCCTTCAAGACATTCTTTAGCTTTTTTAGTCCATTCCTCATCAGAATATTTCATAAACCATTGATCATCCATGATTTTAACTACACAACGATTACCACACCTACATATTACAGGCCTTTCTGCAAAGTCATAAATAATATCTGCAATATTTTCTTCAACAAGATCTTCTTTAACTTCATCCCTTACAAATGCAACTTTTTTACCACCATATTTAGGGAAACGTTGACTAAGATATCCTTTACTATGTTCTGTTTTATATAATTCTTCAGTTGCTTCATGTACTTTAGGGTCATCCTGATTTGTAATTTGAAGTTTTTCTATAATTTCTTTTGCAGGGATATCCCCATATCCTTTAACACTTACAACATTAATTGGTTCTGTTTTTTCAACAAGTTCTGCAATATCATATTTTCCAATTAATTCCTTATTTTGTTTTAAGTCTTGAAGTGCAATATAATCTGCTGGCGCATCAGCAGGTTCTGAAAATACTACCCCACTACCATATTCAGAGCTTACAAAACTAGCAGGGAATATTGGAAGTTTTTCATGACTTAATGGATTTTCAACCATTTTTCCAATTAATTCTTCAGGGTTTATATCTTTAATTACTTTAAGTTCTTTCTGATTTGAAACATTGTAATATGCATCATCAGACATTACCCATTTTTCACCTTTAGATTGTCCTTTTTCCACTTCAACTAAAATATAATGAACTTCTGGGTTTAACCATAAATTAGTTGCACCAAAAATAGTCTCTGGACGTAAAGTTGCTGTAACAAGCATTATGTCATCACATTTGAACTTTAATAAAGTAAGTTCATTTACTCCAACACCCTCACCTTCAAGGAGGTCATGGTCCCCTACTGGGTTTTTATCATGTGGACAATATTTTACTGGGTGTTCACCTTGTTTAATCAATCCTTTTTTATAAAGAGTATTAGCTTGCCAAGTTACGAATTTCTGATAAGTTGGATCAATAGTCCTAAATTCCCTTCTCCAATCAATTGAATATCCCATTTTATTCATGACATTGTGGTATTCTGTACTAAAATATTTGACAATATTAATAGGGTCTGCAAGTTCTGGTAACTTATCTTTAGGTACTTTATGTACATGTTCATACAAATCCAAAGTCCAAGGGTCTTTTCTTTGAATCCTATCTGCAATTCCAATAACTGGAGCCCCAGTTACATGCCATGCCATAGGAAACAATACATTATATCCTTCCATTCTTTTAAATCTTGCATACACATCAGGAACTGTATATGTTCTTCCATGTCCTACATGCATTGCTCCACTTGGATATGGAAATGCTACAGTAATATATAATTTTTCTTTATCATTTGGATCTGACTCAAATAACTTTGCATCTTGCCATTTTTTTTGCCATTTTTTTTCAATATTCTCTGACACACTTAACACCATTAGTATAAATTTTTTGAATTATTCAGTAATTTAGAGTTTAATAATAATTTAACATATTTAAATTAAATTTAAAATAATTTAATGAATTTTAACTGTTTTATTGAATATCTAGCCAAATATTTTATCTGATACAATTGGACTTTCTGGAACTTCTACTTTATGTCTACTTCCTAAAATCATATTCCTTATCCTATTAATTTCATCATTTGAAACATTAGTTACATCCATAATCTCTTTATTTGATAAGTCTTTATCTGCTATTAAATAAAGTATAGAATCCAAAAGTTCATAACTTAATCCAATTTCATCTTCATCAGTTTGACCCGGCCATAACCCTGCTCTTGGAGGTTTTACGATGATTTCATCAGGAATTTTCCATTCTCTTGCAAGAGACCTTAATTGAGTTTTATATATATCCCCAATAGGTTCCATATCACAACCACCATCACCATACTTAGTGAAATAACCTATCAAAAGTTCACTTTTATTTCCAGTTCCTACAACCATTGAATTTCTAAGGTTAGCATAATAATATAATAAACACATTCTTATCCTAGCTTTAAGATTACCATTAGCCATTTTAACTGTATTTTCATCATAATCTTTAAGTTTAGATGCCTCTTTAAGGAATTCTTTTGTTATTTTATCTATGTTAATCTCTTTATATTCAATTTCTAATAAACGAGCCATTAGCCTAGCATGGTCTGTATCTTCCTTTGGTGTAGTTGAAGAATACATATGTATTCCAAATACATTTTCACAACCTATTGCTTGAGCAGATAAATATGCAGATACAGTGGAATCTATTCCTCCACTTAATCCAATTACAATACCCTCACAATTTGCTTTTGATACTTTATTCTCTATAAATAAGCAAATTTCTTCTTTAACTTTTTCTTCATCAAGTTCAGGTAATTTATACATAAAAATCACATTAAACAATTTTTTATTAAAAATTCATTAATGTATTATATATTGTTTTTAATTTATTTATAATTAAGTTTCTAATGAAAATTAATTAAATATACATCGAAACTATAAATTTAATTTTTATAGTTATATTTTATGAAATTTTTTTACATTTAGCTAAAAATCCATTAAAAAAGAACAAAATGATTTAAAACTAATTAAAATTAGTTATTTTAAGTTTTATATAAATATTGGAAAAATAGTGTTTATAAATCAATATATATGCCATATAGATTTAATGAAAAAATTCATAAAGAAACTTCTAGTTTTAATAATCAAGGTTTTCAGCAATACAAAATTGACATACTGCTTTAGGATTATTTTCATTATTCTTTTTAACTGGACAATAATATTTTCCATTTTTATAAATAATCTCTAAATTTCCTGGGAACTTAGTACCAATTTCATGTATTGGTTCTTCAAGTATAAATGTTGTATATAAAGAAATAATTGTATAGATAGTTCTAAATTCTTTACTGCTTGTATTATCTTCATTATTTTCTTCAGATTGTCTTTTAAGTATTATAATTGATTCAATATACTTATCTATATCAAATTCCTCATCAGAATACTTTTCTAAATTTTCATTTTTAATCGTGTTAATCCTTACTACAAAACCTTTAGCATATGTTTTAAAAAAATCTTTCTTATATTGCTTCTGTACAGAATTTAATGATTCTTTTAATTCACTTACTACTTTCATTTGATCATATATTGAAACTTTACGTGACAGTTCTTTTAATTTTTTAAGAAGTTCGGATTTGGAATTATCACCATTTTTTCCTAATTCTTCAAGTTCTTGGAACATATACATACCTCTATATTAAAATTTCCAATTATTATATTTAAATTTAACAAAAGGTTATATATTATAAAATATAATTATAATAATAACTTTTAGTTACTAAAATATTTTTAATATTTTTATTTAATCCTCTTAGAACCATAAAATTTAAGATTAATTAATAACAATTTTAAATTTAATTTATTTAAATTTTTAAATAAAAATTTTCAAGAGGATAAATGTTTAAAAAATAGATTAAATAATTTTAATAAAAAATTATGATATAGACAAATATTGATGGTGAAATTATGGCATTTAAAGATTTATTTGACTTTAATAAAGATAAAACAACATTTGTATTCGTAGGTGGAAAAGGAGGAGTTGGAAAAACATCAGTTTCAGCTTCAACAGCTATTTGGCTTGCAAATCAAGGCAAAAAAACATTACTTGTATCAACTGATCCTGCTCACTCATTATCTGATTCACTTGAAACATATATTGGACCCTACCCAAAATTTATTCGCGAAAACTTATGGGGCCTTGAAATAGATCCAGACGTAGCAATGGAAGAAAAACAAAAAGAGATTGATGCAAGAAAAGCAAGTTCTACAGACAGTAATACAATGTTTGGTTTAGATATTCTAGCCGATCAAATGGATATGGCTTCTTCTGCACCTGGTGCTGATGAAACTGCAGCATTCGAGGTTTTCTTAAAAATCATAAATGATGAAAGTAATGATTATGATATGGTGGTGTTTGATACTGCACCTACAGGGCATACTTTAAGACTTTTATCATTCCCAGAATTAATGGAAACATGGGTAGGTCGTATGATGAAAGCCAAAGCTAAACTTGGTGATGCCGCAAACAAAATTAAAAACATAATACC
>JBJFGN010000030.1:13365-22240 GCA_051892775.1 Methanobrevibacter sp. | reverse complement strand
ATTAAAAAATATAATAAAAAATAGAAATACTTAAAAAAATTATACAAATATAAAATATACTTTAATTTATATAAAGTACAAACTATAAGCAAATATGAATTTATAAAAAAATTAAGCTATTTTTAAAATAATTAAAATAAAATAAAAAAAATATAAAATTAAAAATAAATAATTAGTCTTTTAGAAGTTCACAGACTTTATTACCTGCAAATAAACAAACTTCAACACATGGAGATTTATCTTCACCATTTTTAGATATATCTCCACATTTTACGGATTCATATTTATCTTGAAATGCATTAAACAATTCCTTGGACATAGGTTTTATATCTTTTTCATCAGCTAAAATACCTAATGCCATAACAGCACCAGTTACAGCACCGCAAGTACCATCAGCAAATGTTCCTCCAATTCCACCAGAAAATCCTAGCCCAAGTTTAGATAAATCTTTAATATCAATATTACAATCTTCACAAAGACCCATAAGTGTAGCTTGTGAACAACTGTAATCTTTTCTATAATCTTCTATTTTTTTAGATATCTCTTTTGAATTTAAATCCATAATATCACCTTAATATACTTAATTATATTGTTATAATATTATATAAAAATTCTAGAAATTTAAACTATACAAGTAAAAACCTAGAATAAAAAAGTCTTTTAAAATGAATACAAGAGTTTTCAGTAACTAACATCAGTTATTTGCTTATTTTTTAAAACATTCAAGATATACAAGTGGAAAATAGAAAAATTATAGGAACAACAAAATAAATGAAAAATAGAAAAAGATAAAAAAATAAAAAATTAAGAAAACTTAAAAACAATAATCATTTAAACTACTAAGAAAACAATTATAAAACTTAAGACATCACTCTTCTTCACCTAATCCGAGTAAACTTTTAATCCATGTTCTCTTACCCATTCCCCAAATTCTTTGGAAGACCTTTTCCATAGAACAAGTTTAAGTTTATTATTAAAACGAGACAATATTTTGATATCAATTTTAATAGTTGTCATGACATAAAAATAAAAAATAGCGAAAAGGACATTAAATACTAAATAAAAAATAGCTAAAAAAATTAGCTATTAAAAAAAATAGTTTATAATAATTTTTTACCAAATTCTTTTGCCTCTTGAATTTGATCATCTTTATTTTTAAAAGCCCCAGGTTCATTATTTTCACTTAAGCTTAAAATGTCTCCTTTTTGGAAACCAAGTAAATTAAAAGCATTCATTTGTGTTTCAAGAGAAGATTCAAATGATTCAACAGGAGCAGCACCATTACTAGTAATAAAAAATACTTTTTTATCAGCAAATAGTTTTTGATAATCCTCATTCATAAAGTATGAATATAATCTGTCAATAATTAATTTAGCTTGTGCAGTTACATCTGAGAAGTAGATTGGACTTCCAAATACAATAACATCAGAATCTTCAATTTTTTTATAGATAGCCTGCATATTATCTTGAATTGCACAATGACCATCATGTGATTTACAGTAATTATCTGATTGACATGGGGAAATATTTAATTTATTTGTACTAATAATAACAGTTTCAGCACCTTCTTCCTGTGCAGTTGAAAGTGCAACCTCCATTGCAGCTTTAACATTACTATCTGGTCTTGGACTTGTATTAATTCCTAAAATTTTCATAATTACACACTCCTTAATTTTTTCATATTAAATTAAATAATTCAAAACATATAAATATTTAGGTTTTAAATAATATCTTAAATCTAATTATCACTAGTAAAAATTTTATATAATACTTAAACTAAAAATTAATAAGTATAAATATATCATAAGGGAATAATGATGAATGCTTTTGACAAATTTGTAATTGGAGATACAGATAGTATAGAATGGTGTTTTGAAAATAGGCATTTCAATAAAAGATTATTAGATAATGGCATTTCAAGAGAATTTATTGTAGATACTGTCTATAATGAGGAACCAATAAACTACGAACATAGTGGCAAAAATCAATATGAGGTTATATTTCCTGCACCAAGTACAAAGAATTACTCTGAAATTAAAGTGATATTTGCATGCAATGATAATAAAATAGATCTCGTTACAATAATGCCACATGGAAAAACTAATCGTCAACAGAATGCATACAAATCAGATTCATATAAAAAGAAAGAGAAAATGATTAATAAAGCAAAATCTAAAAGAGAATATTTATAGATTAAAGAAATTATAAAAATTGAAATTAGTTATAAATTAAACATTATCTATAAATCAGTTTTTTACTAGAATAATACTTTAAATAGGCTTTTATTAGAATAATCTATTTTTTACTAAAAATAATAAACTAATCTTTTATAATACAAAAGTTTAAAAAATAAGGCAAATTACTCCAATAAAACCAGACCATAACAGAAATAACTATTATTTTTCTCATCAATACCTAAAATATCATAACCATTATTTTCAATAGTTTTATGAACATCAATACCGCAAGCTTCCATTGCTGGACGAGCTTCCCTAGGGTGAATACATTCTTCAAGATTACATTCATCACAAAGAAGACATGGACCTGCACCTAAACCGAATGCCTTATAATAGCCTAATCTACAACATTCTTCCTCAATTTCTGATGAGATTTTACTAATTCCACCAACATTATCAATAAAACATAGACTTACTTGAAATAGGATAGCTTTATCATATGAAGAAACCATGTTTGACATTTCTTCTGCTTTAGGTGCATATGGTGGACATGTTAATGTTTTACCATAATCAGGACAACCATATTGACACTTTAATCTAGTCCAAGGTTGAATAACAATAGAATCTGTATTTATTAATTTTAATTCTATTTCTTTATAATTATCTGTAACTTTTTTTAATTTTAAACATAAATCATTAAAATCCATATTATCACAATAAAAATAACATCTTGATATTATATAAAATACTTATCATATACAATCTTTTCTAAAAAATAGCTAAAACAAACAACCCAATATTATAAAATCCTATCTAAAAATAGCTAAAACAAACAACCCAATATTATAAAATCCTATCTAAAAATAGCTAAAAAAGGTTTAAAAGTTAATTAAACCCAAACCTTCAAATAATATTTTAAATCCAAGGAATATAAGTACAATACCACCAAGGATTTCAAATTTATCCCCAAAGTAATCTCCAATTTTTTTACCTAATAATATACCTGCTATAGTAAATACAAATGCGACAATACCAATAATGATTACTGGAAGCAAAACATCCTGTTTTAGTACAGCGTAGGTTATACCTACTGCGAATGCATCAATACTTGTAGCTATTGCAAGTAAAGTAAGTTCACTAAATGAAAAACTGTCTTCAATTTCACATTCATCATCATAACTTGAGGATAAGCTTTCCCTTATCATATTTGCACCAATTAAAAATAGAAGTATAAACGCAATCCATGGCGCAAATGTTGATACAATCCACTGTAACTGAATACCTGCAGTCCATCCAATAATGGGCATTAATGCCTGGAATCCTCCAAAAAATACACCATACCATAACATCTCTTTAATACTAATATTCTTTAAAGTAAAACCTTTTGTTAAAGATACACTAAATGCGTCCATTGCAAGAGCAACTGCAATGAGTAATGTTGCTATAAAATCCATACTATCACATAAAAATAATCTAATTTTTCTGATTTTCCTCAAGATACTCAACAGATGCAAGAATATTTGGTTTATATTGTGGTACAGTATCATCTAAAAATTCTAAAAATTCCTCTGCAACATCATTATAATTATTAGAAACCACTTCCCCATCTAAAAAGTCATTTATTTGAGAGTTTGAAACTTTAATAAGTGGATAAATATAATTTTCTTTTTTTCTTGGAAAACTAATACCCTCACCACTGAAAATTTCATATATTACAGAATGTACCTCTGCATCCAATGTTTTATTTGAGGTGATTAAATCATAATCTTCCTTTTCATCAAATATTAAACTTATACCATATTTTCTTGTATAGGGTTCAAGTATAATTGGAATTAATGGATTTGCGTCTTTTGGTATTAAGACCTTAACTTTAGGTTTAATAGAAGATGCAAGTTCTCTTGATGCATTTGTAGCTATCTCTTGAAATAGGGATGATCTTATAACTTTAAAATCCGGGAAATGTTTTTCAAACGTATTTTGTCTTCTCCTTGAAAACTTTGAAAATCGAAGATTGTTTATATAGATTTTATTCGGCATATAAGATATGAATCTTGTATCAACACCAATATCATTTAAGTATCTTAAAATATCTTTCTTTGAGTTTCCGAAATTCTCTTCTTCAACAGGTATATTAAAGTCAAATAAAAAGTTTTCCATATAATCACATTAAATAGCCAATATTTAAAATTCACCAATATCCTGGATACCGGATGCTTTTAGTATAATCTCTTCCATAACTTTAGCATTAGCATCAATTCCAGTCCATATTTTAAAGCTTTCAACACCCTGATATAAAAACATTTTAATACCAGATACACGAGTAGCCCCAATCTTTTTAGCTTCCTTAAGTATTCCAGTTTCAAGTGGAGTATAAACTATATCAAATACACACATTTCCCCATTCATTTGTTGAGCGTAAATAAGCGGTTTATCATTAACATTTGGATACATTCCATTTGGAGTTGTATTAATTATAATATCAGTATCTCTAAGATATTTGTCACAATTAGATTGCAAATCATAGTTAACTGTATAATCTGTTTTATTTGAAATATCGCATGCCAGTGCTTTTGCTCTATTACTGTGTCTATTTAATATCGTGATTGAATTAACATCTTCTTCACATAAAGCATAGGATATAGCACGTGAGGCACCACCTGCACCTAATACTAACACATCTTTATCTTTAATATTTACTTTTTCTTTTAATGCAGACATTGCACCTATAGCATCAGTATTATACCCTTTTGCAATACCCTCTGAAAATTTAATTGTATTTACTGCACCTATCTTCTCTGCTAAAGGATCAATTTCATCAAGATATTTAATAACTTCAATTTTATGTGGAATTGTAACATTTAATCCTTGAATATTTAATGCTTTAGCTCCACTAATAAGGTTATTGATTTCTTCTTTTTTAACATGAAATGGAACATACACATAGTTAAGACCTAATGATTTAATATTAGCATTGTGCATCAATGGAGATAAACTGTGTTCCACAGGATCCCCAACTATTCCGAAAATTAAGGTACTACCATCTATCATATTATACCTCTAATAAAATTAAATATTGAGTAATTAAAATAATTAATCTGAAAACTAGATATTACCAGTTTTTTCATATTCTTTTAATTTTTTAACACTTCTTTTAATAGAATCTAACTTATTTACTTCTACCATATATATTCCGTCGTATTTATTCATCTCAAAAGTATCAAGCAATGTTTTAAAATCAACATCCCCATCACCAATTGACATGTGGGAATCATCGTCCCCAAAATTATCATGCACATGTATGTGTTTAATAAGAGGTGAGTACATTTCATTGGCAGTATACCCTGCAGTATTTGCATGACCAATATCAAGACACATTGACATGCCTAAATCATATAAAAGATTAGTGATATCCTCAAGATTTGTATATGTAAAACCTGGAATTAACGGCATATTCTCAATTACTGCATTAACACCTAAATCATCGGCATATTTACCAATCTCAGAAATCGCATCAATGTTTAACTTATCAATTTTATCCTCGAGCCCCTGACCTAAAAAAGGTATATGGCCAGGATGCACAACTACAATATTAACATCTAAACTGTTTGCCAGATCAAGGGAATGTTTAATTTCACCAATGGAAGCTTTTCTAATAGATGGATTCAAAGAACAAATATTCATGTCAATTATTGGAGAATGAATAGTGTATTTAAGATTAAAAGAATTTAAAATCTCAATATCCATGTCTCTTAATGGATAATCATGTAACAATTCAACATATTCAATATTATTATCTTCATAGAATCCTAAACAATTATATAAACCATATTTAAATACAGCGAGAGTTGAAGCACCTATTTTCATATTATCATCTTATTTCTAATTTAAAATTATTATTTAACTAAATAAACTAAATTAGTTAAAGTTATAAACATAAACCACAAACACTATTAACCAAATAAATCCAAACCAATTAAATCAATAAGATATTAACCAAATAAACCTAAACTAGTTAATACTTAAAAATCCTTATAAACTGCAGTTATAGGAAATCCAAAATCAATAGCATCGAGTATAGTTTCACCTAAATCAAGAGTTTTTCTAATTTTAATTTCACCATGTTTACTTACAGTACCTGTAAATAGGTATTTACCATTTACAAGAATATCAAAAGATCTACCAACATTTTCTTTACCAAAATGGAAAATAATATGTTTTTTAGTAATTGAATATTCAACTTGGAATGGTTCCTCTTTAATTAAATCTTCAAGAGACTCCATACCAATACTTATACCAATATCCCTTTCAATATCTGCAATACGTTTACCATTTTTACCAATGATTTTTGGGATATACTTTTCATCAACATAAATATTTACCCTATCTGGAGATATGACATCTGCATAAATATTTGCACCAGGAACATAATGTTTCATTCTACGGATAATCTCCCTTTCAGCTATTTTTTCGACAGGAGTTTTACCATTATCTTCTGTAGAGTTATCAATTAAATCCATGTCCATAACAATAGTCTGTTCACCATAGGTATAAATCTCATTTTTAAGCTCACCGGTCTCAAAGTCACGTACTTCAATTACAGGACGGGCAAGATCAGATTCAACCATACCGCTTGGAACTTTAATTGTTAGACGATTCTCATATACAGTTTTAACTTGACCATCTTCTATAAAAATGGTAGTATCAACAACACTAGGTATTATACCAAGTTCAATTCTATTTGCAATCCTTTGTATTCCATCAATTGGTCTTGTTGCATGTACAACACCAATCATGCCTACACCTGCAAGACGCATATCTGCAAAGATTGAGAAATCATATGATTTCCTAAGTTCATCATATATTGTAAAGTCAGGCCTTACAAGAAGAAGTATATCTGCAGTTTTCTCCATGTCCCCTTCTAAAGGTGCATATTGAGTTATTTCGTCAGACACCTGTAAATCTCTTGGAGACTCCATAGTCTTAACAACTTTACCATTATCCTTATAGAATTCTGCTACAGCCTGAGCAAATGTGGATTTACCTGCACCAGGTTCACCAGATATTAAGATACCTTCAGCATTATTTTTCAATCTCTCCATCAATTTATCGCTTAAATTATAATCATCAAGTGAAACATCAGCAATAGGTCTTACAACGGTTATCTCCATAGCCTCGGAAAATGGAGGCATTGCAATTGAAATCCTGTATTCCCCAGATTGTACAACCATTGCCCCCTCCAAATCTGCTTCAAGATAAGTTTTAGGATCATATCTTTCTTTTTCAAGAATCTCCTCTGCAATAAGCTCTAACTCTTTATAAGTGATTTTTTCATTGGAAAACTTCTCAAGCTTAATATGTCCAGGCATACCTTTTTTTACATATGGCTCTACATTCTCCTTAAGATGAACTGACATTGTTAAATCATCAAAATATTTGGAGATAGACAATTCCATATTCCCTTTAAATTTCTGTTTATAATATTTTACAGGAATTCCTAATGCCCTAGCAGTTTCTGCTTGAATCTTATCACTTGTAATTAAAATACCTAATTCTTTACTTGCAACATCACGAATCATAGCATCAATTTCACCAGTTTTAGCAAGTGATATTTCATAATTAGATGGACGCTTACCAACAAAAGTAATCGCAATATCCCCATTATCCTCTAAACATTGAAGTTTTTGAAGTTCATGTAGACCTGTAATTCCTGTAGGTCTTTTTTTATTTGCCTGATATTCAAGTTCCGCAACTACTGCTTGTGGTATAATAATCTCAGGATAATCATATTCTTCAATAACTTTAGAAATAATTCCCTCAATAACAGCACTAGTATCTGGTACTAATCTTATTGATTCTTCTTCATACTCATAATCCATTTTAATTACCTTTTTTAAAAATTTAGCTATTTACAATGTATTGGAAATTATAATTTTAAATAAATATTAATTATACATTCATGATACATAAATCATTAAAACACTAAAAACACACATACATCCATAAACCCATAACCAGCATTAAAACACTAAAAACCTTAAAAATTATACATTCATTGTATACAATCTAAATAAACCTTAAATTTATCCATAAATCTTAAAATTATGATTTAAATGAAATTATTAATAAATACCATAAAAATCAATAACAAAAAAATCATTTATACATGTCTTTAGGATCAAACAATCTTTCTTGAATAACTTTAATATCGTCATCAGATACATTATCAATATCTAAATCTTCAGTATTAGCAAGTTCTCTAAAGAAACAAGATTTATATCCTTCATGGCATGCTGCACCTACTTGATCTACTTTAAGAACAACGGTATCTGCATCACAATCAAAATATATTTCTTTAACATGCTGGATATTTCCAGAACTTTCGCCTTTCATCCATTGCTGATTTCTAGATGTACTATAATAATGTGCTTTTTTAGTTTTAATTGTATCTTCTAAAGCCTGTTTATTCATAAATGCAACCATTAAAACTTCATTAGTTTGATAATCCTGAGCTACAGCAATGATTAAATTTTCACCATTTTTTTCATGTCTAAAATTAAATTCCATAATAATATCCCTTCTAAAATATTTCATTATAATAACAGCCATACACCATCTAATAATTTAAAACCAATATGATAACCATAAACTACTACTTAACAAGAAAATAATCCAAAACCATTATAACAAATATAAACTAC
>JBJFGN010000030.1:11480-13265 GCA_051892775.1 Methanobrevibacter sp. | reverse complement strand
AAACTACTACTTAACAAGAAAATAATCCAAAACCATTATAACAAATATAAACTACTACTTAACAAGAAAATAATCCAAAACCATTATAACAAATATAAACTACCACATAACAAGAAAATAATCCAAAACCATTATAACAAATATAAACTACCACATAACAAGAAAATAATCATAAATTACTACTTAAAAAAAATATTAAATAATTAGAATTTATAATTTATCAAGGATATAATCAACAACATCTTTAATATCTACAAGTTCCTGATTTCCAGAATCCATATCTTTAACAGTGACTTGTCTATTTTGAACATCATTATTTCCTATGAGAACCGTGTATTTTACACCAAGCTTATTTGCATAGTTTAATAATTTTTTGAATTTTTTACGTGATAAATCAATATCTGTTGCAATACCTGCACTACGTAATCTTTGACCAATGTTATAAGAAATTTGTCTAGTTTCTTTTGATATTGGTGCAACAAAAACATCAACATTATTATTAGGTTCAGGTAATTTACCACAAGCTTCAATAGCATCCATTAACCTATCGAAACCAAATGCAAATCCAGTACTTACAACATCATCTCCACCAAAGAGTTTAATTAAACTATAAGTTCCACCACCACAAACTTGTTTTTGACTACCTAATTCAGGTACATAAATCTCAAATACGATACCAATATAGTAATCAAGTCCACGTGCTACACCAAGATTAATTTTATAATTATCCACACCAAAGCTTTTAAGTGTATTAATTAAATCCCTTAATTCTGCAAGAGGCTCTAAACATTCATCAAATCCTTCAACTAAACTTTTAATATCATCATAAATATCACTAGTACCAACCATATCAATTAATTCAAGAAGAATATTAGCAAGTTCCATATTATCAATGATTGCATCTTCACCAGTTAAAGCATCTTTTAATAAATCTTTATCACCCTTATCCACAACAATCATGACTTCACGGGCCTTATCTTGTGAAATACCATAATGAGCAAATAAACCGCGAATAATGCCTAAATGATTAATATGAATCTCAGCAGTATCAATGCCTAATTCTTCAATTGATTCATTAGCCATAGCAATAACTTCAGCTTCACCTTCTGGAGATTTAGCACCTATAAGTTCACAACCAAATTGCCAAAATTGTCTGAATCTTCCTTTTTGAGGTCTTTCATACCTAAAACAACTACCATAATAATATAGTTTAATTGGTTTAGCTGTTTTTGATAATTCATTAAGATATAATCTTGCAATAGCTGCAGTAATTTCAGGTCTTAATGCAAGTTCCCTATCAGATTTATCTTTAAAATTATATAATTGATCTACAATTTCCTCCCCAGATTTAGTTGTAAATAATTTTAATTCTTCAAATAAAGGAGTGTTAACTTCCCCATAACCATAATTTTCAAAAACGTTTCTTAATTTGTTTTCTACTTGTTTTCTTTGTGACATCTCATCAAAGAGAAAGTCTCTAGTACCTCTTGGTCTTGTAAATTCCACGTGATTTCCTCCATAAATATAAGATAATTAAAAATAACCATAATTAAATTAAAAATCTTTTATAAAAAATTTATACATTAAAAATATAGTATTTTAAACTTTATATAATTATTTATAAGAATAAAAAAGAATTATTAAAAATTAAAAATAATTTATAAAAAAATTAGAGTAAAGAAATAAAATTTAAATAAGATTTAAAATTCGAAATAAATTAAAATTTACTTAATAAATCTATATTAAAAGCTAAAATAAAAATTATCAAGAAAAATAATCCAGATA
>JBJFGN010000030.1:0-11380 GCA_051892775.1 Methanobrevibacter sp. | reverse complement strand
AAAAAAATATTAAAAGCTAAAATAAAAATTATCAAGAAAAATAATCCAGATAAAAAAAATATTAAAAGCTAAAATAAAAATTATCAAGAAAAATAATCCAGATAAAAGCTAAAAAACTTATTAAATAATTTAAATAGAAATTCAAAATCTAATAATAAACTAAAAAATTTATAAATGATATACTTCATCAGAAGGTACGATATAAATTTTATTTTCATCTAAAACATCAATAAGTAAATTTAAATCATGAGTACTTAAAAGTACTATAGCATTATCAGTTTTTTCATGAGTAAATGCATAAAGATAATCAAGATTTATATCATTATCATACAATACTTTTAAAATAGCAGATAAACCACCAGGAACATCATTTAATTCTACACCAATAGTTGGTGAAATTTTAAAAGTATAATTATTTTCTTCAAGTACTTTCTGACCTTTACTAGGATTATCAACAATTAATCTTAAAATACCAAACTCAGAGGTATCTGCAAGTGACAATGCCCTAATATTAATATCATTTTCTGCAAGTAAATTTAATACTTTGTATAGTTTACCTTTATTATTTGTTAAGAAAATTGAAAGTTGTTTCAATTTTAAATCTTCATAATTGTCTTTAAAATTCATTTAAATCCCTTATCTAATCATTAAAATTACGTTTATCAATAACTCTTACAGCTTTTGCTTCACTTCTTGGAATAGATTTAGGTTCTACAAGAGTAACTTTAACCTTAATTCCAATTTCATTTTGAATATAACTACCAATTTTTTTCTGAATTCCAAGCATTTCAGTTACATCGTCACTAAATAAATCTGGAGAAGTTTCAACTTTAACTTCAATTTGATCAAGAGTATCTGGACGGGTAACAATAATTTGATAATGAGGTTCAGCCTCAGAAACTTTAAGAAGAGCTTTTTCAATTTGAGATGGGAATACAGCGACTCCTTTAACTTTAATCATATCGTCTGTCCTTCCAGTGATTCTTTCCATTCTGCAGAAGGTTTTACCACATTTACATGGCTCATAATGTAAAGCAGTGACATCTTTAGTTCTAAATCTAATAATAGGCATGCCTTCCCTTTGAAGGTTAGTTAATACAAGTTCACCTTTAGTACCTTCAGGTAAATGTTTACCAGTATTTGAATCAATAATTTCAGGATAGTAAAAATCTTCAGCAATATGTAAACCATTCTGTTCTGTACATTCAATACCTACACCTGGACCCATCATTTCAGTAAGACCATAAATATTATATGCAGGTACACCAAAGGTATCCTGAAGTCTCTGTCTCATTTCTTCAGTCCACATTTCTGAACCGAAACCAATAACTTTAAGACCTAAATCTCTAGGATCGTAACCTTCTTCTTTAGCAACCTCCCCAATGTATAATCCATAAGATGGAGTAACAACTAAACAAGTAGTATTAAAATCATTCATAAGCTCAACTTGACGACGTGTTTGACCTGTTGATATTGGTACAACTGTTGCACCAATCTTTTGTGCACCATAATGAATACCAAAACCACCAGTGAATAAACCATAACCATGAGTATTTTGAATTATGTCTTCATCAGTTAATCCCCAATTAGTTAATCCCCTAGCCATAAGTTCAGACCAATAATCTAAATCTTTTTTGGTATATCCGCTTACAACAGGTTTACCAGTAGTTCCACTTGAAGAATGAATTTCAAGAATTTTCTTTTTATCAACAGCAAACATTCCAAAGGGATAAGATTCCCTTAAATCATCTTTAGTAGTGAATGGAAGTTTTTCAATATCATTTAAGGTTTCAATATCCTCTGGAAACACTTCACATTCAGTATATTTTTTATGATAGTATGGAACATTATCAAATGCATATTTTACAATTTTTTGTAATTTTTTCAATTGCATTTCATTAATTTCATCTCTTTCCATACATTCGGCTTTTTCATCCCATAACATTATATAAAACCTTCATTATGATAAATTATCTTAAAAATTTTTATTAATTTAATAAACTATTATATGTATATTTTTCTTAAATAAAATATTTAACTAATTTTTACAATAAAATATAGAAATTTCTTAAAGAAATATAAAAATTTAGTATAATTAACAAATAAATAAAAAACCCAAAAAATAGACAAAAAACAAAAAACAATAAAATAAAAAACCCAAAAAGTGGACATTAAAATAAAAAAAAGAAAAAAGGAAGTTATTGATCTTCTGGAGCAAGTGGAGTATAAACTCTTGCACCAAATTCATTATTAAGATCATATAATACTTGAGGATTATCTTTAGCTATTTTAACTTTAGCTAAACAATCCATAGCGTTTTCTTCTTCTTCAACTTGTTCATTTACATACCATTGTAAGAAGTTATTAGTAGCATGATCTTTTTGTTCAATAGCTAAATCAACTAAGTTATTAATTAAACTAGTTACATACTGTTCATGTTTTAAAACATGCTCCATTACTTCAAGATTGCTTTCCCATTCAGTTTTAGGACCTTCAATAGCAGTTAAAGTAACTTTTGCCCCTCTTCTAATAATATAATTATAGAATTTTATAGCATGATCTTGTTCTTCTTTTGCTTGAACTTCCATGTAATTAGCAAATCCTGGTAAATCATTGTCATTAAAATAAGCAGCCATTGATAAGTATAAATAAGCTGAATATAATTCTGCATTTAATTGTTCATTTAAAGCTTTTTCCATAATTTCATTAACCATGTTATCACCTGAAAATTATTTGAAAAAATTAATAATTAAAAAAAGCTAGATTAGTAGTTTTTAATTTTATAATATTTAATAAAAAAATAAAAAAGAATTGTAAAATTAATTATCTAATTTTAACTATTCTTCTGCAAATTGGTCTTTACCTACACCACAAACAGGGCAAATGTAATCATCTGGTAAATCTGCGAAAGCAACGCCTTCAGTATCTTCATCATATCTGTATCCACAGACTTTACAAACATATACTGCCATATTTTCACCTCTAAATTTCTTTAAACATTTTTTTAGCTGCACCACATAAAGGACATTTGAAACCTTCAGGAACATCTTCCCATGCAGTTCCAGGAGCTACATCTCTACGTTCTTCACCAGTTTCAGTATCATATATATAACCACAGACTTTACATTTATATTTTGCCATTCTATGACCTCAATTTTTATACTTAATCTTTTGTTTTATATTATATAAACATTTTTCTTTTATATAAAATTAAAATGCTAAATATAAACTATAAAAACTATAATTAGATTATGATTTTTAAATAAATAAACTTATCCATTTTTACTAATAAATACCTAAAAAATATAAAAATCTATTTTTCAAAAACAAGACAATCCTTTTTTATTTTAATATTAAAATATTATCTTAATTTTAAAAAACTAACTTTAGAAGTCAATTAATAAAAATTAAAAAATCATTTCACAAGCAATACTGGAACATTAGAAACTTCAAGAACTTTAGATGCAACACTACCCATGTTCTTTTCATATTCATTATTATTATCTAAAGAGTTTCCAAATTGTCCAATAACTACCAAATCAGGATTAATCTTTTGAATCATTACTTTAAAGTCATTAATAGGATCTGCTGTAATGATATGCTCAACCACTTTAAGATTATTTTCATGCCCTAATTCAGTGATACCATCAAGAACGGCACCACCCTGATCGTCACCATCATCATAAGACATTTTAAATGGATCAATAATATATAATGCAGCAATATCTGCATTATATTTAGATGCAATATTTACGCCAGTTTCAATAGCTTTACTAGCAGTAGAAGAACCATCACTTGCAATTAATATTTTATTAAACACAATATCACTACTCTTCAAGTAAATAGTCTGCATGACAGAAATCAATAAAGTTTCTTACTAATTTATCCATATCACGACTATCATCAAGAATTTCACCATCATTCATAAATATGCCCCTATTTGAAAGTTCTTTCATGAAATCAGTATTATGTGAAACCATTACAATTGTAATGCCATATTCTTTACATAATTTTTTAAGAGAATTAGATACAATCCTTAATGTTTTAGGATCTAAATCCCCAAATGGTTCATCTAAAAGTAGAATATCAGGTTTAGATGCAAGAACAAGAGATAACATTGCACGTACTTTTTGACCACCAGATAATTCATAAGAGCGTCTATCAAGAACGTCTAATGATAAATCGAGATGTTCAAATAAATCTGCAACAGTTTCTTTAACTGCCTTAGCAGGGAATTTAGGGAACAAATCATCAAGAATTTGGGGCATAATACCTACTTGCTCTAATCTACGTTTAGCCTCATCTTCAGTTAAATCCGTTAAAAGATATAATGAATCCAATAATTCATCGGAAAGACCCTCTTTTTTAGCTATTTTTTTAGCATCCTCTACAACTTTATTGTTTTTATAACCTAATTTGACAGCAAGTTGATCTCTAATTGTTGCATAATGTTGAAGAGCAAATTCCTGATACATAAATCCAACCTTACGTCTTACATCCATCCTATTTAAAGAAGGTTTATGAATATCCACCCATATTTCACCTGCATCATCTTTTTCAAGTTTATATGTAACATTACCATCATCAGGTTCATCCAAACCATCCAATATACGAAGAAGCACAGTTTTACCAGCACCACTAGGACCAAGTAAAGTTAAAATATCTCCTTTTTTAACTTCAAAGTTAATATCTTCCATTTCTAAGCTAACACCTGCTTGAAGAACATAAAATTGTTGTTTAATATCATTAACTTTAATTATGGATTCATCACTTGCTTTAAGGTCAATATCAACAATAGGTTCCATGTCACTTAAAAATTTATTAGTAATACCATTTACATCATCACTAACTTCAACTATTTCACCATTGTCCATCAATACAACACGATCTGCAAGATATTTTTGTACTTCAGGCAAATGGGAAACAACCACAACGGTAACGCCTAATTCTTTATTGATTTTTTTAACAGCATCTAAAATTTCTTGTTTTGTTCTAGGACAAGCCATAGTAGCAGGTTCATCAAGAAGTAATAGTTTTGGTTTTTTAGCTAATTGTCTTCCCATGATAAGTCTTTGTTTTTCACCCCCACTTAAAACAAGAGAAGAATATTTTTGTTTATCTTTAAGTCCAACAAGCTCCAAAATTCTATCTGTTTCTTCACCAAATTCTTCTTCAGCTTCTTTTAAATTTGTTGAAGCCTCATCACCATATTTAGCACCATAAAATTTTCTTAAAATATTTTCCCTACAAGAAGCCGGCCATAAACCGAAATTCCTTTGTAAGTGGATTGCAGTAACTTTTTTAAGTTGATTATAATAATATTGACTATCAGAAGCATTAACTACAACATCATCAACAATAACTTTTCCTTCATCAAATTTTTCAACACCTCTAAGACATCTTAAAAGAGTTGTTTTACCAGAACCACTAGTACCAATAATACCTAAAATTTCCCCTTCTTTAATCTCAAGGTTAATATCTTTGATTCCAACTATTTCATTACCATCAGATAACTTATAATTTTTAGATAAATTTTCTACTTTAAACATTTTATAACCACTTAAAATTTAACGAATATCCTAAAAAAGGATTTTTAAAAAATAAAAATGAATTAAAACTATTTTAATTCAAATTAATTCATAAGATATTAATTGCAATATAATAGTTTAAGGTATATATTTTAATACTTTTATAATTTGTTTAATCTTTATAAATAAAACATTAATTTTCCAATATATGGAATAGAAAACCAATAAAAAAATAGAAAAAATTAAACCATTTAGAATTCTTTAAATTAAAACAAGCTTTAAACAGATTCATTAAAAATAATGAATTTAAAAAAATGAAGTTTTTAATAGTTAAAAAAATATATTTCAAAAAACCGTTAACACTACTTAAAAATTAAACAATACCAGCTATAAAAAAAGATTATCAAATCACCAATATACAAAAACTATAAGATAATAAATAGTTATTATCTTACAAATTCAATACGAACCGTTTTGAAAACTTTTAAAAGATTATTATCCCTAGAGAAATTGTAGATTTTATCCTTTATATAAAAACTATTATCCCTCTCTTCAGATTCATCCATACAATCAGGTACCTCTATTTGGAAAACATTGGTAAAGTCGACATCATCGCAATCTACCCTAAATTTAACATTTCCAAAATTATATTCTTTAGATAATAATTTAAGTTCATCTAAAATCATTTTTAATGGATCGTCGTTTTCAACAATAACCACTTCAGATTCAATATTCTCATCATTGACCATGATACCACTTAAATTTTATTAATTAAATGTTTAATTTATTTTGATTAATTTCAAAGAATTCTGTATACTTAGTATTCCTTTCAATAGGAGTTCTACCAAGAGCATTGATTAATTTTACAAGATCAACAATAGAAGCATCCACTCCATCAGGAGCACCACTGGCCTCAGATAATTCATCCCCACCAAGAGTTCCACCTAAATCATTTGCTCCTGCAAGAAGAGAAATTTGTGCAAATCTAAAACCCATTTTTACCCAAGATACCTGAATATTTGGAATCAAATCCCTAAACATTAATCTTGCTACAGCATAAAGTTTTAGATCCTCAATTCCAGTTGCACCAAGATTCTTATGTTGTTCCAAGAAAATTGGTGAATATTGTTGCATAAAAGTCATTGGAATAAACTCTGTAAAACCATGAGTTTTTTCTTGAACCCTTCTTAAAATATCTAATGTTTCAACACGTTCTGCAATTGTTTCAACATGTCCATACATCATTGTTGCTGAACCAACAAGCCCTTGTTTATGAGCTGCTTCAACAACCTCTACCCATTCTTTAGTACTTACTTTTTTAGGGCAGATAATTTTTCTTGATCTATCAGTTAAAATTTCTGCTGCAGTACCTGGAAGACTATCTAAACCTGCTTTTTTAAGTACTCTGAAACCTTCATCTAATGACATTTCAGAAACTTTACATGCATCAAAAACCATGGTTGGTGAAAAACCATGAATCATAACATTTGGGAACTCTCCTTTAAGAAGTTTACATAAATGTTCATAATAATCAATATCTGCTTCAGGTAAAACACCACCCATTACACAAAATTCACGGGCTCCATTATCAACAGCGTTTCGAGCTTTTGCCAATATTTTTTCATCATCTAAAATATAAGCCTCTGGATCATCCCTATCTTTACCGAATGCACAGAACCCGCATCTAATTTTACAAACATTTGTAAAATTAATATTACAATTATTAATAAAAGAAACTTTATCACCAACAAGTTCATGTCTTAAATTGTCAGCAGTTTCAAGCAAATAAAAAACTTCATGACCTTTTAAATTCATCAAATAATTCGCATCTTCAACAGACAATGGTTCATCCCATGCATTGTCTAAAATATTTTTTGTTTTAGTACATATATTGTATGGTTTCATATTTTGTATTAATTACTTAAACATTTATAAATGTTTCTATATATTGTTCAAAATCAGAGAAGTCAGAATTAAACAAAAATGAAAAATATACAATAAAAATTATACAATATAATTATAAAACTGTTTAAAATTTTTATAAAAAAATTTATTTTATTTAAAAATTTTAATTAAAATAAAAAAAATAACTCTTTATAAAATTATTTTTATCCAAATGATGAAATGTTTAATATTAAACAAAAAGATTAAAATAAAAATAAAACCTATAAAAATAAAAATTAATCATTAAAAATCCATTAAATGTTCAAAAAAATCAAATGGAGGACTAAACAAATACCAAAAAGATAAAAAGATTCATAAGGTAATTTTTATTAAATTGTATAAAAACAATATAATTAATATAAAAATTGTTTAGTAAAAAAATAAAATATTATATAAGTAAATTTAAAATAAATAAAATAAAAAACATAAAGAGCATATTATTTAAAATTTAATTAATAAAAAAAATCAGACAATCTACCAATTAGTTAAAAAAAATCAAATATTAAATAATAAAAGAAAAAACATAAACAAGCAAATTAAAGAAAAAATAAAATTGTATAATAAAAGAAAAAAAGGAAATTATGTATTAACCATAAAAGGAAAAGAAAATAAAAAATTATATCATTGAAGATAAAGCATTTAATATTAAGAAACTGAAACCTAATAACACGGAGCAAAAGTGGAATAATAAATATAAAACAACTAATACCAATGCAATTTTAAATAAAAATGCAATACTTTCTATAAGAAAATATAAAACCAATATTATTAATGCTATTATAATTAATCCAACTATAAACCCCACCATAAACTTATCCTCCAGCTAATATAGTTTTAGATCCTTGGTTTGAAATTTCTTCTTTTTCAAAATCAATATCAAATTTAACCCTTTCAATAGTGTCAATTAAAGCCTCATAAGATTTTTGTCTATGAGGTCCAAGAATTGCAACAATAAAAAGGCTATCACCAGTATAAAATTCACCTATATAATGAATTATATTAACTTCAAAAACTCCGAATTTTGTTTTTATATCCTCAGCAATTTCATTCATTTCCTTTTCAGCTTTTTCAATATCTGGAGTTTTAAGTATTAGTTTATCTACTTTTTTACCTGGTTCTTTACCTCTTACTATTCCTTCAAATGTAAATATTGCACCTGCTTCATCTACCTTTTTAGATTTTTTGATATCATCAATTAAATCAGCAGCAGTTACAACATCATCATCTTTTTTAATTATACGTACTACCATATAAAAATCACTCCATTTTATAATCTATGTATTATATAATAATATAACTATAGTTATATAAATATTTTATTTAAAAAAATTATATAAAACTGGAAATAAGTAGAAATTTTTAAATAAATTAATAAATAAACTAAAAATTTATTTTAAAATAAACTATTAAAAACTTAAGTAAATAAAAATTTAACTTAAATAATATATTAATTTTTTAAATTATATATTAAATTTTTTTGAAAATCCTTAATATATTTAAAATAAATTATACAGAATTTATTTAAGTTGAAATCGATTATTTCTCACTAACTTCCTTTTTAGCAAGATGTCTAATCCTGTCTATACCATCAATTTCATTAATTAATTCAATAGTTTTTTTAGGTACAAGTTCTTGCCAATTCTCACCATTAATCATTCTTTTTCTAACTTCTGTTCCAGATAATAAAGTCCTATTAAATAAAGGAGGTGCTTTTACTTCAAAATCTTCTTCATAAAACAATCTTTGTACTAAAGGATTACCTGAAAAAACAACAGAAAATGGTGGTGTCATCATTTTAACATATGATACCCATATAGCATTAGTATAAATATCTTCCATAGGTATAATATAATATCTAGATGAATCTACACCTTCATCGGCCAAAGCTTGTTCAATCATTAATACCCTTTCACCAGCAGTGAAAGGATTAGATATTGTATGTGATTCTTGAGCACTACCAACACCAATAATAACCTCATCAACCTCTTCAAGTGTTTTTAAAATAACTTGAATATGTCCTTTATGAATCGGTTGCATCCTACCAATGAGTAAACCTCTTTTAACTGTCATTTCAAATTCCTCAATTTTTATCTGTTCCTTAATAATATTATATTATAATAGTTTATATTTTAATTTCAAGTATTAAAAATTTTATATATAATTCTAATTTTATAAAAAATTATTCAAAAGTAAAATTTTAAAATAAAACCATAAAGCAAATGAAGAATTTAAAACAAAATTCCATAAATAAAATTAAGTAATACAATGACTATTTTTTAAATTAGACTCAAATAAGATAAGTATTTAAAATAATAAAATTCTAATTCAAAATATTTATAAGTTTTAATAAAAAATAAAAATTCTAAAATAAGTTTGAGCTATTCATAAAATTAAAAAAAAGATTAAATAAAAAAAAATAAAAAAAAATAAAAATGTCTTCTATAAAAACTGTAATTAATATAGATGAATAACTACAGTCCTATCAAAAAGTAAAGTAGTTTAGAAAGAAACTACTAAAAATTAAACTTATAATTCTTTACCAACAATAACTTCAGTAGCTTTGATTATAGCAGAGACATCGTCTCCTTCTTTAAGACCTAATTTTTCAGCAGATTCACGAGTAATAGCTGCAGTAATAACACCAGGTTCTTCAACTTTAATATGAACATTTGCCATAACAGTACCTAAAGTTACTTTTTCTACTTTACCTTTTAAACCATTTCTTGCACTAATTTCCATAATAAACACTCCTTTTAAAATTAATTTTTATTAAAAATAATAAACATTTACACAAGTTAATAATAAAAAAATTATCGATGTGAAAATTCAAAAACGATAAATATGAATAAATATTTATTATTTTAATAGTTTTTATTTAATAAAAAACATTATAAAAATTTTATTTAATACAAATAAATATTTATATTATTGAATTATACTTTATAACATATAAATATATCGTTTTTTAATGTAGACTAAAATTTTTATTGATTTCAAAAAATGATACATATCGATAGTATTGATAAAAAATAATTAGTAAAATATATAAATCAACAAAACAATGTTATATTATGAATAAAATAGAATTAGAAACAATAGGAACAATTATTACACCTTTTGAAAAACCAGAAGGAATGCCTATACAGCCAACTGGAGCAAAAGGAGTTAAAGGTGAAATTCACTTAAAAGAGAAATATGTTGAAGGACTTAAAGATATTGAAGGATTTTCTCACTTGAATATTATATATTATCTACATTTAACCAATGGTAATGCATTGACAGTCAAACCATTTTTAGATAATAAGCCACATGGAGTATTTGCTACTAGATCACCTAAAAGACCAAATAACATTGGTTTATCAACTGTTAAATTAGATTCAGTAGAAAATAATATATTATACATATCCAATATTGATGTTGTAAGTGGAACTCCCTTATTAGATATTAAACCATATGTACCACAATTATATGAAGATACTGTTGAAGACCTTAAGATTGGTTGGTTTGAAACTAAATATAGTAATGCAAAGGATAAAAAAGCAGATACAAGATTTGTAGAATAAACATTCTACATTTCTAATGTTTAAATCCAAGAAAATACTATTTTTTAAAAATAAATTAATATATTGATAAAAAACACTTTTTTTAAAAAAATACAAATTAAAACTTATTTTATTTAAAAATTTAAGAATTCTAAACCATTATATCTTTTTAAGACATGATAAAATTTATCTTAAATTTAAAAATTCTAAACAATAAAAATATAAAAAGAATAGATTATCCCAAAATATTAAAAATAATTTAAAAGAATATTAATTAATTTTAAAACTACTTTTAAAAATTAAAGATTAAAAAATAATTAAAAATATTGAAATAAATAAAATAATTTATAAAATTCATATAATCAT
>JBJFGN010000029.1:0-4873 GCA_051892775.1 Methanobrevibacter sp. | reverse complement strand
AAAAAGAAAAAAAACACAACAATCAAATATCACCACATCTACTAAACCAACATCAAACCCAACACAAAAACATTAGGTCCTCATCAAAACATATAAATGATTAAAATATCCGAAGATATCTATAAACATGAAAATCTCGCTATATGTGGAAAAACAGTCATCATAGTCATAATGTGATTATACATTTTAACTTAAACCAACGCCATATAACACATAGCACATACTATACAGAAAGCAACAACACACTCAAAATCAAATAGAAAAAATTGCAAAATAATATTAAATAAAATAATAAATAATAAAACAATTTTAATTTAATAAATTAATTATATAATATAATTAAATTAAATTATAATATAATTAATTAAGTATTTACAAAAATTTTTAAAAAAAAATAATTATTATAATATAATTATCTTAAAAAAATAAAAAATAAAAAAAAATTAAGTTTTCAAAAAATATGCATTTTCACGATAGTTTTTGAATAAAAAAACATATATAATATTTAAAATTTTCTATTTAAGACAAATAAAAAGTACTTTATATAGACATAGACAGATTTATGAATGGTGATAATTTATGAAGTTCGGTATCGAATTCGTCCCACAACAACCTTTGGACGAAATTATAGAATTAGTGAAATTAGCTGAAAATGTAGGATTTGATAATGTATGGATTACAGATCACTACAACAACAAAAATGTATATGCTTCCTTAGCATTAATTGCTAAAGAAACAAGTACAATTAAATTAGGACCTGGAGTAACTAACCCTTACTTAAGAAGCCCTGCAATATCTGCTTCCGCTATTGCAACTATTGATGAAATTTCTGAAGGAAGAGCTACCTTTGGTATTGGTCCTGGTGACAAAGCTACCTTTGAATCATTAGGTGTAGAATGGAGTAAACCATTAAGTACCATTAAAAGTGCTATTGCAGAAATCAGAACATTAACTACTGGTGGAAAAACAGAAAAAGGAGCAAAATTAGGTGGAGTAAAAGCTGTACAAGATGCTATTCCTATTTATATGGGTGCTCAAGGACCTAAAATGTTAGAAACCGCTGGAGAAATTGCAGACGGTGTTTTAATTAATGCATCAAACCCTAAAGATTATGAAGCAGCTATGCCTATGATTAAAAAAGGTATTGAAAAAGCTGGTGGAGACAAAGAATTTGATTTAGGTGCATACACATCTACTTCAATTGGAGCAGATTCTGAAGCAGCTAAAAATGCAGCAAAAATCGTAGTTGCATTTATTGCAAGTGGTGCTCCAGATTTAGTTATCGAAAGACATGGATTACCTGAAGGATACAACAAAAAACTTGGTGACCTCTTAGGTAAAGGAGATTTCGGTGGAGCAATTGGTGCAGTAACTGATGAAGCACTTGATGCATTCTGTGTAGCAGGTACTCCTGAAGAATTCGTACCAAAAATAGAAGCTTTATCTGATATGGGAGTAACCCAATATGTAGCTGGTTCTCCTGTAGGAAAAGATGTTGAAGAATCTATTAAATTATTAGGAGACGTAATTAACAGTTTCTAAATTTAATATTTTCTTTTCTTTTCTTTTTTTACTTTTTTTAAACATTGATCTAATTTTAAATTATTTTAAATAATAAAAAATATCTAATAAAAGCTTATTTTATATGCAAATAAATTTTTGCTGAAAACTTATTTTATACTGTTAATTATTATCTTATTATTTTTTGTTGAAAACTTATTTATTGAAGTTTAAATTTTCTAAAATCAATAATTTTTAAATTTAAAATAGGATATAGAATATAATTTCAACTAGGATTATATTATTTAAATTAACAATTAAAATTTCAAAAACAATAAAAAAATTCAATATATTAAAAAAATTAAAAAATATTATTTGGTATATTATAAATATTCGAATAAAATTTAATTTTCCTACTTAATTCTTCTTGATACTTATATGGAGGATAATTATTAAAGGAATTAGTATTTTTATTATAAAAAAGATTTTTAGTTTTCCTATAATATTCTGGAAAATATTTTTTAACTAAGTTAAAATATCTACATCTAGAATCAGATTTCTTATTACCAAATAAACTTAAAGATCCATATAATAAATAATCAATATTTAATTTACTAAATTTGGAAATAGTTTTATTTAATGTATTTTCATCATCTGAAATAAATGGCAATATTGGCATGAAAGAAACTCCAACAAAAAAATTTTCTTTTTTAAATCTTTTAATTGCTTTAATTCTTCTTTTAATAGAAGGAACATTATGTTCAAAGATAGAAGCAACATTTTCATCAAGAGTTGAAAAAGAATAGGTAATTATAACTTTTGATTTTAAATTCATATTAATATCATCAGGTAAAATAGCTACATTATCAATTTTTCTTAAAATATCCATATCCCTTAATACCAAATCAGACTTTGTAATTATGTGAACTGGAAATTTAAATCGATGCATTAATTTTAGCAAATCACGTGTAAGATATAATTCAGATTCAATATCCTGATAAGGATCAGTTGATGAACCAAAAGATATTAATGCTTTTTTATTTTTTCTTAATAAATATTTTAACTTAGATTTTACAAGAGTGATACTGTTAGATTTTACATAAAAAGAATTAATATCTTTAACATATTTACTACCATTTATATAGCAGTAACTACAATCAAAGGAACAACCAATATAAGGATTTATAGAATAATCTTCCATAAATAAATTTCTTTCACCTTTCCTTTTATTAAATATAGATTTTACTTCTTTATTTTCAAATCCATATTTATTTAAAATCTCAGAACAATTATTAAAATACTTGTAAATATTATCACCTGTTTATTAATATAAAATAATAAATATATATTATAATTAAAAATTAATAATAAAGATTTTATATTGATAATTTAAATTTTATTATAATTATATATTAAGATGATAATTGAAACAATATATAAAATTCAAATATTTTAATAGGGATACTATGATTATTCAACAATTAACTAAAGAAATTAGAGATAATGCTACTGAAAAAGCTAAACCTAAAAAACCAGAACAAGTAGCAACAAGTTGGTATAATGAAGATTTATTATATTCTGGAGTTGGAAAAACTATTTTTTTAATACTTGCAACTAAAGGTTGTTCTTGGGCATTAGGTCCAAGTGGAGGTTGTACAATGTGCAGCTATATTAATGACTGTACATTAGAACCAGTAACTGGAAATAAAATTGTTGAATTATTTAAAAAAGAACTAAATAAACACCCATATAAGGAAGATTATGAGAATGGAGATAAAATAGCTATAAAAATGTTTGCTAGTGGAAGTTTCTTAAACACTGAAGAAGTACCTAAAGAAGCTCGTGATGAAATACTTAAAATATTAAGAGATAGTAAAGAAATTAGTGAAATTGTTATAGAAACAAGACCAGAATATGTTACAGAAGAAGTATTAACTGAAGTTCATGAAATTATTGGAGATAAATTATTTGAAATAAGTATGGGTCTTGAAACATCTAATGATAAAACTAGATTATATAATATTAATAAGGGTTTTACTAAAAAAGACTTTGAAAAATCTGTAAAGATAATACAAGAAGCTAGAGATAAAAAAGGATACAATGTTAAAGCAAAACCATATATCTTTTTAAAACCTATTTTACTTAATGAAAAAGAATCAATTGATGAAGCAATTAAAACAGCAAAGTATGCTGATGAATTAGGTGTAGACAGATTATCTTTTTGTCCTGCAACAATTCACGGTGGAACTTTAATTGAAAGGTTATGGAGAGAAGGTTCTTATCAACCTCCATGGATTTGGTCTGCAGTATATGTAATAAATACTGTAAGAGATTTAGTTTCAATACCTGCACTTATGGACACTGCAGCATTTGGATCTAGAAGAGGACCTTACAATTGTAAAAAATGTAATAAGGAATTAAAACATTTAATAATTGCAAGTAATCTAGATCAAAGCAAAATAGAATATGATTGTGAATGTAAAAATGAATGGTTAGCAGATATTCATTCAAGCAATATGAATCAGTCCAAAACAAGAACTAAACATCTACCATTATATTAAATTAGAGGGAAAATATGAAAAATGAACTTATAAGTATTATATCAATTGTTCTTGGAATTATTATAATTATATTTCCAACATTTAATTATATTAATTCCAATACTGCAATAATTGGATTATCCTTACTATTAATGGCAGTTTATTTATTTATTATTGGAATTTCTGAATCTGAATATAATATCTTAAAAAGCATCCTAAACACAGTAATAGGATTTATTCTATTAATTATAAGTATATCAATAATATTTAATCCAAACTTAATAGTATCAATTATAGGAATTAAACAATATATAACTGGAATATTTTTAATTATAATCGGTTTAATTTCACTTATTGGAAATAGAGATAATAGATATGGATTTTATAGTGGAATTATTGGAATTATATTAGGTTTAATATATATTGTTATTGTAGTAATAAACTTATCAAATCCTATATTACTTGGATTTTTAGTAGGAATATGGTTACTTATCTGTGGAGTTTTAAACTTCTTAGATAGATACTAAAAATCTCTCCTTTTTTTATCATTTTAGAAAATATTTAAAAATTTAACTTTTTTTTGAAAATTATTATTTTAAATTAGAAATAAATTTATTTCAATTTTAAATTATTAAAAAAAAACAATTTATATTAATTAAATTTAAAAATAAACTAAAGGAACACTTTTTAAAAAATTATTAAATATCCTGAAAAATAGCTTTAACATTAAATTATTTTTAATTAAATTTTAATTTAAAAATTTAATATTAATAAAGTCCTAAAAATAATAAAATAAGTTTAATATAAAAATTATTTTAAAAATAATAAAACGA
>JBJFGN010000028.1:0-22444 GCA_051892775.1 Methanobrevibacter sp. | reverse complement strand
AAATTCTAATCTCATTATTTTTCCACCACCAAGTATATTATTATATTTTCTTAAATTTGAATTTTATTTGATTATTTATTTTTTATTTAATTTTAATGGTTTTAATTATTTTAATATCCTATTTTTGTTTCATATAAATGTTTAATTATTTTATTTTAATTTTTTGATTAGATATTCGACATATTTTATTTAAATATCTGTCTTTTTAATTTTGTTGATTTTTTAATGCCCTTATTATTTTAATGTCAAAAAGATTTTTATAATCATATTTTACTATTAAATCTTATATTTATTCTTTTTTAATATATTTTATTAGTTTATATTCTAAATTTTTTAAAATATCTTTTTTAACTTGGAATTATCCTAATTTATTTTAAAATATTAATTATTAATTTTAAAAATGGGTTTAATCCATTTCGATATGAAAAATTATATATGTCAGTATCATTAAATAAATGTATAACCAACATATTCAACTTTTAATTTATATTAATGAAAAATTTATAAAATTGAACAAAATAATATTTTATTTGATTAATTTTAATTAAGATGGGTTTATTTAAAATATTTTTTGACAATAAATTAAAATACATATTCCTTTTTCTATCAATAAATTGTATGTATGTGGAATTTAATTACTTATTTGGTAATTAGGGAGTATTTTGTATTTGATGTTGGTAATTTTTTGTATAATGTATTTTAGGTGTATATTATGGAGAGAAATATGAAAATATTAATAGTTGCTATTATTGTAATAATAGCGGCTGTTGCAGTAGGTTTATATGCTACTGGTTCATTTAATACTTCTGATAATAGTTTACAAGGAAAAGAAGTTCATTTAGCTGCTGCAGCTAGTTTGAAAAATGTTTATGATGAGAAATTAATACCTATGTTTGAAAAGAAATATCCTGGTGTAAAAGTCACTGCTACTTATGCATCTAGTGGAGATTTACAAAAACAAATTGAAAATGGGTTAGATGCAGATGTATTCATGTCTGCAGGTAATAAACAAATGAATGCTTTAGTTGATGAAGGTTTAGTTGATAACAGTACTAATGTTCAATCTTTAGAAAACAAACTTGTTTTAATTGTACCTGCTGATTCAAAATCTAATGTATCTTCATTCAAAGATTTAAAAGATGTAAATGGTACTATTGCTATCGGTGATCCTAAATCCGTACCTGCTGGACAATATGCTAATGAATCATTACATAACTTAGGTATATGGGATGATGTTGAGCCTAAATTATCATTAGCTACAGATGTAACTGCTGTATTAAATCAAGTAGCTCAAGGATCTGCTGATTATGGTATTGTATATGCTACTGATGCTAAATCAAACAATAATGTTAAAGTAGTTTGTGAAGCTCCTAAAGGTTCCTTAAAAACTATTGTTTATCCTGTAGCTCCACTTAAAGCTTCAGAAAATGATACTGCTACTGAAAAATTCATGGAATTCTTACAAACTCCAGAAGCTCAACAAGTATTCGAAGATTATGGATTTACTATTCATAAATAAACTTATTTAGACTTTGTTGAAATCCTTTGAATTTAAGATAGAAATTATTTTAAATTTAAAATAATAAAGTTTTAAATAAAATAGATTTTCAACAAAGTCCTTATTTTTCTATTTTTTTTTAGATTTAGTAAATTATTAATAATTTAAAGGAGATACATAATGGATTGGACACCTATTGGAATTTCAATGAAAACTGCAAGTATATCAATTTTAATAACCTTTTTTTTAGGTTTAATTGTTGCTTGGATAATTGTTAAAATTAAAAATGACACAATAAAAATTATTCTTGATGGTATTTTCACATTGCCTATAGTATTACCTCCTACTGTTGTAGGATTCTTTTTATTGTATATTTTTGGGGTTAGAGGACCTATCGGTACTTTTTTAATAGATTATTTTTCAGTGAAAATTGCTTTTACATGGTATGCAACAGTTATTGCTGCAGTGGTCATGTCTTTTCCTTTAATGTATCGTTCTGCTAGAGGTGCATATGAACAAGTGGATTCTAACCTAATAGATGCTGGTCGTACATTAGGTATGTCTGAATGGAAAATTTTTTGGAAAGTTTTATTTGCAAATGCATTACCTGGAATTATTAGTGGGGGAATTCTTGCCTATGCTCGTGGTTTAGGTGAGTTCGGTGCTACTGCTATGCTTGCAGGTAATATTGCAGGAGAAACTAGGACTCTCCCTATGGCTGTTTACTCTGAAGTAGCTGCCGGAAATATGTTGGATGCTTCTAATTATGTAGTATTCATTGTTATAATTGCATTTATAGCTATTTTCATTATGGATTATGTTACTATACGTAAAGAAAAACAATGGAAATAAGTTAATATTATAAATTTTTATTTTTTTATTTGTGGTGAATAAGTTATGAGTAATAAATTGTTGAAAGTAGATATCCAAAAAAAACTTAAAGAATTTGATTTAGAAGTTGATTTTGAATTAAGGAGAGGTTGTTTGGGTATTCTTGGACCTTCTGGTGGTGGTAAAAGTATGACATTAAAGTCTATTGCAGGAATTGTGGATCCTGATAATGGTTTTATAAGTTTAACTACTGATGAAGAAACTATTTATTATGACTCAAGTAAAAAAATTAATTTAAAACCTCAAAAAAGAAATGTGGGTTACTTATTTCAGAATTATGCATTATTTCCTAATATGACTGTTGAGGAAAATGTTTCTGTTGGTTTATCTGAAAATCAGGATAAAAACATTGTATCAGACATGATTAAACGTTTTCATTTAGAAGGATTAGAAAAAAGATATCCTAGACAATTATCTGGTGGTCAACAACAAAGAGTAGCTTTAGCCCGTATTATGGCTTATGGTCCTGATGTTATATTGTTAGACGAACCTTTCAGTGCTATGGACACTGTTTTGAAAGAGAAATTACGTATACAACTAATTAATCTATTAAATAATTTTGATGGATTGTCCATCTTAGTTACTCATGACCGTGATGAGGCATTCCAGTTTTGTGATGAACTTTTAGTATTGGATAAAGGTAAAGTTATTGCAAAAGGACCTACCCATGAAATATTTGAGAATCCGAAGAAAGTTGAAGTTGCTAAACTTACTGGACTTAAAAATATTTCTAAAATTGAGGTTATTGATGATTATCATCTTAATGCTTTAGACTGGAATGTTAAATTTGAGGTATCCGAAAAGATTACGTCTAATATTACCCATATTGGAATAAGGGCCCACGATTTTTATCCTTCTAAAAAGGATGATATTAATACATTTGAAACCTTAAATTCCAGTATAGTAGAAAGGCCTTTTGAATGGGAAATAACACTATCAAATGGTATATGGTGGAAAGTCGATAAGCAGATTTATGAACATGAATTGGATATTCCTAAATATTTAAAAGTAGATCCTAAAAACATTGTTTTATTAGAAGAAAATTAATTTTAAATGATTTTCATTTATTTTTATAATATGGGGATATTCTTATTTATATATAAATTATTGGCTATTTTAAGTTTTTTAATTAAATCATGTTTTTTATATTTAACTACTTTAAAACTTCTTTTTTCTTATTTTGCTAATTTTTTTAGTCTTTTTTAATTTAGAATATTTTTATACTTTTTTAACTTATATATTGCATTTTAGTTTATGTTTTTTGTATTTTTTATTTCAGTGTTATTTATTTATATTTTAGTTTATGTTTTTTGTATTTTTTATTTCAGTGTTATTTATTTACATTTTGGTGTGTGATTTTTGCATCTTGTTAATTGGTATAATTATTCATTAATATAATAATTAACTAAGTAGTATTATCTAAAAACAAATGGAATTTCATTATACTTTAGAAAGAAATTAAAAAAATTGTTGTGGTGTGTTTTATGTCTGAAGATAATTTATATAGTAAAGCAGAAAAAAGAGTAGATGAAAAAATGGGATTTTATAGTCATTTATACAGTTTTGTTGTTGTAAATGTGATTCTTTTTGTAATTAATATTCTTTTTTCAAGGGGTGAATTGTGGTTTTACTGGATAACTCTATTCTGGGGAATTGGTTTAGTGTCTCATTTTATTAAAACATTTATTGTCTTTGATAAATTTGGTGAAAAACACAGAGAAAGTATGATTGAAAAGGAAATGGAAAAATTGAGAGATTGATTCTATTTCTTTAACTAGCATATTTTAATATTAATATTCTAAATATAAGAATAAAGAAATAATATTTATTATTTAAAGTGAAAATTTACTGGATAGATTTTATGAAAGTTAATTTATTTATTTCAAGAGATATTGAAGAACCTTATGCTGAAATCCATTCTGATTCTTTAACTTACAATATTCAAAAAGCTATGGATATCTTGGAGAATGGGGATATATGTGATGATGAAAATAATTCAATTTTAGCAGTTAAAAAAGGTCAAGACATTGTTCTTTTGGATTTTGAAGATATTTTCATGATTAAAGTCGAAAATAAACAAACAAAGGTTTATTCTAATACTGAGGAATATTCTATTAAAAAGCCATTGTATCAGATTGAAGAAATTCTGGATTCTGACTTTATTCGTATATCAAAATCTACAATAGTTAATTTAAGGAAAGTTAAAAGAGTAGCCCCATCATTAAGGGGTATGATGTTTATTGAGTTAAAGAATGATTTAAAAGATAATATATCAAGAAAATATTTAGCGGATTTTAAAAAGGCTTTGGGTTTATAATTTTATTGTAAATATGATGTTTGGCTGGTTTTAGAAAGGTTTTGGGTTTATAATTTTATTTTAAGTATGATGTTTGCAGATTTTAAAAGGTTTTAGGTTTATTATTTTATTACTTTTAATTTAAGGTGGTAGTATGAAAGTTGATTTAATTAAAAGATTGGGGATTGGAGCATTTGTAGGTTGCTTTATTGTAATGCTTGTCATGGTTTTAATATCATTTTCTGAAGGTCCTGAAAAGACAGTATTCAATGGTTCAGAAATAATAAATGCATTCTTTGGATCTATTGTTGTTGGATGGGCATTTTCTTTCAGTGGATTGATTTATGAAAAAGAGGATCTTGCATTTCCATTTCAGGTTATCTTCCAAATGGTAATTGGTATGGGTGTATTGTTTGCAATGGCAGTTTACTTGAAATGGATGCCGATTAATTTAGGAATTGGTCCAATAATTACTTGGATTGTAATAGCCATTATCTTTGCTTGCATATTCTGGTTTGGATTCTACATTTATTACACTCTTCAAGCGAGGGATATAAATAAAAAATTAGAATTGTCTAAGGATTAGATATTTTTAAATTATTTTTTAATTTTTTCTATTATTTTTTTTATTATGAGGTTTAAGTATTTATAATTGTATTGTAGTAAATATTTTAAATTATATTAACTAAAAATATCTATTATGAAATTTAGAACTACTACTTATCACAGTCATCTAATTAAGGATATGGAACGTTTATCTGCTTTTTATGAGGCTATCTCTGATTATGCTATAAAAAATGGCATATCTGGATATAAGATTAAAAAAGATGATGATAATCTAATAAATAAGGTTGTCTATGATTTAGGTTGTGGAAGTGGTGTTTTATCATATTTTGCTTCATTATACTTTAGTTCTGTAGTTGGTTTTGAGAAAAACTATAAGATAGCTAAATATGCTAGTGAAAATCTTAAAGAATTTGACAATGCTTTAATTCTTGAATCTGATGTACTTGATTTAGAAGGACTTGAAAAGGCGAATCTAGTTATATGTGAAATGTTAGATACAGCATTGATTGATGAAGAAGAGGTACCTGTATTAAATCATTTTAGAAAGTTTATGGAAGAGGATTGTACTGTAATACCAAAAGAAGTTGTTAATTTTGCAGAACCCATCTCAACAGACTTGAATAATATTTCATGGGAAGATCCTGATTCTCATTTTAATCATGAAGTAATTGGGGATGAAATTAGATATAATAGTATTAATCTTGAAGATTATATTGATGAGAATTTTAATCAGGTTTTAGAGTTTAAAATTAGTAAAGATTCAGTTTTTAATGGAATTAAAATTACAACTGTTACATTAATTACTGATGATATTGTATGTGGTCCAACACCTATGTTTAATCCACCACTTTTTATACCATGTGAAGAAAAAGATGTAAAATCTGGTGATACTGTTAAACTTAGATTAAAATATGTTATGGGTGCAGGTATTGAAAGTATAGAAACTAAATTAATAGAATAATGTTTTATTAAGTTATTTTTATATATTTTTATTTAATATTTTACTAAAGTATGCTTTTATTAAGTTATTTTTATATATTTTACTAAATGTGGTGTTTTTTTAATTTTAATTACTTAATTATTTTTACTGAAATGAGTGTTTTTTAAAGCTATTTACTAAGATGTTTTTATTGAAGATATATGGTGAGTAATATGATTGGAGAAGGTTTAAAAGAATTTTTAGAAGATTATGATAAACTTGTAATATTAGGTATTGGTAATGATATTCGTGGGGATGATGGATTAGGTCAATATATTGTTAATGAGTTAGATAAAAAAATAGACGATGTTAATATTGAAATTATAAATGCAAAAACAGTACCTGAAAACTTTACAGGTAAAATAAGATCTATTGACCCAAGTCATATATTAATTATTGATGCAGTAATTATGGATGAAAAACCAGGAACAATAAGACTTGTTAAGAAAGAGGAAGTATCTAGTGTAAGTATATCCACTCATTCAATGTCATTATCATATCTTGTTAAATACTTGGAACTTGAAAAACCATATGATATCCTGTTTATTGGAATTCAACCTGAAAATATGGATCTTGGTGAAACTTCACTTACAAAATCATGTAAAAGTTCCTCAGATGAAGTTATAAGTGTTCTAGAAGAAATATTGGTTAATTAATTTTTAACTCATATTCTATTTTTTGTATTTTTTATTGAAAAGCCATTTATTTAATGATTTATGTTCTAGAATCATTTATTTTTAAATTTAAATAATTTAAAATTTAATCTTTTCAACAAATTATATTTTATATTATATGATTACACATTTTTATTAAATATTTAAGTGTGTTTTTTTATAAAAACTGAAATTCTGGATTTTCTATTAACATAGAGATAATTTCGACTATTTTTAAACATTTTAGACTTTATTGAAAATACTTTTAATTGAAAATAATGGTTTATAATTACAATATTAATTATATTTTTTATGGAAACTAAATTAAATAAAAATTTTTATTAATGAAGATTTACAAAGTAAATATTAGTTATATATTAATATGTATAGGGGGTTTATTAATGTATGGTGATATAATGTTGAATCTAATTTAATAGCTAATTCTAAATATCTAGTTTTCTTAATGGATTATTCAATTTTAGGTTTTATTCATAATTAGTTTATGAATAAAAAAGATTATATCCCATAATGAAAATATTAGAAGATTTATGTTTAGTCAATGTATTACTTTAAAACATTGTGTTAACATTAGATTTTTTTTAATTATTCGTCTTCTTTTAGTAGTCCATTTTTTATAATTTGATGATAGGAAAACTATTGATTCTTAACTAATAATTTATTGAATATAGTATGTATTCTGAATAAATCTTATATTAAATTTTATTAATTTTAAATTTAAGCTATTAAAACATAAAATTAACGATTTTTCTTTCTATATGCTTTATCTATATTTAATAGTTAGTTAATTTTTAAAATTTAAAATTAAGTTTATAATTGTAATTTAATGTTTAAAAAATTCTATAATAAGGGGGAAATAAATATGGAAAAATATATTATTTTATTAATAATAATTGTATTACTTATAATTCAATTATTAATCTCAATATTCTTACCAAATCAATCAAAATATAATTTAATTAACTTAGTAATCTCAGTAGTAATATTAATATTATTAATAATTAATTTTTTTATCTAATGATAATTGGATAATTATTTAATGGATTTGAACTTTTAACAGAGGCAGTTTCTTGTTTAAGGGGATAAATTTGGGGATATATACTTTGATTATTAATAATTTGAAGCATTTATCTAAACAGGAAATAGGTGGTTATAATGATAGGGGAAGTTATATACTATTTATTTTTAACTTTAATCATTTTATTTTTGTTTTATTTGGCAATAATGAGTGGTTTGAATCTAGGTGTGCTATTCATAATTATTTTAATACTTATTTTCTTATTTAAATAGTTATTTAAGAGTTTGATATTAATCTATGATGTATAATAGTATTATTATAATATTCTTTAGATGGATATTATGTCAAGTTCATTGAAGAATTAGAATATAATTATGCTTTGGAAGCACATTCCATTATTGAAAACTTATTTTTAATAATGTATTTGAAAATAGATGGAAGTAATAAAATTGGGGTTGTGAATGTAATATGAGTATTGGGTATATGGGAGATATAGAGGAATATAATTTTCTAAGTTATTTATAAATTAAAATCAAATATACTACAAATTAATATCTAAATGATGGGACAATTCTTAGAAATGATACTAAAGTAGAGATTTTAGAAATTAAATCTTATAAACGTGAAATTTACTTAAAAGTAGTATAATAAGGAGGAATTAAACTTTATGAAAAGCAAATTAATACCAGGATATGATTTTGAATATACTCTTGATGGAGTTTTAGCACCAGATATGATGAACAACTACATAAAAAATATAAAATAGATAGAGGTTATCTTCATAAACATGAAGATGAATTATTGAATTTGGGTGATGTTTGCATAGCTTTCACACCAGTAATCTCAAAAAAAATACGTGAACGTTTTATGAGAGATTTAGATGTTGATGGAAATGGAACATTAGGTTTATATCAATGGGTTAATCTTTTTGGAAAAATGTATGATTCTTATGATATTGAAAAAATCTATGAAGATGATGTTCGTATGGCTTTGGATTTGGTTAAAAAATATCCGGAACATAAAGATCTTGTTAAACTAATTGATGGGGAATAAATAATTATGGTTATGGAAGATATTAGTTTTGTAGGTAATATTAGAGAAGATGAAATTGTATTCTCTGATTTTATTGTAAAAATAGATTTTGGGGATAAAAATTTTGTTGATGATTTTGGATTTTGGGAATCATGTTCTACACCTAATCGTAGGTGTAGGTTGTTTGATAAGGAAGGTAATCTTATTGAAGAAGTAATTGATGATAATCCTTATCAATTTGATGTTCCCTATGATGTTTTTTCAGAAAATCCTGACATTATCTATTAATCATATAATTGTAATTATTTATTAATTACAAAAATTATTATTTTTTTTTAATTAAAAATATGGGGAGAATAAAGCCATTAAAATGAAGGAGTCATTTTTTTCATGTCAAATGATATTGATTATATGGAGAAAGAGGAAATTAGATTTTCTGATTTTATAATAAAAATTGATTATGGTATTAAAGATCTTGATGATTTTGGAAATAGGGATTATGTTTACTCAACTCAACGTAGGTGTAGGTTGTTTGATAAGGAAGGTAATCTTATTGAAGAAGTAATTGATGATAATCCTTATGAAAGAGGAATGCCAGAAGAAGTTTTAAAGGGAGAAATTCCTTTAAATAATAAACATTTTTTAAAAGATTAATCAATTTTTTTTATGTTGTTTTTTTTACAAGCTATGACACACTCTATTTTTGAAAAAAAAGAAAAATAAAATAAAAAATATTTAATTTTTACGTTTTTTAGCTATAATTAATATAATTAAAGCTGCGAGTAAAGCAAATATGGGATTACCAGTTTTTGGTAATGCACTAGTCTTAATATTAATGTTTGAGTTTTGACTATCTGATGGACTAATTCTATTACTTATGTTGTTAGTAGTATTTTTGTTCTTGTTAATGTTATTATTAGTATTATTAGTATTATTGTTGGTGTTATTGTCTGAGGTATTTATGTCGAATGAAGTCTTATTGTTTACCATTGAATAAATTTTATCTCCATTAAACACTGTATTTATATCGTATTTGCTATTTTTAAGATTGGATATGGTTAAATTACCTTCTCCATCAACAATATTCACATTGTACTTTTTATTGTCAATGGTTACAGTAACAGTTCCGTTTATGCCGGTACCATTATATCTAAGATTAATGTATACAGTTACATTATTTCCATTTGTTATTGTATTAACTGTTAATTCTGGTTTTAATAAGTCTATTGTAAAGTTTTTTGTATTACTTGATGGGGAATAGTTATTAGTTCCATTAAATCTTGATTCAACAGTAAAATTACCGGAGCTTAAATCATCAATTTTTAATATATTAGTACCATTTACTAAATCAACAGTATATGTTTTATTATTAACGGTAACATCAACAGTTTTGTTTAATAACTTTTGATTAGAATCTTTTAAAGTAATATTAACTCTAACTGTATGATTTTTACCATTGAAATATGTATCAATTAAAGTTACATTTAAATTTGTATTTATTTTATTTACAGTGAAACTTGTTTCATTAGTATAATTATTGTAGTTATTATTACCGTTGTAATGGATTTTAACAGGATAATTTCCTGTTGATAGATTATTGAGTTCAAGGATAGCTTTACCATTGTTAAGGGTAAGATTATAATCTGTACCATTAATATCTACTTTAACTGTACCGTTTAATAATTCTCCATTTACTCCTATAAGAGTTATATCAACAGTGTTAATATCACCATATGTAGAATTATTAATATTTGCAATGATTTCAGGATTTGCTTTATAAATTGAGAAATTTAAAGGCATATCTTTAAATCCATTATAGTTGTTATCTCCTGAATATGATATAAGTGTGGTATAATTGTCAACATTATTTATTCCGATGTCAATGTTGGATATACCATTTTCTACAGTTCCATTATATACAGTTCCATTAAGCAATACAGATATATTTCCACTTAGATTGTCATTGAATGTAAGTGTAATATTCCCTGTTCCATAACTAATATTTTGTATTAATCCAGTAGTAGTATTGGCCTTATTGTCATAAACAGTATTGTTAGTTATTGGTGTGTAATATGTATCGTTTTTAAGTGATGCTTCAATATTATAATATTTGCTATTGTAATTACTTAAATCAATTAGAATTCTACCATTTTCATCGGTACGGTATATTTGATCTATAATTGTATTGTTTTTAAAATCACTAACAGTTACATGTATATCTATACCTTCCTGAGTACTATTATAGTTAGGTAAATATTCTTTTAAAGCATTACCTGTATTTATTATACCATTTTTACCCCAATATGTAAGGTTAACTACTGATAGATTGTTATTGGCATAATTATCTTGGAAATAAATACCATTGAAATTAGTGTTTAAACCAGTAAACGTTAAGGTTAGATTTGAACCTGTGAAATTTTCAAAATTCAAATCATTTGAATAAGCTTGATTATCTAAAATTACAGTATTATTTATATAATTTGTATAGTTTTTATCTTCAGTATAGTAATCATAAAATGCAGATCCAACGTTTGCCCTATTTTTTGTAAAATTACTAGAATTTACTTTTAAACCAGCATTGTAAAGAAATATAGCGCCACCAAATTCTGCTGCGTTATTGGTGAATATTGAGTTAATTGTAGTACCATTTGTATCTATATAAAAGATTGAACCACCGTATGCACCAGTGTTATTATCAAATGTTGAGTTTATTGCACTACCATTTGCACCAGACCATCTGATTGCTCCGCCATAATAACCTACTTTATTATTGGTGAATCGAGAATTAATTGTTCTTCCATTAGCACCAGACCAACTTATTGCTCCGCCATAATAACTTGCTGTGTTATCGGTAAAAGTTGTGTTGATTGTGGTACCATTTTCTCCAAACCAGTATATTGCTCCACCATAATTTGTTGCTGTGTTGTTAGCAAATATTGTGTTGATTGTGGTACCATTTGCACCTCCCCAGTATATTGCTCCACCATAATTTGTTGCTGTGTTGTTAGTGAATTTTGTATTGGTTAAAGTGGCATTTGGACCTATTAAATAGATTGCTCCACCAAGGTTTGTTGCTGTGTTGTTAGTGAATTTTGTATTGGTTAAAGTGGCATTTTCACTTATCCATTGGATTGCACCACCACTATCTGCGGTGTTGTTGATAAATGTTGAGTTGATTATGGTACCGTTTATGCTTTTTACATATATTGCTCCTCCACCACTTGATTTACTGTTGATGAAGGTACAATTTATTAAATTAAGTGCATAATTTGTGTACCAATATATTGCACCACCATATTGTGTAGATTTTCCTCCTTTAAAGATAACATTTTTTAATGTTAAATTTCCATTGAAATTATTACAATTGAAAATTCTTGTTAAATAGTTTCCATCAAGAATATGACCATTACCATTTATTGTGTATGATGTGGTTTCTGATGGGGAAAAATTGATTCCTCCAGCATTAATTATTTCTGAATCGGTTGTACTATTACATGTATAGTCATTTGTTAAATTTATTGTATTTGATTTACTTGAATTTAATAAAGATTGTAAATCTGTAAATGAATGGTCTTCTTCGCCAGTTGAAACATTGTTATCGTTTGGAGAGATTAGGTTATTAGGATTCTCATAATTACTGTTTTGTGTAGATATATTACTGGAATTTGTATCAACATCAAAATTATTATTAATACTATTATCTGTATCTGATAAATTATTAGAATCTACAGCAGAAACAGAAGAGATTGAAATAACTGATATTAATAAAAAAACTAGTATTAACAACCTTCTATTAATATTTTCACCTCCCTTTAAAATTTTATTGAAGGATGTGTACATCCTTTCAACATGTATAAATATTATTTTAAATTATTTATATTTTTTTTTTTGAAAAGAGGTGTATTTTTATAATATTTTTCATGTATTTTTGTAGTTTCTTTGTTTATTGCCGTAGGGGCTCACCAATTTTGTTTTTTAATTTTTCGGTGTAAAAACTTTTTAGCTTGTTCCTAAAATAAAAAATTCAAACTCTTAAAACATTCTAATTTTTACTTAATTTTGTGAATATTCATTTTATATTATTTTTTTAAGTTATTGTCATGATTTTAAAATGTTATAGGCAAACTTTTTTATATTCCAATTATTATACTAATCACTATGAAGGCCTCTTTTTTACTAAATGAAATAAGAGAAAATTTAGCTGACTATCCAATTGATTATCTTAAAAATAAGGCAAAGGATGATAGGTATCCTGATAGCATTACTAAAAGATTAGCTACTTATAATTCAAAAATATATGGTGAAATATTCAATTTAGAATTAGAAAGTGATTTTGATATTAAGGACAATATTGTATCTAATTTAAAAAATGATATTGGTTATTATTTTAGTGTTTATGATCCTTACAATGAGGATATTGAATTTACAAAGAATTTGTGTTTATACCTTGTATTTATTGCTAAAAAACCACTTCATCCATATGGTGATGATTCTAAAACTTATGATGTGTTTATAAAAAATAATAAATTTTATTGTAAAAATAGGATAAAATATATTAAGGATAAAAATTCTTTATGTAGATACTGTGTTTGTAGGAATTTCAGTTTTTTATCTAATTTTTAGTTTTCATGCTTTTTTTAATACTTATCTTCAGGTTTTATTCTGTTTGTGGGATTTTTAGTTTTTTATCTAATTTTTATTTTTTTTGTTTTTATTTTTAAGTGTTTTTTTTTGTTAGGGTTATTTTAGATTTGTTTTTATTTTAAATTATTTCAAAATCATTAATTTTTGTCTTAAATTTAATAGATTTCAACAAAGTCTTTTTTAAATTAAATTTATTAAATTGGAAGTATTCCAAGTAATTTAAAACTAATTAACAGTAAAAATGTACCATAGATTATTCTTAATTTTTTTTCATTTATTTTATATGCAATTTTTGCCCCATACCTTGCCATTGGGATTGAAAATAATATTATTATAATAAAATTTATTAAATTTACATATCCAATAGAATAAGGTACTGTATTAACATTTATTCCACTAATTATATATGATATTGTTCCACCAATTGCAGTAAATGGTATAAATATTGTTGAAGTTGCAATTGATTCAAGTAGTGTAAATCCAAATAATCCCATAAGTATAGGCATAAGAATAACTCCACCACCAATACCAAATAGTCCAGCAAAAAATCCAATTAACAATCCGAATATTGCTCCAACTGAAAGGTTTAATTTTAATTTTGCTTCTTTTCTCTTTTTATCTTTCTTAATAAAAAGATTTATTGAAATTATAATGAGTATAATTCCTATTGTTATTTCAAGTATTTTTGATGGTAATAATACGGCTACTTTTCCACCAATAAATCCACCTATTGCACCAAATACTCCAAATAGTATTCCTGGTTTTATGATATTTCTATCTGCTTTTTTATTATGGATGTATGCTCCTGAGATTGCAGTTGGTATAATACATGCAAGACTTGTTCCAAGTGCTATTTTAAATCCTATTTCAGGATTTACTCCAGCATAATTTAATGCGAAGTATTGTAGTGGAACCATTAAAAATCCACCACCTATTCCAAGTAGCCCTGCTAATAATCCAACTATTATTCCAAGTATTCCAAGAAAAATATAGTAAAATATTGAAAAAATAATTTTGGTCACCTTTTTTTATAGATATATGTTTATTATTATTTTTTTTAATATATGCTATTTTAATCAAATTTTGTTAAATATAGGTTTTTTTAATTTTGGTTGATGGTGTGTTGATTATTTTTGTGTTTAATTAAATGGTTGACTATTAGAAATAAGTTGTTTAATTTAAAAATTTTATTATTATTAAAATTTTATTTCAAATTTGTGACATATTCTAGATTGGATTTTATTTTAAATTTATGATTTTTCAATTGAGAATATTTTGTTTATATATTTATAAAAATATTTATTAAAATAATATATATATATAATAAATTAGTTATATACTAGGTAGTTATGTTAATGGATTGAGGATAGGAAATTAAAATATATATCTTAAATATAAATTTTGTTTCCCTTTTATCTTTTAATATTAAATTTAAATCCTTATTAAATTTAAAAAAAATTTATCTTAAATAATTTAAAAGGAGGTGAAAATATTGTTAAATAGAAAAAGTAATATCTTATTATTTTTATTTTTAGTTTTAATCTGTTTATCTATTAATTCTATTTATGCAGTTAATGATATAAGTTTAAATGAATCTTCTAATATTGATGAAATTTCTCAAAGCAATTATACTTCAAATATCAATTCTATTGGGGTTTATAATGATGACAATATAGATTCTTCTGTTAAAGTTTCACAGCTTAGTAATTCTGATGGTACAGAGAATGATAATTCCAGAGTTCTTTCAGAATCTAATCATGGAACTTTCACTGATTTACAAAATCTTATTAATAATGCTTCTGAAAATGCTACTCTAATTCTTGAAAAGGATTACATCTATACACCTTCTGTTGATCATGGGTATATTTTTATTAGAAATCCAATTACAATTATAGGTAATAACCATATTTTAAATGCTAATAATAGAACTGACTTTTTCAATGTTCATGCAGATAATGTGGTTTTAAAAGATATTTCATTTATTAATGGAAAAGGTCATTATACTGATGGAGCAATCTATTGGACTGGAAAATATGGAAAACTTATTAATTGTAGTTTTATCAACAATACTCTTCTAACTGCTGGTGCTAGTGCAATCTATTGGGCTGGACATTATGGGTATATAGAAAATTCAAGATTTATAAACAATACAGTTAATGCTAATGGTGGTGCAATTTTCTGGTTTTCTTATTATGGAAAAGTTAAGAATTCATTATTTGTTAACAATACTGCTAAAAATTTAGGTGGTGCAAGCTTTATTTTCATGAACCAATTAGAAGTGTTGAATTCTACCTTTATTAATAATAGAGGAAATCCTAATATGGATGATATTTTTTATTATTATTGTCTTAATGAAAATTTATCTCCACCAGGTAATAATTCTTATATAATTTTAGATTTCTCTAATGTAACCAATAGTAAAAATAAGGAGTATGTTGGAGATTATATTAAAGTATTATTCTATAATTATGAAGAATATGCAAATCAGAATCGTATATGGATTTTTACAGATGGCGATTTTAGAAATAGTAATGATACAATAATCAAGAAAGTAATATATGATGTTGATGTAAATCATTTAATACTTAACAATACACCTATAAAGTATTTAAATAAAACAACAGCTGTTGAGTATTCATTTGTATTATTAAAATCTCTTGATTTAAGTTTTCAGGATTTATTTGCTTATAAAAAGACCGTGATTAATATAAATAATAATACTCCAGTAAATAATACAACAGTTGTACATAATAACACAAATAAAACAGGTCATAATAATACAAATAAAACAGGTCACAATACTCCTAATAATAAGGGTATTGATAAAAAGATTCATAAAACAGTTACTGCTGCTACATATAAAACAGGTAATCCCTTATATTTATTATTGGTAGTGTTGTTATCTTTATGTATTATAAGATTTAAAAATTAAATTTTTCCTTTTTTTTATTTTTTAAGATTCTATTGAAAGCTTAAGGATATTTTTTCTTAAATTTAAATCTAGTTAATATGCCTATTAGCTTTTGAATATAGTTGTTTTTTTTTTTAATCTAATTTTTTCGTTGATTTTATATTTTTCTTCTTATTTTTGAATATAGTTGTTTTTTTTAATCTGGTTTTTTTATTTAGTATTCTTTAATATTTTAAAATTTTAAATCCATTTATATTCAATCTAACTTTTTAGGAGTCCATTTTTTATACACTGTTTATTAATATATTAGTAGTGAGAACATGAAAATTGCACTTGCACAAATGGAAATAAGTAATATTATAGATGAAAACTATGAAAAATCTATTGATTTTATTATAAATGCTTCTTATAACGATGCTGACTTGATATGTTTTCCAGAACTTCAATTAACCCCATTTTTCCCACAATATGAAAAAGTTGATACTAAAGATTATGTTATGGATTTAAAGTCTGAATATATTAAAGGAATACAGAAAGCATGTAAAGAATATGGGATATATTCCTCACCTAATCTCTATATTAAAGAGAATAATAAATTCTATGACATGAGTTTATTAATTGATGATTCTGGTAAGATTATAGGTAAACAAAAGATGGTTCATATTGCTCAATGTGATAAATTTTATGAGCAATCGTATTATACTCCATCAGAAGAGGGGTTTAATGTTTTTAATACGCGATTTGGAAAAATTGGGATTGTGGTCTGTTTTGATAGACATTATCCTGAAAGCATTAGAACAAGTGTATTAAAAGGTGCGGATTTAATTATTATCCCAACAGCTAATACTACATCCGAGCCAGAAGAACTTTTCAAATGGGAAATTAATATTCAAGCATTTCAAAATAGTGTTAATATTGCAATGTGTAATCGTGTTGGTATTGAGAATCAAATGGAGTTTTCAGGTAAATCGATGGTAAGTGATTGCAATGGTAACACTTTAAACATAGCCAATAACAAAGAAGGATTATTCTTTGCTAAAGTAGATCTTGACGAGGTTAATAAAATAAGAGAATCTAAACCTTATTTAAATTTAAGGAATAAAATTTTTTATTTATAATTAATTATCCTTAAATATCATATTTTTTGTCTATTTATTCAAATCTTTGAATGTTAAATTATTTTTTCTAAATTTTTTATACTGTTTTTATATGAACTTTATGTTTTTCTAAAATTTTAGGTAATGCTTTTTATATGAACTTTCTATTTTTATAAACTTTATTAGTTTGTAAAACCAAATATTAATTTAATTAGTATATTTTTTTATAAAGATATAGTTAAAACTATAATCTATTAAGTAATTTAATAAATTTGTGATTATATGAAAATTTTATTTATAGGATCAAGACTATTTGATGATGTAGCACCTTATATTAAGGATAAAGATATCAATTCAGTTGTCACTGAATCAAATAAGAATGCAGATAATTTAGACCTTGCAGATGAAGTGTTTATAGGGCCAAGGGGAATGGTTTTCCCATATAATGTTGCAATTGAACAGAATGTTAATGGGATTGTACCTTTAATAGGTATTGATCCACCTTTAGTAGATGTTGCATCTATGAAAGAAAAAATAGAAAATGAATACGGTATTCCAGTTGCATCATCATGTGTAAAACCTGTAAGGATTGCAGCAAATAAATCAAGAACTAAGGAACTTTATAATTCAATTGGTTTAAACACTCCTGAATCAATATATATCAAAAAAGATGAACTGGATAAATTTGAGGACATGATGCATAATAAAGGATTTGATTATCCTGTGGTTTTAAAACAAAATGCAGGTCAAGGTGGAAAAGATATTTCAATTGTTGAAGACTTTGAAGGCGTTAAGAAATACTTTGAAGATTTTGATGAGGGATTATGTGAAAACTTCATTGAAGGCGCTGAAATATCTATTGAAACTGTAGGATGGAAAGGGGAATATTATACATTTGTACCTGTATATAAAGGGGACACTTCTATTAATGGTAGTCATCCCATTACCCGTGTGAGGTATGGTCCTGCTAATATTGATGGATTAGATAATGAAGAAGTTCGCCAAACTGCATTAAAAATAGCTAAAACTCTTAAGATTGAAGGAAATATGGATTTGGACTTTATTTTTGATAGAAAATCTAAAAAATTATATTCTATTGAAGCAAACACACGTCCAAGCGGTACTAGATATTTAACATTTGCAATTACTGATGTAAATCCATTACATAAACTAGTAGATATGGTAAGCGGTAATTTTGATGTTGAAAAAATAGCTAATGAAGTTGAAAATCATTACTGTGCAGAGGTACCTGTCGGTACATTTGAAGGTAAAATTCCTGAGAAAACATATAAAGAAGAAGATTATATTGTCCATGGGCCAGTTGGTTATCAAAGGGTTACAGTTAGGGCGGATTCTGTAGATGACTTAATTAAAAAGGTTAAAGACATTACGGGAATGGATATTGAAATCCATAATTAGTATTTTTTTTTTAATCTTCTTGTTGGAATGGATATTGAAATCCAATTTTAAGTTTAAGATACATTATCTTTTTTTTTAAAATTTTTAATTAATTTTATATTTTAATTTTAAACATTTGCTTATTTTTATTTTAATATCCCTATTTAATTATTAAATTTTAAATATTATTAAAAATAAATATCATACAATATATAGGAATTTTTTGTGGTAAATATGAATACAATTGATATGATAATTTTATTTTGTATAACTCTTTTTTCAACAATTTTCTTCACATGGTATATTAGAAGATTATTGTTAAAGGCAAATATTACTGATAATCCAATTGTCAGCGAGCATAGGTATAAGGCTGGAACACCTACAATGGGTGGAATTGCATTTTTATTTGCAGTTTTATTAATTACATCTATTTATTACAAAAATCATATAATTTTAGTTACTTGTTTTACTATGATTGCAGCAGGTATTATGGGACTTGTCGATGATTTACTTGGACTTAGAGTTGCAGAAGTTCAAAAGTTAGTAAAAAACACAACTAATGAGGTAGTGTCTCTTGGATTGCTTGATCTTGAGCCTGGTGATGAGGCAAGGGTAGCTTCTGATAAAGCTAAGGCTCAGGTTGATGAATTAGTTGCAGAAAATAAACTCACGGTTATTGATAATGTTCCAATTAAATATGAAACTGGTGAAGGTGAGCAAATCCTTGCTCAACTTTTAATTGGTGTATTTTTAGCATTAACTGGTTCAATCACTCATCTTGGAGGATTTAATTTAGGAATCTTTGCAATACCTATTGTTCTTATTGCAATTTTAGGTGCAGTAAATACTGTTAATCTTATTGATGGTATGGATGGATTAGCTGCAGGTATTTTAGCAATTGCTTCATTTTCATGTATACTATTTGGTGTAATGAATGGAAACATGAGTGTTGTTGCCCCATTTGCAATTTTAACAGCTATCTGTTTAGGATTTTTAGTATTTAACAAATATCCTGCAAGTATATTTATGGGTGATACTGGATCTATTTTACTTGGTGCAGGTTATGCTACAGCAGTACTTCTTTGTGATGTTCCCTACTTTGGACTTTTAGCTTTAGGAGTGCCAATATTCTCTGTAATTGTAAGTCTTGCACATAGGGCACACCTTATTGAAATGCCTGTAGAACCATTACATCATACTTTAAATTTTAAAGGTATGCCAGAAAAAACAATTATATTATTATATTGGGGAGTTACAGTTTTATTATGTGCTATAGGTTTAATTGTTAATTACTTTTTAGTAGTTGCTTAAACCTTTTATTTTTTATTTTAAAATCTTTTTTAGGATTGTTTCTACTTTTTTGTGATATTTTTTTTAGTTTTGAATTTTTTGGTTTTTTTCTTAGTTTTTTTGTTTTGCTTTGAGGATGTTTTTTGGCTTTTTTTTAGTTTAATATTTTTAAAATTTTATAAATTTTATTTAAAAAACCTTCTTTATAGAAACTTTTTTAATTAATTTAAAACAAAATATTAATAATTAATTTATTTATAACAATTTTTACAGGAGTACAATTTTTATGGTTAAAGAATTATCTATTGGTGAATTATCAGATATCATTAATGGAAAAATCGTAGGGGCTAATGATTATTTTAAAGGAGTAAATTTTTCAGGTAAATTTGACTTTTTAGCTCATGCTAAAAAAGGAGATATTGTTATTCGTCATAAGGTTAATGGAAAAGGAATTGAAATAGCTGCAAACAATGAAGCCGCATCATTTATTACTCAGAATCCAACTGATGATGCATTGGAAACAGCAGAAAAACTTAATTTTCCTTTAATTGTTGTAGATAAAATTGAGCTTGCAAATGCATTTGCTATTAAATGGGTTTTTGATAATTTCGATAAAAATTCCAAGAGGGTAGCAATTACCGGTACCAATGGAAAATCCACTACCTCCGATATGGTTTATCATATTCTTAAATCTTCTGGAGCTCATGTATTGACTAATACTGATGCAAGATCAGAATTCAATACCTTAATTGATCCGATGGTTTCCAAGATGATTTATGAGGAAGTTGAAAAAAATGGTCCTTTGGACTATGCAGTTATTGAAGTTTCAGAAGTTCAGGGATGGTTAAATGATATTATGGAAAACCATGCATATCTAATGACAGACGCAATTAATCCTGATGTAGGAATCATTACAAATGTTACTATGGATCATATTGGCCTTGTAAATTCCATTGAAGATGTTTTAAAAGAAACTTCTGGTTTAGCCCATGCATTAAAAAAAGGTACTCTTATTCTAAATAAGGATGATGCATTAGTTAGTAAAATAGAAGCTAACGATGGTGTAAATAAGGTTTTCTTCTCTATGGATAAGGACAATGCTAAACATAACGTTGTGTTTGATACAGAACGTGAGATTGTTCTCGTTGATAATACTGAAATTTTAACTATTGATGAATTACCATTTAATACGAACCATTTTATACAAGATACTCTTGCTGCAATTGCTGCAACTTTATCTTTAAACATACCTATTAGTGATGTAACTAATGGTGTAAAAACATATAAATCATTAAAAAGAAGATTTGTTAAACTAAATGATAGTCCTTTAATATATGATGATTTTGCTCATAACCCTGATGGAATAAAATCCACTGTTTATTCTGGTTATAAATTACTTCCTAATGACGGTCATCTATGGATTGTAAACGCAATTAGAGGTTCTCGTGGTGAAACTTTAAATAAATTAAACGCTGATGCATTGGCAAAAGTTATTTCTAAAATCCATTCTGAGGATTCAAGAAAGATTAATCTTGTATTGTCTTCAAGTATTGATGTTGTAGATAGTTTAAACACTGTAACTGAATCAGAAAGGAAAGTCTTCTTTGACATGCTTGATAAAGATAATATTGTATATACTCATTATGATAATCTTTCTGATGCTTTGAATTATGTTATTATGTCTGCTAAAAGTGATGATTTAATATTGCTTTTAGGTGCTCAGGGAATGGATCCTGCTGAGGATTTACTTAAAGATATTTTATAGCTATATAATTAATCTCTTTTTTAATTTTTTTTTTTAGAATCAGTACTTTTTTGAATATTTCTACTTTTTTAGTTTTTGCCCTATTATTTTTATTATGTCCTTTAAATTTTGATAGATTTTATTTCTAATTTAAAAATGGTTCCTTTTATAATAACTTGAATTTTAAGATAGCTGATATTTTTTAGAGGGTCTTTTATTTATTTTTCTTTTAATTTTTAGCATTCTTACATTATAGTTTATATTTTTTAGTTTTTCATTTTTTATTTTAAAATTTTATAATATTTTTCATTATATTTTTATACAATCTTTAGTTTATATTTATTTTATTGTACTTTCCTATAAATCATCTATTTTTAGAATATAGTTAATATTATAAATAATAATTAA
>JBJFGN010000027.1:0-4966 GCA_051892775.1 Methanobrevibacter sp. | reverse complement strand
CTTTTGGCGATTTCCGCTGAACTTAGGTGTGGCTGAAATCGGCGAGCTCTAACAAGCGAAAGCACTTTTTACAGAATCCTTAAAAAACATAATGCACTTACACATAGATCTGAAAGCAAGAAAGGAACTTCCCGTAATAAACCTGCGGAATTAAAAGCTTATCATAAAAATCAAATATGGATGTGGGATATTACATGGCTAAAAAGTCCTGTAACAGGAATCTGGTATTATGCATATGTGATTGAAGATCTGTATGACCGTTCAATTGTAGCCTGGATGATTTTTGAAAATGAAAGCGATGAACATTCCCGCGAGCTTTTTGAATATGCCTGCCGGAAGGAAAATGCTCATCCGGATTTTGTTCATTCTGACAACGGAAATCCAATGAAAGGAATTACACTTGTTGCCTTTTATTATCAGCTTGGAATTGTTCCAAGTTTTTCACGTCCAAGAGTAAGTGATGATAATCCGTTTATTGAATCATTTTTCAAAACATTAAAATACAAATGCGGATATCCAAGATATTTTGCAAGCATTGAACATGCCAGAAAATGGTTTGCCGATTTCATTCACTGGTATAATTTCGAGCACAAACATTCAGGCCTGCAGTACATAACACCAATGCAAAAAAGAAGTGGCATACACTTTGAACTTTTCGCCAGCCGCAATGAAGTAATTCGCAAAGCCCGTGAGAAAAATCCATTGCGCTGGTCATCGGATAAACTTCATCAATACAAGATTTCAGAATTTGAAGTACTAAATCCTGAAAAAAATTCTGCATAATTTTTTAATTTTCTGCGACAACTATCTTGAAACTTTCCGAGCGTGCTTGGTGCTATGTTGTACTTTGCTGCAACCTCAGTTTCTTTTGCTCTCTTCTTAAGAGCTTCCTTCGCAACTTCGATTTTGAACTTGTCAGAAAAATCTTTTCTCTTTCTTCCCATGAATTTGTCCTGCCTTGACCTTAGCACAAATTCGTTATTTTTTCTCCTCCGTGTCTAAATCTGAGGCTTATTATAGTTTTTATGACAGGGTCCTTAAGACTTCTTTTATTTCAATGTCTTTATTAACTATCTCAATATTTATTACCAATAAATTTTCTCGTATGCTAAGGAACGTTAATAATATATCTAAATCATTATATCTGGAAGCTTTACCTGTATAACAATTTTTTCTTATTCTTTCTAAATCAAATGTTATTAAGATATTTTCATAATAATCTATAATTTGCAGATTAATATTTTTATGAGGGACTTCATTTGCTGGAAAATAAAAGTTATATTCAATGGCTGAATCAATACTTTCATTTATTTTACCAGTTTTATTGCTAACTGTTTGTTTTTCACTTACCCAGCTTGAAAAACCAGGAATAATAATCTCCCGTATCTTAGAGAATATAGAAATACTGTCTTTTAATTCGCTCATGACCACTCCCATTTAGAGTATATTTCAAATCTTGATACAATATTTTTTTCAGAGGAAATTAATGCTATCAGTTCGCTTAAAGATCCTTCAATTATTTTTTTCTTATAAACCATTGAAAAAAAATTCAATTCTTTTTCTTCTCGAATAAAAAAATAACTATATTTTAGTCCTAGTATCTGTTTCCAAATATCTGTAGATTCATAAATTAGAACAATGATTTTATCCAATTTACTATTTTCTTTTTCACTTACATTTGATTTTGGAGTATTACTTATATCTCGTAATAATGTAGATTTTAACTGTTCTGTATATTTGGATATATCTTTCTCCGTAAAGTCTATACCTTGTTCCTTATATAAATCTATTATATTCATTTTATTAATTTTAAATGCACTATCTTCACGATATATTTCCAATTGACCAGGAATATACCAATCTGATTCCTTATATCCCATTTCACTCATAGGTAGGTCTAAAGCCCAAGATGCGTTGAATCCATAATCGTTATAGAATTTTTCACTTAGATAAAAATCTTTTTTTTCTAAATATTTATCCATGTATATATTGTTATCCATAAGTTACCCCTGCATTTTTTTTACTACTTCGTTTTGTTTAATACTCATTTCTTCAAGAAAGTATATTAAATTATAATAATATACTTTTTCTTTAGTATTGAAATTAAACATTTCTTTTAATTCAGTTGTTAATTTATTTGAAAATATATTATTTATATTTATAAGTTTTCTATAAAAATCATCTAACATAGTAAATCCTATAGAGTCCTTGATTTTTTTTAGAAATTTCGATTTATAATTTTTATAATTTGAGTTATAACCGTGTATGACAATTTTTTCAATTTCATTCATTTTTTCATTATTAATTCTTATGACATCTTTATCTGTTAAATAGTTTTTTTCAATTTTGAAGTCTGAATTTGATATAATTCCCATATCCATAAGTTTATTAATATTTTCACTTTTTGAAAAAGACTCGAACTCAAATACTGTATTATCAGTTAATAGATTTTTTTCTGTAAAACATTCAATTTCAACGGACTCAGTACATTTCCCTAAAACAGTATTGGGCGAGACTTCTAAAAAGTAGTCTGCATTTGAAGGGTAGAATAAATTTATTTCTTTATTAAATTCTTCCCATTTCAATTGTAAATTTTCATTTTCAATATAATCATGTGCAAGTGTATTATAAATAATTTGGATATTAATATATATATCATGAAGACTTGAGAATTTCCCAATTGTTTTTCCATTTGCATCCTTTTTATCTCCACCTTTATACCAACGGTCATTTAATGTAAATGCCCACTCTTGAGTTTCCCATGGCATTTCTAATAATTCTTTACATAGGGTTTTACAGTTTAATTCAAATTCATTCCAATATTTTTTTAAATCTGTATTTTTTTCAGTTTTTTCAGCTAGTTCTTTGTAATATTTTTCTACGTCTTGAAGAGCATTATCGTAAGAAGGATTGTTGAATGTAACTTCTGGAAAACAATTTTTAACGGCTTCAATATAGTATTTTTCAAAATTATTTTTATTTACAAGTTCAATCTCTTTTATTGTCTTTTTATAATCTTCGTCGCAAAAAGTTGTAATTTCACCATCTGCTATTGATTTTATTTTTTCTCTATAATAGATATATTCTCTATAATTAATTGATAAGGGAATAATATTTTTAGTTTCTATCGTCCGTTCTTCTGTATCAATGAAAATATTATATTTATTTTCCCTTTTATAATTATTTATATCGTTTACTTCGTATAAAAGATTGTCCATGTTATGTATATTTAAGATATAATCTTTAAGTTTTTTTTCAGTAGGAAAAAAATATATAAATCCACGTTCGGGAATCATGAAATCAGGATGTTTTGAGCCTGTTATATCACCTTTATCATAAATACCTTTTTTGGCATGAATTTTTAATATTAACTGTGAAATAAGATCATTTGAATATGTGTCACATGAAAAAAGCTTATTTTTAATTTCTTCTTCTATATCTACATATTGCAGCCTTTTATACCGAACATAAAAAAAAGAATTATTTTTTTCTGGAATCTTATATTGTATTAAAATAAAATTATCATTTATATTTTGGGTATTGCGTATTGCGATAACTCTTCCAGAAGCAATAGAATGAATTTCTTTACCATTTTGGCCATGTAATTCCAAAGCATTTGTTATTCTTCCATTATCAGATAGCAAATATCGAATATTATTTTTATATGTTAAATAAATTTTTTCTTTTGTTTTTTCTTCAAGTCCATATTTAATATTTCCAAGTGGAAAAGAATATATATAAGGATATGTAATTGTTAATGCACCATTGAAAATCTTGCCTGATTCACTATTTTGTCCTGTAGCTTCGTAAAATGCTTCATAACTAAGAATACAATTATCACCGCTTCCTTTACCATATAAATACTCATTTAGAATTATTCTTGGCTCATAGAATCCTCTCATTTTTCCAGATATATTTACCAATTGAGCAAAAGCATTCGTCGGATCTCCCCAAGGGTCATTTATTATAAAATAGGATTTATTCTTTTTCCCTCGTAAAACAATAATATGGCCTGTCGTTTTTTCACCTTTTTTTGCTAGGGTTCCAATAGAAAAAATTATGGGATAACCATTTTTCAAGTATTTTTCTATTGATACATCAATATTTTTATTTTCTAATGACTTAACATATTGTTCTGGAATATCATATATTTTTGTTATTATTGATTTTATATTACTCCAAGATTCAAGTTTTTCATAACCTTTTCCAGAATTCCACTCATTATAATAATTAAATATTTTTTCTGACATTTTATAAGGTGTGTCATCTGTAATACCCAAAAAATTCATAATCATGCATAGCGATGTTATATTACAAGAAACTGGTCCAATATAAAAAGTGTCTTTTGAATCATTAGAATTCTGCCATTTATATTTGTTTTCCCTTTGACTAAAATATCTAACAGCAAGATTAATTTCATCCATAAATATACCCAACTCCAACATATATAACATTATTATTATCTATATATTCATCATTTAATACTATTCTTGAATATATTAGTAATTCAAAGACTTTATCAGTAAGATTTAATTTTTCTAAAGGAAAATTAAATTCAATTTCAGTTTCAACTTCATCACTGTCTATTGTGATGTCCTGTTCGAAAATGAAGTCATCTTCTGTTGTGAAATCCTTTACCCAAAGCTGGAGTTTACAGGTAGGACTTTTATCGCAGAGTTCAAACGTCTTGATTCTGAGAGTTGCTTTATCCCCATAATAAATGGCTTTCTTATTCCATTCCATACTAATAACTTTAGGATTCTTCACCTGACATTCGCTGCTTTCAAATTTTTTACAGCGGTTACCTGTGACTTCAAAAGAAAAATTAAGTTCTCTTGTATCATCAGGGAGTCTTGTGTCAATTGGATTCCACTCAGCCTCGGCCTTGTCGCCTTGTATGTCTGCACCAATGCTTGTAACCAGTCTGCCCTTGTCATCGTAAATCCAGAAGGTTACTCCGCCATCC
>JBJFGN010000026.1:0-22986 GCA_051892775.1 Methanobrevibacter sp. | reverse complement strand
CAAAATAGGATATTTAATTCAACTTATATTATTTCTCCAAAATCTACAGTTAATACTCAAGTTTCATGTACAGAACTTGGTAGATGGAATTATAAATCTTCAACTTTTAAATATTCTAATCATTTTGCTCATTCTACTCTTAGAAGATGTAATAGTGAAGAAGTCTATTATTCATTAGAAAATCATGATTCTAGAGATTCTAATCAAAGTCGTGTTTGGGAGGAAATAGATAAAATTCATGAAAATTTTAATATTGATTCTGATACTCAAGCACTTAGAGATATGTATCTTAATAAAAAAAGTGATTTTTTAGCTTATCAAAAGCATTTTCCATTACAGGATAATCAAATTGGTTCTATTATAATTATTAATAATGAGGTAATTGGTATTGAATTCTTTTATAATTATAGTTTATATAAATATTATCATAATCAAATTATTGAAAGTTATATTCCTGATGCAATATGTAATTATAATAGTTTTGATGACATTAATTATATATTATTATCTAAAGACTTTATTAATGAAATTATCTCTTCAGAAATTGAAGAATTTGATTTAATGAGTATAGGTGAAGATTATAGAATTAAACATAATGAAATTTCTGGTTCTGTAACTCTTATTAATAATGATTTTATTAATGCATCATTTCTTAGAAAAGTTAAATCTTTTTAACTTTTCATTAATTTTTGGTAATCTTTTTATATAAATTAAATAATATATTATTTTAGGTTATTTAATTAAAATTTTATGAATATTTTAATTTTATTTATTTTATTTTTAAAATATTTCTTTCTTAATTTTATTTTTTTAATTAATATTAATAATATAAGATTTTAAGGAATTTATTTTATTATTATTTAAATTTATTGAATTAATTATATTCGTTGTTTTATTTTTAATTATTGTTGTTTATATTTTATTTAATTATATTTTAGTGGGAATTATGGTTGACTTATATCAAAAATCTAAATCAGAAACAAATTATGATTATGGTTGTAAACCTGAAGAACGTTCTATTGAAGAACATTTAAAAAATGGAGTTATTAATCTAGATAAACCTTCTGGACCTACATCACATGAGGTGGATTCTTGGGTTTTAAAAATTCTTCATTGTTCTAAAACGGGTCATGGTGGGACATTAGATCCTAAGGTTACCGGTATTTTACCTATGGGTTTAAATAATGCAACTCGTACTATTCAACTTCTATCTTCTGCATCTAAGGAATATGTTTGTCTTATGAATTTACATAAAGAGGTTGATGAAGATAGTATTTATGATATCTTCAATGAATTCACTGGTAAAATATTTCAATTACCTCCAGTAAAATCTGCAGTTAAAAGAGAACTTAGAGCACGTAATGTTTATTATGCGAATATTGCTGAAATTGATGGAAGGGATGTTTTATTTAGAATAGGGTGTGAAGCAGGTACTTATGTAAGAACTTATTGTCATGATATTGGTGAAGCTTTAGGTGTTGGTGCACACATGGCAGAACTTAGACGTACACAAGTTGGTTCTTTTTCAGAAGAAAATAATCTTGTAACTTTACAAGATATTACTGATGCATATTATTATTGGGTTCATAATAATGATGAAGAAGATTTAAGAAAAGTTATTATGCCTATGGAAAAAGCTGCAGATCATTTACCTAAAGTTTATATTAAAGATTCTTCTGTTGCCGCAATTACTCATGGTGCAAACCTTGCATCTGGAGGTATATCTTTACTTTCTGACAATATTAAAAGAGGGGATATTGTAGCGATTGAAACTTTAAAAGGCGAAATTGTTGCATCTGGTATTAGTTTATATTCTAGTGAACAAATTTTAGGAGCAGAAAATGGTATTGTTATAAATACTAATCACGTATTTATGGATGAAGATGAATATCCAATTATGTGGAAGTAATTTTTATTTTCTGCTATTTTTCCTATTTTTTTAATATTTTTATAATTAAAATAAAAAGATTTATTTATAAGAATAAACAAAATATATTTGATTAAATAATATATTTATTTTTATTATTTTAAATGGGTTTATTCTTAAATTTTTTGTGTTTTTAGAATTTTTATAATTATTTAATAAGATAACAATAACATTTATATATAGCAAGTAATAAATATTATTATATCATACTATTTTAATTAATAATGAATAGTGTGTATGTAAGTTTAATCAAAACTTATTTTTTTCATTGGTATCATACATTTTTTGTACTGAAAATGTTAGAATATCTTATGCCGAGATAGTCTAGCCTGGTAAGGCGCAAGACTGGAAATCTTGTGGAGGTTCTCTCCGCCTGGGTTCAAATCCCAGTCTCGGCGTTTATTGGTATAATTATCAAATTATTAATTTAATTTTTTTTTAAAATTTAATTTTTATTATAAAGTATTATCTTAATATTTGTAAATTAACTAATAATTTGTACTTGGATTTTTTTTAATCTAAGATTTTTGATTGTTGAAAAAACTGTGTTTTGTAGAAATTTATATGCTTTTTTTTAAAGATTTATTATTTTTACAAAATATTCGAATCTACTATTAATCCGTCTCGTAGGTTCGCTCTGATAAATGGAGGTTATGAAATGGAAGACGAATTTAGACATTTAGTACGTATTTCAAGAAAAGATGTTGATGGAAATAAAACTTTCGAATATGCTTTAACTGATATTAAAGGTATTGGTTTGTCTTTATCTAGAACCATCGGTCTTACTTTAGGTTTCGATTTAAATGCTAAAATTGGATATATTAAAGATGAAGATGTTTTAAAAATTGAAGAACTTTTAGAAAATCCTCAAAAATTTGGTATACCTGATTGGATGTTAAATAGAAGAAACGATTATACTACTGGTGAAACTGTTCATTTAATTGAATCTGATCTTGATATGACTTTAAGAGATGATTTAAATAGGATGAAAAAAACCAGAAGTTATAAAGGAAGAAGACATGAACTCGGATTACCTGTCAGAGGTCAAAGAACCAAATCTACTTTCAGACACGGTTCTTCTGTAGGTGTAAAACGTGATAGATCAAGCTCAAGTTTATAAATTACTTTTTTTAAAATAAAAGAGCTTTATCTTAATTAATTTTTTATAATAATTATATAGGAGATATTTTTATGGGACATCCACGTAAAGCAAGAAAAAAATATAATACCCCTCCTCATCCTTGGAATGCTGAAAGAATTAAATCAGAAAACAAGTTAATGGTTAAATACGGTTTAAAAAATAAAAAAGAAATTTGGAAAGCTGATACTTTAGTTAGGAAATACAGTAGAGAAGCAAGGTATTTACTTGGTTTTGCTCAAGATCAAGCTGTTGAAGAAAAAAATCAATTATTAAATCACTTAGTTAGAATAGGTGTTTTATCTGAAGAATCTCGTCTTGAAGATATTCTTAACTTAAATGTTGAAGATATATTAAGAAGAAGATTACAAACCATTGTATACCGTAAAGGTTTAGCTCGTACTGCTAAAGAAGCTAGAATGTTTGTTGTTCATGGTCATATTGCTATGAATGGTAAAAAAGTAGATTCTCCAAGTTATATGGTTAAAAAAGGAGAAGAAGAACTTATCGGATTCTATGGTAATTCTTCTGTAGCTAAACAAATTGAAGAATATAATAAAAATGCTAATAAAGCTGAAGAAAAAGCTGAATAAAAAGGTGTAATATATGGCAAAAGATGAAAAATGGGGAATAGCTAATATTTATTCATCATTCAATAACACTATTATAACTGTTACTGATATTACTGGTGCTGAAACCATTACACAATGGTCTGGTGGAAAAGTTGTACGTTCTGATAGACAAGAATCTTCTCCTTTTGCAGCTATGGAAGCTGCTAATCGTGTAGCAGAAGATGCTAAAGAAAAAGGTTTTATTGGTTTACATATTAGAGTAAGAGCACCTGGAGGTAATGGTCCTAGAAGTCCAGGTCCTGGTGCACAAGCAACTATCCGTGCTTTAGCAAGAGCAGGTATTAAAATAGGTAAAATTGAAGATATAACTCCAATTCCTCATGATGGTACAGGACGCCCTGGTGGTAAAAGAGGTAGAAGAGTATAAGAAGGTTTTTATATGGAGATTGAAGTCAAAGATCAAAATGATGATGAAATTGTTTTCATTATCCGTGATGCTGAAGTTCCTTTTGTCAATGCAATTAGAAGAACCGCAATGATGTCTATTCCTAAATTAGCTATTGAAGATGTCAATATTGTTAAAAATGATTCTGCTATGTTTGATGAGGTACTTGCACATAGATTAGGATTAACTCCTTTAGTTTCTGATTTGGAATCTATTGAAGGTCTAGTTCTCCCTGATGAATGTGATTGTGATGATTACTGCCCACACTGTAGTGTATCATTTACACTTAATAAAAAAGGACCTGGAGTTGTCTATTCTAAAGATTTAGTCTCTTCTGACCCCAAAATTAAACCTGTTTATGATACAATTCCTTTAGTAAAATTAAAAGAAAATGAAGAAATCGAACTTGAAGCTGTAGCTAAATTAGGTTTCGGAAAAGAACATGCTAAATGGATGCCTACTACAGTTTGTGCATATAAACAGTATCCTAAAATTACTTTTGATGAAACTATGGATGTAGATTATGATTGTGCTTCTGCATGTCCTAGAGGTATATTAAAAGCAGATCGTAGGTCTAAAATTATTAAAGTATTAGATATTGAAAATTGTGCAATGTGTAAAAGCTGTGAAAGGGCTAGTGTCAAAGACAATGAGGGTAATACATATATTCATGTTGGACATGAAGAAAATGATTTTATTTTTAAAATTGAAACTGATGGATCAATGCCTCCAAAAGAGGTTTTATTGAAAGCTTGTGATGTTTTAGAAAATAAAGCAGATCAACTTATTGAATTTAGTAAAGGAGGAAAATAATAATGGTTAAGAAAGTAATTAAAACAAATCCTAACCTTATTCAACTTATTAGAACTCTTAAACGTCAATCTAATCAAGAAAATGTAGCTATATGGAAAACTGTTGCTTCTAAACTTGAAAGATCTAAAAGGAGTACTGCTGAAGTTAATGTATCTTCAATTAACAGATATGCTAATGAAGGAGAAACTGTTTTAATTCCTGGAAAAGTATTATCTAATGGAAATTTAGATAAAAAAGTTACTGTTGCAGCATTAAACTTCTCTGCATCTGCTGAAGAAAAAATTATTAATGCTGGTGGAGAATGTCTTAGTATTAATGAGATTCTTGAAAAAAATCCTAAAGGAAACAATATTAGGATTATGGAATAATCACAAAAACTAATGGTGTTATTATGATTGTAGATGGTGAAGGAAGCATTTTAGGAAGACTTGCTAGTACTGTAAGTAAAGCACTTCTTAATGGTGAAGAAGTTGTAGTTCTTAATGCTGAAAAAATTATAATTACTGGTAATAAGGATTGGGCTTATGCAAGATACAAACAACGTGTAGATAGAAAAAGTATCTCAAATCCTAGAGATTTAGGTCCTAAATATCCTCACAGATCAGATGATATATTTAGAAGAACTGTAAGAGGAATGTTGCCTATCAAAAAAACAAAAGGTAGAGTTGCTTATAAAAATTTAAAAGCATTTGTCGGTGTTCCTAATGAATATAAAGATGCTGAAATTACAGCAGTTCCTCAAGCAGAAGTTGAAAATGTTAAAAAAAGTATAGAATTAGGCGAAATCTCAAGATTATTAGGCGCTAAATTCTAGATAGTTTTATGGGATGTGTATTTATGAAAGTTGTTCATACTAGTGGAAAACGTAAAACTGCTATTGCAAGAGGTACCGTTAAAGAAGGTACTGGTAGAGTAAGAATTAATAAACAACCTTTAGAACTTTACTCTCCTGAACTTGCTAGATTAAAATTAGAAGAACCTTTAGATATTGCAGGAGATATCGTCAATAATGTTGATATTACTGTAAGAGTTAGAGGTGGAGGAGTTATGGGCCAAGCTGAAGCTGCTCGTATGGTAATTGCTAAAGGTTTAGTTCAATATACTAATGATATGGATTTAAAAGATAAATATATACATTATGATAGGACTATGCTTGTAGGTGATCCTAGAAGATCAGAACCTAAAAAATTCGGTGGTCCTGGAGCTAGAGCTCGTAAACAAAAAAGTTACAGGTAGATTAGTTGTTTTATTATTTTGTTATTTAAATAAAAAAATGGAAATGATGATTTAAAATGATTCCTATACGTTGTATAAGTTGTGGAAAACCAGTATCTGCTTACTTTGATGAGTATAAACGTAGATTAGAAAATGGTGAAGATTCTAAAGATATTTTGGATGATCTTGGTTTAACTAGATACTGTTGTAGAAGAATGTTAATTTCTCATGTTGAAACTTGGGAATAAATAAATATTTACTATTCCTTAATAGGTTTATTTATTTTCATTTAAAAGAAGATTTTTTATTAAATCCTTTTATAAAAACCTGTTAATTAGATTTTTATAATGTAGGGATAAATTTTTTATTAAATCTTTATTTCAATTCTTTTATATTTAATAGACATATTTTTATGACTATTAATTAGGAGATAAAAAAATGACTAGAAAAGATTTAACTAGATTCGAAAGAGCTAGAATTTTAGGGGCTAGAGCAATTCAAATTTCAATGGGTGCTAGACCTTTAGTTGAAATTAAAAAAGTTGGCTCTTTAGATCCTATTGATATAGCTTATAGTGAATTAGAAGCAGGTGTTTTACCTTTAAATGTTGTAAGGGAAGATGAGGAAGAAAAATTTTAATCTTCTCATTTATTAAACTCTGCTTAGTCGTTTAAATATTTAAAAAAATAAATAAAAAATATCATAAGATTCTATAAAAGAAAATACTATTTTTTTTAATGATTATTTTTTATAAATAATCTCATTATAGATATTAGGGTAATAAATTGAACAAGCACTTGAGGTGTTTTTTTGGATAGTGTTATTGAAGATGTCCGTGTTAGGAAAATCTTAGATAGTAGAGGAAATCCAACTGTTGAAGTTGATATTATAACTTGGAACGGTTTTGGTAGAGCTTCTGCTCCTAGTGGTGCTAGTACAGGATCTAAAGAAGTTGCATCCTACCCTGAAGGAGGGGTTGATGAGGTAATTAGTGAAGTTGAAGATGTTATTTCTTCAGAACTCATTGGAATGGATGCAGAATATTTAAATGATATTGATTTAGTTTTAAAAGAACTTGATGGAACAGACAATATGTCTGCTATTGGTGGTAACACATCCGTTGCAGTATCAATGGCTGCAGCAAAGGCGGCAGCTGCATCATATAGTATGCCTTTATTCAAATTCCTTGGTGGAAATATGGTAAATGAAATCCCATTCCCTCTTGGAAATATGATGAATGGTGGTGCTCATGCAGGTGCTAATGCTCCAGATATTCAGGAATTTTTAGTTATTCCTATTGGAGCAAGTAATATTAGTGAGGCAATATTTGCTAATGTGTCAATTCACAAAAAACTAAAAGAATTAATTACAAGTAAAGATCCTAATTTTACTGGTGGTAAAGGTGATGAAGGTGGATGGATTCCTAATGTTAAAAATGATGTAGCATTAGATATTCAATCACAAGCTTGTGAAGAAGTAAGTGATGAACTTGGATTTGAAATTAAACCTTCTCTTGATTTTGCATCCTCTGAATTTTGGGATGCTGATAAAGGTAAATATGTCTATAAACAAGATGGTATTGAAAGGGATACTGGTGAACAAGTTGAATATGTTAAAGATATTATTGATACTTATGGAATGTTCTATGTAGAAGATCCATTTGATGAGAATGACTTTGATGGTTTTAGTCAACTTACGTCAGAAGTTTCTGATAAATGTCTTGTTTGTGGTGACGATTTATTTGTTACAAATAAAGATTATTTATCAAAAGGCATTAAACAAAATGCAGCAAATGCAATTATCATTAAGCCTAACCAAGTTGGTTCTTTATCTGACGCCTATGCAACTGTTAAATTAGCAAAAGAAAATAATGTTATTCCTGTTGTTTCTCATAGATCTGGTGAAACTACTGATGAAACTATTGCTCATTTAGCTGTAGCATTTGGAGCTCCTATTATTAAAACAGGAGCTGTTAGTGGTGAAAGGATAGCAAAATTAAATGAACTTATTCGTATCGAAGAAGAATTGGCTAATCCTAAAATGGCAAGTTTTGATTAGCTATCAAAAAATTAAATATAAGATTTATGGGATTTATCTATTAAATTCTATTTATTGAAAAATTTATAGTAGGGATTAAGATTATACTTATAAGTATTGATTATGATAAATGTCAAGGTCTTGATTGTGGTGAATGTGTGGATATTTGTCCAATGGAGATATTGGTATTTGATGATGATAAAGTAAAGTTTATTAATCCTGAAGAATGTAGCTTATGTGAAGTATGTATGGATGTTTGTCCAGAAGAAGCTATTGTCGTTTATGATGACGACTATTATTAGATTTATATAATATTATAATAAGGTGATAAAGTGTCAGAACTTTTAATACAATTAGATAGTTATTTAGCAGCAGGTTTACACATTGGAACTCAACAAAAAACTAGTGATATGGAAAAATATATTTTCCGTGTAAGATCCGATGGTTTACATGTTTTAGATATTAGAAAAACTGATGAAAGAATTCAAAAAACAGCTAAATTCTTAGCAAAATATGATCCACAAGATATTTTAGTAGTATCTACTAGATTATATGGTCAAGCTCCTGTTAAAAAATTCGGAGAAGTTATTGGTTGTAACACTATTCCTGGAAGATTTATTCCTGGAACTTTAACTAACCCAGAATATGCTAAATTCATGGAACCTAAAGTTATTGTTGTAACTGATCCAAGATCTGATAGCCAAGCTATCTTAGAAGCTAAACAAAATGGAATCCCTGTAGTAGGTTTATGTGATACTGAAAACTTACTCAGTTATATTGATATCTGTGTTCCTGTTAACAATAAAGGTAAAAAAGCTATTGCTTTAGTTTACTGGTTACTTGCAAGACAAATATTAAGAGAAAAAGGTACTATACCTGAAGATGGTGATTTGGACTTAGAACCATCTGACTTTGAATTAAAAGTTAGAAAATAATTTTTTTTTAACTTTTTTTTATTTTACTTTATTTTTTTGTGTTTTAATTTTTTTTGTACTGTTTTTAAATTTATTTTTTTATTTTCTTATTATTAATAGCTTCATTTTTCTTTTTGTTTCTTTTTAAATTCTTTTACTTATTTTTTCATATTCTAATTTTATACTTAATATAAAAATTAAAATACTTTTTAATTTAATATATTAAATAATTAATTTTAAAATTTATTTGAGGTAAATAATGTTAAGAAAACCAGCAGTTGCAGGATCATTTTATCCAGATAATCGAAATGATTTAGAAAAAATTATTGAATATAGTTTTAATATGGGTATAGGTAAAATTCCTAAATTAAATAAACGTTTTAATGGGGATATTGTTGGTATGATGGTTCCTCATGCAGGATATATTTATTCTGGGTATGTTGCATCATATGCTTATTATCAACTTGTAGAGGGTGGTTTTCCAGATACTTTTATAATATTATGTCCTAATCACACTGGATTTGGTTATGATATTTCTGTGTTTGAGGAGGGAACTTGGGAAACGCCTCTTGGTAATATTGAAGTAGATAATGATTTTGCAAAGGAATTTATTAAAAATTCAAGATATGCAAAATCTGATACTAAAGCGCATTTAAGGGAACATAGCATTGAAGTTGAACTTCCATTTTTGCAATATTTCTCTTCTGATTTTAAAATTGTACCTATTTGTATTGGGAGACAAAATCTTCAAACATCAATTGATATTGCAAATGCAATTAAACTTACAAGTCAAGAAGTTTCAAATTCATTTTCTTTAATTTCAAGTACTGATTTATCACACTTTCTTAGTCAAGATGCTACAATAAAAAGAGATAATATTGTTTTAAATGATATTAGCAAAATGAATTATGAAAAATTAATAGATGATGTATATGAATATGATATAAGTATGTGTGGTTATGGGACTGTTGCTGCAGATATTATTTATTCTTTAGATTCAGGTGTTAAATCATGTGAAATCTTATCACATAAAACTAGTGGTGATGTTTCTGGAGATTATAACTCTGTAGTTGGTTATGCATCTTCTGTATTTAAAAAAGAGTAATTCTTGTAATTCATGTAAAATTACTTAAGAATTCTAAATTTTAGAATCTATTTTTTTATATTTTTATATTTTTATTGTTTAAAATAACATAATTTAAATTTTATAAAAAACAAAGTATTAGTGATTGAGTTATTTTATGATTTTATATCATAGTATTAAATAATAAATTTTTATTTAATATAATTTTTAATAACTTATTTTTTAGTAATTTAAGTATTTTAAATCTTTAAACTAATTTAAAATTTGTACTTATTTTACATGGGGATATTAGTTATCAATAATTTCTTAGTATAATAAAATAAGCTAGTATTTTTTTAAACTTATATTATTGATATAATAATTGTTAATGAGGTAAATTATTTAAAATTAATATTTTAATTTAGTAAATTATCTTCTTCATATTTCATTGGATAATTTTTATTTATTTATTATTCGAATGAAAATAAGTTAATATTTAATCTTAAACAATATTAAAAAACATTTGTTAAGTATTTGTGATAATTTAAGTAATTATAATAATTTATAGTGTATTATAAACATTTTAAAATTTTAATTCTTATTCTATTTGGATGGTAAATAGGTATATTTTAAAATTTTAATTGTTATTTTATTTGGATGGTAAATAGATATTTTATTATCTAAGCGAAAATTTTCTAATTATTTAAAAAACTATTTTTTAACAATTATTTTTGCTAATAAACTTATTTAAAAAAATTATTGTAAGGGATAATAATGGAAGTTATTGCATCAGCTCCAGGTAAAACAATATTATTTGGAGAACATTCTGTAGTTTATAGTGAGCCAGCTATTGCTGCTGCTGTAAATAAAAGAGCAACGATTCGTATTGAAACTAGTAAAAATAATAAAACAATGTTAAAATCTAAAGATTTAGGTTTTGAAGCTGAACTCGATACTAGAAATAAAAAATATTCTTTAAAGAAAGGTAAACCTGGCATTATTAGATATATTCTAGAGGCATTATACATGGCTCATGATCATAGTCCTATTAATATTGACTTATCAATTGATATTCCAATAGGTTCTGGTTTAGGTTCATCTGCAGCTGTTACTGTTGCTACACTTGCAGCATTATATCGTTATCATAATATTCATTTTAATAAAAGAACACTTGCAGAAAAAGCTCATCAAGTGGAATATTTAGTACAAGGTGAAGCAAGTCCCCTTGATACTTTAGTTTCAACTTATGGTGGTTTAGTTTATTTAAATCGTAAAAAACAATTACAAAAGATTAGGACAGGTTTTAATTCATCATTTGTAATCGGAGTAACTTCTAAATATGGAAGCACTGGTAAGATGGTGGCTAATGTTAAAAAATTAAAACAAAAATATCCAAAAATAGTAAACCCTATCATTAAATCTATGGGCGAGTTAACTGATGAAGCTAAACATGCTATTGAATTGGGTGATGTTAATAAAGTTGGAACACTAATGAACATTAATCATGGACTTCTTGATTCAATTGGAGTGAATACTAAGGAATTATCTCGTATGGTTTATATTGCAAGAAATGCTGGGGCTATTGGTTCTAAAATTACTGGTGCTGGTGGTGGAGGAAGTATTATTGCACTATGTCCAAATAATGATAATGCTGTATCTAAAGCTATTAGTACTTATGATTCTTCATTTAAGCTTAGATTTTCAAGAAAGGGTGTAAGTTCTAAAGTTATTCATGGAAATAGCAGTCATAAGCATAAAAAACTAAATAATAATCAAAGAAAAAATAATAGAAAAAATAAAAACAAGTATTATAATAAAAAATCAAACAATAAAATTAAATTATCAAATAATAGTAAAAGAAATTCATCATATAATAAAAAATCAGCAAATAATCCTAAACCTAAACAAAAAAACAAAGATAAATCTCAAACTTCTGATGGTATTAAAATTGAAGATAATAAGGTAGTATTTAAGAAAAAAGCTTTTAAAACAATTAATAATAAAATTGATTATTCAAGGTGATTATGTGATAATTCTTAAAATTGGTGGAAGTATAATTACTGATAAAAATTCAATAGAGCCTAAAGTGGATTATGGTAATTTAGATAGAATATCTGGTGAGATTGCTGATGCTTTTAATAATGGAAGTTTGGATATTGAGGATGGTTTAATTATTGTTCATGGTGCAGGATCTTTTGGTCATCCACCTGCTAAAAAATATAAAATTGGGGAACCTTTTAATAAAGAAGAATATCCATTAAAAAGAAAAGGATTTTCTGAAATTGTCCTTTCAATGAAAAAATTAGATTTATATGTATGTGAATCTTTATTAAAACATGGCATTCCTGCTATTCCTATACAAACATCTGCAGTTATTAAAGCATCTAATAAAAGAATAACTAACTTTGATTTAGAAATGATTATAAATTATTTAAATGAAGGGTATGTTCCAGTATTATATGGGGATATTGTTCTTGATGATGAACTTAATATGTCTATTCTTTCTGGTGATCAAATAATTGAGTATATTGCAAGTTTTTTAAATTCTAACAGGGTTATTTTAGGCACTGATGTAGATGGAGTCTATAATAAAAATCCTAAAATCCATGATGATGCTAAATTAATTGAAAAACTTAGTTCTTTAAATGATATTACTCAAATGGAATCTACTACAAATGTGGATGTTACTGGGGGCATGATTGGCAAGGTTAAGGAACTTTTAACTCTTGCAGATAATGGTGTTGATTCAGAAATTATCAATGCAAATAAACCTGGGATAATTTCTAAATCTTTACAAGGTGAAAAGGTTAAAGGAACTAAAATTTCTAAAAAATAATTTAATCTTTTTATTCTTTTTTTAGACTCTGTTGAAGACTTATTTTATTTAAAAATTTACTTTTCTAAAATCTATTAATTTTAAATTTATAATAATTTTTATCCTAATTTTAGAGATTTTTAACAAGACATTTTTTATCTATTTTTAAAAAAATTTTAGATTTTACAGATTTATATATAAAATAGTCATTAGCATTAAATATGATAAAAAATATAATTATAGTAGTTATAATTTTTATATTACTTCTTTACTTAATTTAATAAAAAATTATCAATTTTAATTTTTAATAGTTAATATTGAAATTTATTTAATTTCATAAATTAAGTTTAATTTAATTGTAAAAATGATTTAAGGGATTTTTAGTTAAAATAATTAAATTTTAACTTATGGAAACAGATTTTAATAATATATTATAGGTAGTGTTATTTAAGAAAAATTTATTTTTAAAATATGTAATGGAAGTTTTAGATATTTTATTTATTAAATTAAGTTGAAAGTAAATTATAACATTTTCATGTTTATATAAGGATTAATATTTAATTAAAATCTATGGTAAAAACTATCTATTTAAATTTTAATTTAATTAGTTTTTAATGAATTATTGTTTTATATTCTATTTTTAACAATTTATGATTTTTAATAATATTAACACCCTTATTTATTTGATTAATAATAGTTTTAACCAATATGCTATTTTAGAGGAAAATAATGATTCAGGATAGAAAATTACAACATCTTTTAATTTGTAGAGATTATGATGTTAATTATAAAAGGACTACGGGATTTGAGGATATTGAATTAATTCATAGAGCCCTTCCAGAAGTAGATATGGCAGATATTGATATTTCCACTACTGCTTTTGGTAAAAAATTGGATTCACCTTTATTTATTTCTGCTATAACTGGGGGTCATCCAAAATCCGAAGAAATCAATAAAGAATTGGCTATTGCAGCTGAAGAAATGAATATTGCTTTAGGACTTGGTAGTCAAAGAGCTGCTGTTGAAAATCCTGAACTTAATTCTACTTATACTGTAGCAAGAAAATATGCTCCTAATGCATTACTTTTAGGTAATATTGGTGCTCCTCAAATGGAGTATGCTGAAAAAGCAGTTGAAATGTTTGATGCAGATATTCTAGCTATTCATTTAAATCCTCTTCAAGAAGCTATTCAGCCTAAAGGGGATGTTGATGCTACTGGATATGTAAAATCTATTTCTGAAATATCTGATTTAGTTGATGTACCTGTTTTAGTTAAAGAAACGGGTGCAGGTATATCTGCTAATGATGCTATTAAGCTTCAAAGGGTAGGTGTTGACTTTATTGATGTTCAAGGTTCTGGAGGAACTAGTTGGGCTGCTGTTGAAACTTATCGTAATGAAGATAAATATCTCGGTGAAGAATTTTGGGATTGGGGAATTCCTACTGCAGTAAGTACTGCAGAAGTCTGTTCTTCTGTAAATATTCCAGTTATATCTTCTGGGGGTATTCGTTCTGGTTTAGATGCAGCAAAAGCTATCGCTCTTGGGTCAGATGCTGTTGGTATGGCTTTACCTTTCTTAAAAAGAGCATTTATTGGGCATAAAAGTATTATTGATTATGTTAATAAGTTTAATGAATCTTTAAAATTAGCTATGTTTTTAGTTGGTGCACAAAATATTGAAGAACTTAAGAATGTGGATATTATAATTAAAGGAGATACTAATACATGGCTTAACGAAAGGGGATTTAACACTAAACGATTTAGTAGGAGGACAAAATTTGACTGTTGAAATAATAGCAATTGGCGGTTATGAAGAAGTCGGTAAAAACATGACTGCAGTAAAAGTTAACGAGGATGTTATTATTTTTGATATGGGAATCCATTTAGATAGGATTAACATACATGAAGATACTGATATTGACAGAATGCATAGTTTAGATTTAATTGAAAGAGGAGTAATTCCTGATGATACCTTAATGAAAGAGGTAGATGGTAAAGTAAAAGCTATTGTATTCTCTCATGGACATCTTGATCACATTGGGGCTGTTGCAAAATTAGCACATAGATATGATGCACCTCTTATAGGTACTCCATATACTATGGCTCTTGTTAAAAAACAAATTAAAGGAGAACGTAAATTCAAAGTAAATAATCCAATAAGAATTTTAAATCCAGGTAGTAAATTAAAATTATCCAAGGATATTACTTTAGAATTTGTTCAAACAACTCACAGTATTCCACAGGCAGTAACACCTGTATTACATACTCCTGATGGAATAATTGTTTATGCTCTTGATTTCAAATTCGATAATCATCAAAAAGTATCTCCACCACCTGATTATGAAAGATTTAAACAATTAGGTAAAAAAGGAGTACTTGCACTTATTGTTGAAACAACAAATGCTGCTAATTATGATCAAGTAAAAACATATTCTGAAAGAGTACCTCGTATTGTTTTAGAAGATTTAATGCGTGAACCTTTAAAAGAAAATAAAGGTATGATTGTAACTACTTTCTCCTCACATATTGAAAGGATTCAAACTATTGCAGATATTGCTAAGAAAAGTGATAGGGAAATTTTATTCCTTGGAAGGTCTATGGAAAGATTTTTAGGAATTGCAGAAAAATTGGGAATATTAAAATTACCTAAAAATGCTTCTGTACACGGTTCACCAAAAGCTGTTAATAGAGCTTTAATGAAAGCAAATAAAAACCGTTCTAAATATTTACTTGTTACTACTGGCCATCAAGGAGAACCTGATGCTTTACTTCCAAGAATTGCAAGTGGTAAAACACCGTTTACTGTTAAAAAAGGAGATAATATTATTATTTCCGCCCCCATTATTCCAAATCCAACTAATGCGGCAAATAGGCATATTATGGAAGCAAAACTTAAAGCATCTGGTGCAAGAATTTATGCTAATGCTCATGTATCTGGGCATGCTGGAAGAGAAGATCATAGGGAATTCTTAAGAATGCTTAAACCTAGTCATATTATTCCTGCTCATGGTGATCTTAACATGTTAGTTGCATATGGTCAACTTGCAGAAGAAGAAGGATATAGAATAGGTAGTAATGTTCATATATTAAGAAATGCACAAGCTCAAGTTTTCAATGATTTTGATTAAATTTTTTAATTAAAATCATTCTTTTTTCATGAAATTAATTAAAAATTGATTTTATTTTGGCTTTTTTTATTAATTTAAGTATATTAATAGTTAATTATTAATATTAATGATTGGAAAAATATATATTAATTATTTATAAACTTTATTAATTTTAGATTTTTTAAAATAATTTTATTAAATTATTAAAAGATTTAATTTAAAGAAATATAGGAAAAATTTTTATTAACGGAGGCAATTTATGTCAGAAGTAACAGATATTTTAAAAGATTATTCTATTGATGTTAAGAAGGTAATTGAAAATCATTTATCTACTATTGATCCTAAAGAATTACAAGAATCATCTATATATTTAACAAAAGCAGGTGGAAAAATGTTAAGGCCTGCATTAACTCTTTTAACTACTCAGGCAGTTGGTGGTTCTAAAGAGCAAGCACTTAAAACTGCTGCTGCATTTGAACTTATTCACACTTTCTCTTTAATACATGATGATATTATGGATGATGATGATATGAGGAGAGGTAAACCATCAGTACATACTGTATGGGGTGAACCATTAGCTATTTTAGCAGGAGATACCTTATTCTCAAAAGCATTTGAACTTGTTATTTCTTCAAAAGAAGATAATGTACATCCAGAACGTGTTGCTAATGCTTTAAGTGTTGTAGCAGATGCATGTGTGAAAATTTGTGAAGGTCAAGCTTCTGATATGGGATTTGAAGGTAACTTTGATGTTAATGAAGATGAATATTTAAATATGATTTTCAAAAAAACCGGAGCCCTTATTGCTGGTGCATGTGAAGCTGGAGCTATTTTAGGTGGAGCAGACCAAGAAGTTATTGATGCAATGTATGAATATGGTAAAGCTATAGGTTTAGCATTCCAAATTCAAGATGATTACCTTGATGTAATTAGTGATGAAGAAGATTTGGGTAAACCTGTTGGTAGTGACATTGCTGAAGGAAAAATGACTTTAATGGTTGTTAAAGCATTAAATGAAGCTAATGATGAAGATAAACAAACACTTATTAAAATTCTAGAAGATCAGAATTCACCTATAGAAGATGTAAATAAAGCTATTGATTTATTTAATAAATATGGTTCAATTAAATATGCTCATGATCTTGCTTTAGAAAATGTTAATAAAGCAAAAGAAATACTTAATATTTTACCTGATTCTTCAAGTAAAAGTTCTCTTAGTATGTTAGCAGATTTTGTAATTGAAAGAAAATCTTAGTTTTAATTGTTTTTTCTATATTTTTTTTAATTTTTCCTATACTTTATTATTTAACTTTTTTTATATTCTTTAGCTTGTTAAAAGACTATTTTTCTAAAATTTTTTAAAATCTATATATATTTTTAAATGGAATAAATTTTATATTAAATTAAATAGGTTTTTAAAAAAACAATTTTTTATTTTTTACTTTTCAAATGCTGTCTATAGTTTAATATACTTTATAATTGAATTTTATATTATTAAGATTCAGTTGATATTATGGGAATTGAAATAAATAATACTAAAGAAGAATTATTTAAAAAAGGAAAATACGCATATAAAGAAGAACAATATGAAAAAGCATTATCTTTTTTTAATGAATCATTAATATGTGATGAAAATTTTTCAAAAGCACTTCTTGGAAAGGCCAAGTCACTTTATAAATTAGGTAAATTAAGTGAATCTTTAATAATCTATGATGAATTATTTGATTCTAATTGTTTAGATTCCTATATTTGGTTAAAAATTGGTAATTTTTATTATTATGTTTTAGATAATAATTTAAAAGCATTAAAATCATATAATAATGGAATTAAATTTGATAATACATTATCAGTTTTATGGATTAATAAGGGTAAAGTATTAATTTCTATGAATATGTATGAAGAAGCATTGGATTCATATATAAAAGCATCTAAACTGGATAATCTTAATTATAAAATATATAATAATATTGCTAACACTTATAAATTATTGAATTTTATGGATAAAGCATTAAATGCTTTTAATAAGTCTATATCTATTAAAACTAACATTTATGCATTATTAAATAAAGCAATTATTCTAAATGATATTGGACGATTTAATGAAGCATTAAATTGTATTAATTATGCTTTAAATATTAAAATTAGGTATGATTTATTATATTACAAGGCTTTGATTCTTTATAATATTGGAAAATATGGGGATTCTCTTAATTTTATAAATCAATCTTTAGCTATTTGTGATGATGATAATTCTTGGGAACTTAAAACTAAGTTATCTTATATTCTTGGAGACTTTAAAAATACATTAATGTCATCAAATCATGTTCTAATTTCAAACCCATTAAATATTGGGGTATGGTTTTATAAGATTAATTCATTAATCTATTTAAACAAATTAGAAGATGCTTTGAATTCTTGCAATGAAGTTTTAAAATATGATTTCAATGAGTATTTTATTTATAAAAAGGCATGTTTATTAATGGAGCTTAATCGTTTGGAAGAGTCTATTAAAATATGTGATACTCTTCTTTCTATTGATTATAATAATACTGATTTTTTATTCTTAAAATCTAAAATTTTTTATAAATTAGGTAATTTAAATAATGCAATAAAAATTATAAATGAATTACTTGATCTTAATCCTTTTTTAGAAGATGCAATTGAATTTAAGGAGTTTTTAGATAGTATTTAATTTTTAACTTTCTGAATTTTATTTTTAGACCCTATTGAAATCTCATTTTATTTAAAAATTGATTTTTTAAAATAAATTTATTTTTAATTTAAAAAAGTATATTATAAATTTTAAATGATTTCAACAAAAATTAAACAATACTATTTTTTCCACCAAATTAAAATCCAATCTGCTTTATCTTTTTTATTATATAATTTTTTTGTTTTTGGGTCCTTTTTAAGTACTTTATTAAGATATACTTTTAATTTTTCTATTTCTTCATCATTTAATAAATCTACTCTAAATTTACCATTATCCATTGCATCTTCAATAGTGTCATATTCTCTGTGTGATTTTATATTCATTCTTTCTACATTAGCATAAATTCCCATATTATATAATATGTTAATTAAGTAAGTATATGCTGGAAAATCTTTAGGATCATTTCCAATGTATTCTTGGAACTCCCTTTCTAGTTTCCAGTTTTCTGGTCCAAATAATGTGATAAAAACATATTTATTAGCTATTTTATTGATCTCTTTCAATGTTTCTTTAATTGGTATTATACTATTTAATGATCTTGATGCAACTACTGCATCATAATTTCCAATATCCTCATATCTAATTTCTTCAATTGGTTTAAGAATAGTATTTACATTGTCTATATTTTCCTTATCACATTTTTCATTAAGTATTCTAAGCATATTTTCTGCAGAATCTATTCCTGTAACACTTTTTACTTTTTTAGCTATTGGTATTGTGATAGTTCCTTCTCCACAACCAATATCTAAAACTGTATCATTTTTACTTAAAATATCTATTTTTTTAAGAAGTGCAGTTTTATAATCATCTCTTAAATTGCTTTTATGGAAGTGGGGTGCAGCTTTATTCCAATCTTTTTTACGGTCTTTTTTTCTTTCTAGTTGTTTACCCCAAAAATATTCCCAATCAATATCTTCTGGACTTTTAATATAATGTTTATCTTTATTCATTATTTTTGCCTTCTATTTTTAATTGTTAATATTTTTGTTAAATCTTATAGATTAATTTGATTATTTTCATTTTTTTAGTTTAAGATAATTTTTAAAGTTTTATTTATTATATTGATTTTTTTAATTTAAGATAATTTTTAAAAATTAAATATTTATATATTTAGTAGATTAAAAATAATAGTGTATTTTTATAAATAATTTTATTAAAAATTTATAAACTGATTTTATTTTAAATAAATATGTTTTCATTCTTGTTTTTAGAATTAAGTGGTGTATTTATTTAAAAATTATTATTTTTAATTATTTTTTTTTAATGTGATATAATGGATGAATTAGAAAATATTGTATATAAACATGCTTTGTTAAATGCTACAAAACATAAAGGTAGTGCTAGTCCTAAAGCAGTTATGGGTTCTATAATGTCTCAAGAAGCAGAACTTAGATCACGTGCTAAAGAAATTGGTCCGTTAAGTGCTAAAATTGTAGCAAAAGTTAATGATCTATCTGAAGAGGAACAACATAAAGAAATGGAAAGATTAGGTGTTGTTGTTAAAGAGAAAAAACAAGTTAAACGTGAAGGTTTAGAAGAATTACCTGGTTCTCATGAAAACGTTGTAATGCGTTTTGCACCTAATCCTAGTGGGCCTTTGCATATTGGGCATGCAAGAGCAGCAGTTCCTAATGGGGCTTATGTTAAGAAATATGGTGGGAAATTTATTTTAAGAATTGAAGATACTGACCCTAAAAGAGTATATCCTCCTGCTTATGACATGATTCAAGAAGATCTTAAATGGTTAGGTATCGAACCTGATGAAGTATATTATCAATCAGATAGATTCGAAATATATTATAAATATGCTGAAGAGCTAATTAAACGTGGAAAAGCATATATGTGTACTTGTGATGGTAAAGAATTTAAAAAACTTAAAGATAATTGTGAACCTTGCCCTCATAGAAATAATTCTGTTGAAGAAAATCTTAAATTATGGAAAGAATTTCCTAATATGGAAGCAGGTTCTGCAGTATTAAGAGTTAAAACTGATATTAACCATAAAAATCCAGCTATACGTGATTGGGTTGCATTCCGTCTTGTTGATGAGGAACATCCTAGACTTGGTAATAAATATAGGGTATATCCTATGATGAATTTCTCAGTATCTGTTGATGATCATTTAATGGGTATGACCCATGTTTTAAGAGGAAAAGATCATATGGCAAATAGTGAAAAACAAAAATATTTATATGATCATATGGGATGGGAAACTCCAGAGTTTATTCATTATGGTAGACTTAAAATGGAGGATGTTGCATTAAGTACATCAAAAGCTAAAGAAGGGATTGAATCTGGTAAATATTCTTCATGGTCTGATCCAAGACTTGGAACTTTAAGGGCTATTAGAAGAAGAGGTATTCAGGCTAAGGCTATTTGGAATTTAATGGTTGAAATTGGAGTAAAAATGTCTGATTCTGCAGTAAGTTGGAAAAAAATATATGGTTTAAATAGGAAACTTATTGAAGATAAAGCAAACAGGTATTTCTTTGTGGGTAATCCTGTAAAAGTAGATATTAAAGATTGTCCTAAAGAATATCAAGAAATTAAATTAGAAAAAGAATTACATCCTGATTTTCCAGATAGGGGAAACAGAACATTAAACTTTGAAGGTTCTGTATATATTCCTAAAGATGATTTTGAAGATGGAATTGTACGTTTAATGGATTTAATTAATGTGGATATTAAAGGGGGGGAAGTTATATTCCATAGTGAATCCTTTGAAGATGCTAAAGCAGAAAAAGCTAAAATTATTCAATTTGTACCAAGTCAAGAGGCTATTAAATCTAAAGTTATTATGGATGATGCTTCAGTTATTGAAGGATTCTGTGAAAAAGATTGTGAAAACCTTAAAGTTGGTGATATCGTCCAATTAGAAAGAGTTGGTTTTGCACGTCTTGATGAAATTAAAGATGATGAATTAATTTTTTATTATGCACATAAATAATTGATTTTTTATTTTTCTTTATTTTTTATTTATTTAAAATCGTTTTCTATAATTTTTTATTTAATATAAATTAATTTTTTTTTTAATTTTATATTTTAATGATTATCCTTGATTTTTTATATAATTAATTTTTTCTTATTTTTATAAATCCATTAACTTTATTTGTAAAAACAAATTCTCCGAATTTATATAGTTCTATTATTACAATAGTTATTGCAGCTATCAATTGAAATATTGCAAAATAATATAATGGTACAATATTCATATTAATGCTTAATAGATAATTATAAAACATTTTTCCAGCTGTTGCATTAATAACTAATGTAAATGTATATGCTGCATGATTAGGTAACCAATTAAAATCTAAATAATATTTGATTATTTTATATAATATATAGATATACCAACAAGTTGTAAATATGTAAATAGGTACTACAATCCAAAAATTAATATTTTGAATAACTGTTAAATATCCAACTAGAACAATAATAGGTGCAGCAAGTATTGCAATTATGGGTTTAATTGGATCAGGTATAGGAATCTTAATATATCTATACATAAGAATTATATATAAAATGACCATACATATTATACCTATAGTTATAAAAAAATGACCTATTGTATTTTTTAATCCATAATAAGGGGAGGTTATACTTATCATGGAAACTCCTACGTATGAAATTAAAATACTGCTATATATATCTTTAAGTTTTATTTTAGGTAGTATATAAACTGTAAAATATATTGTTAAACCTAATTGTATTATTATTGCAAATAACCATAATCCAAATGCGATTTTTGGTATAAACTTTTCAATATATGTACTAAACATCATAAGACACATAGGAAATGTTCCAAGCATTCCAATTGCTATTGGATTTTTTAGTTTTATTTTAATCCTTTCAGGATATTTGATAAATTTACTTAAAGAATTTGAAATTAAAGTAAGTCCAATTATTCCACATATTATTAAAATTAGTGGTGAATATTGTTTTAGAAGATTACCTAATGAAAATATCCCTAAAACTAATCCAAATGATGGGATTGATATTAAGGTTGCATTTTCTTCACTAAATTTCATATTCTTATCTCTTTGTTTTTATAAAAAATTAGTTAATATTAAATTTAATAATTTATTTGATATTAATTTTTGGTATATAATTAGAAACTTATTTAATTTAGATTAAATGATTTTTAAATTTGCTTTTTTATTATTATTTTTAAAAAATAAATTTTTTATTATTCTCTAATATTATAATTTATTGATGAAATTATCTT
>JBJFGN010000025.1:0-5048 GCA_051892775.1 Methanobrevibacter sp. | reverse complement strand
TAATATAAATTATATAATACCATTAATTATCAGAGAGTTAATTATTAAATTATTAAAATTAGTTTTTATTGAAATCATATAAATTTATGATATAATTTAACTTAAAATTAATAGACTTTATAAAAATAAAAGTAAAACAATTCTCCAATAAGTTAAAAGTTTAATATTAACTTAATTTCCCTATAACAAATATAATTAGGAATAATAAAATAAAAAAATAGTAAATAGAATTTATTAAAGATTAAATAAAATAATCTTTGTTGAAATTCTTTAAAATTAGTATAAAATTTATTTTATACTTTAAAAATAATTGTGTTTTAGAAAAATAAGAATTTAAATTTTTAAAAGAAATAAAAATATTTAGAAACAAACAAAATGATTTGATACAATGAAAATTGGAATTATTGGTGGAACAAAAGGTCTTGGAAAGACACTTGCTTGCTACCTAAAACAAGACAACTTCGATGTAACTATTACTGGAAGAGATGAAAAAGTTGGAAAAAAAGTAAGTAATAAACTCAATGTGAAATACACAAGTAATAATATAGAAGTTGCAAAAAGTGTAGATATTCTAATTATTTCAGTACCAATACATGTTACAATCAATGTAATAAAAGAACTTGCCCCACATATGAAAAAAGGTTCATTATTAATGGACGTAACCTCTGTAAAAACACAAGCAACCTATACAATGAATAAATATATTCCGGAGGGTGTTGAATCAATTCCTACCCATCCAGTATTTGGGCCACGTACACCTGGATTTGAAGGACAAGTCATAGTCTTAACACCACTTAAAAAAGGTAAATGGTATACCAAAATATATAATTATTTTAAAAGTAAAAATATGCGGATTATTGAAACAGATTGTAAACATCATGACAATATGATGGGTATTGTACAAGTTTTAACGCATTTTTCATATATTTCAACAGCTTATGCAATGGAAAAATTAAAAGTAGATATTAAAGAAACAGAAAAATATGAAAGCCCAATTTATAATATTATGATTGATACTATTGCACGTATAGTTTCACAAAATCCATTTTTAACATATTCAATTCAAGAAGAGAATATTAATGGTGAAAATATACGTCAAAAATTTTATGAAGCAGTACTTGAACTTAAAAAAGTTTTAAGCTCAAAAGATCAAGAAAAATTTAAGGAAATTACAATTAAATCAACTAAAAATATGGGTGATATTAAAGCCGCATTAGGTAGAAGTGATAAATTAATTAATTCTTTAAGTGAAGAATCAAACTATTTATATGGATCAATTGGTTCAGAAATTGGTTTAAAACATATTTATTCACAAAATATACATGTAGGCATAGTCAAATCAATTAAAGGAAATTTTGTAACTATTAAGAATAAAAATAATAAAGAAGAAAAATTGAAAATATCCAATGTTAAGATTCTTACAAGTAAAGAATTATTAAAATGGAAAAAAGAGAATTATAAACTTTATACAGAATCAATTAGTTGTGTTTTTAAAGATAACTCAGATAAATATATAATTGCTAAAGTTATTGAAAAAATGGATGATATTACTAATGTTAAGATAACCGATGAATACACTGGTCCTCAAATTAAGGATAATGAAATAAGTTATACCTATGAAATAAGTGGATTAAATAGAAAATCTATAGAAAACGTTAAAAAACTTATTAAAGGATTTGGTGGAGTAATTAGATAAATTAATAAAAAAACTCTTTTTTACTGTTTTTAAAATTATATTGTCTTATAATAAAAACCGCTGATCAATATTAAAAATCTTTTAAAATAAAAATACCCCTTTTTTAATATAAAATAAATTTAATAAAATATGTTAAGCATACTTAAATATTTTAAGTTTATGAATCAAATTTAATAAAATATTTTAATTGTATATAAATATTTTAACTAATTATAGTTTAAAAAACTAAAAAATATTTAAAATATCAAAATAACAAGTAATACACTTAAATTGATAATTTTAAGAATCAGATAAGGTTTTTAGATAGAATAATTATTTTTATTATTTTAAACAAAAAAATAGTAAAAATAAATAAATTAAAAAAATTCAAAAAACCGAAAACTTTATATATAAGTATATGCAAACTATATTATAGTTACTAAAAGTAACTTTAAAGAAAACAAATAGAAATAATTAATTCAAGAAAAATGAATTGATTATTTCGTATAAATAAATTTAAAAATTTATGATTATTAATTTACATTAAAATTAACAATGAAAATTAAAAAGAAACTTAAATAAAATTTTAAGTACTTTAAGTTAATTTAATATAAATATTAATAACTTATACTTATTATTTATTGAGCTTCAACATTAATAAGGAGATGATTATTATGACTGAAAATAATAATAAAAATCCAACATTAAAAGTTGCAGAAGCTTTATCACAACGTGATATTGGTCAAGGTATTGCAAGAATTGACCCAAATGCAATGAGTGAATTAGGCCTTAAAGAAGGAGATATCATTGCTATTAAAGGATCAAAATTAACTGCTGCTACTGTAGTGGCATCACAATCAGATATTGGTCTTGGAATTATAAGAATTGATGGTACTATTAGGAAAAATTCCGGTGCATCAATTGGTGAAGAAATTGAAATAAAAAAAGCTGATGTAAAAGAAGCTAAAAAAGTCGTTCTTGCACCAACTGAAAACAATGTCAAAATTCAAGGTGACATCCGTGGATTATTCATGAACAAAATTATGGTCAAAGGAGATATTGTAGGTTCTGGAATCAAACCATCAATGTTCAATGGAAGTCGTAGCCCTTTTGATGACATGTTTAATAATTTCATGGATATAACCCCAATGGGTGAATTAAAATTCGCAGTAGTTTCAACACACCCAACAGGAGTAGTTAAAGTAGGTCCAAATACACAAATAACTCTTGAAGATCATCCGGTAGATGTATCAAAACTTGAAGGTGTTTCAAACCTTGTAGATGTAAGTTATGATGATATTGGTGGTCTTAAAGATGAAGTTAGAAAAGTAAGAGAAATGATTGAAATTCCTCTTAAAAGGCCAGAACTTTTTGATAGGTTAGGTATTGCACCACCAAAAGGAATTTTAATGCATGGTCCTCCAGGAACTGGTAAAACATTACTTGCAAAAGCAGTTGCAAGCGAAAGTGATGCACACTTTATTGCAATTAATGGACCAGAAATCATGAGTAAATATGTAGGTGGATCTGAAGAAAACTTAAGGGAATTCTTTGAAGAAGCTGAAGCAAATGCTCCATCCATCATATTCATTGATGAATTAGATGCTATTGCACCTAAAAGAGAAGAAACCCAAGGCGAAGTAGAAAGGAGAACTGTTGCACAACTTCTAACTTTAATGGATGGTCTTAACTCCAGAGGACAAGTAGTTGTCATTGGAGCAACCAACAGGCCAGATTCATTAGATCCAGCACTTAGGAGACCTGGAAGATTTGACAGGGAAATTGAAATAGGTGTTCCTGACAAAGATGAAAGGAAAGAAGTGCTTGAAATCCACACAAGAAACATGCCTTTAGCAGAGGACGTTGATCTTGATAAAATTGCTGAAAATACCCATGGATTTGTAGGTGCAGATCTTGAATCATTATGTAAAGAAGCAGCAATGAGAGTTGTGAGAAGGATTATTCCAGATATTAAATCTGAAGATGAAAAAATCCCTGAAGAAACTCTTAAAAAAATTGTTGTAACTAGAGATGATTTCAAAGAGGCATTGAAAGAAATTCAACCATCTGCATTAAGAGAAGTTCTTGTACAAATTCCAGATGTAAAATGGGATGACATTGGTGGATTAGAAGATGCAAAACAAGAATTAAAAGAAGCTGTTGAATGGCCATTAAAATATCCTGAAAAATTCAAAGAGTTCCATGTTGAACCACCTAAAGGAGTATTATTATATGGTCCACCAGGAACTGGTAAAACATTACTTGCAAAAGCAGTAGCAAACGAAAGTGATGCTAACTTCATTGCAATTAAAGGTCCAGAACTCTTATCCAAATGGGTAGGAGAATCAGAAAAAGGTGTAAGAGAAGTATTCAGAAAAGCAAGACAAACTGCACCAACAGTTATCTTCTTCGATGAAATCGATTCCATTGCTAACACTCGTGGAAGTGATGCTGGAGGTTCTGGTGTTACCCAAAGAGTCGTTAACCAATTACTTACAGAAATTGATGGAATGGAAGATCTCCATGATGTAGCAATTATTGCTGCAACCAACAGACCGGATATTATTGATCCTGGATTAATGAGGCCTGGAAGATTTGATAGGCATATTAAAGTTGACACACCTAATGAAGAAAGTAGACTTGCAATCTTCAAAGTTCATGCAGATAAAATGCCTCTTGCAGATGATGTTGATTTAGAAAAATTAGCAAAACATACTGAAGGCTATGTCGGGGCAGATATTGAAGCAGTTTGCCGTGAAGCTGCAATGTTAACTTTAAGAGAAAACATGGATGCTAAAGAAATCCATATGAAAGCATTTAATAAAGCTATGGATAAAGTTAAACCAAACAAAGAAAATACTGATGAAATGGTCCAATACTTATAGATAAAAAAACAACCTCTATTAATAAATAAGTAAAAAGCCATAGAACTTAAAGAGTTCTAAACCTCCCAAGTGTTTATAAGATTAATCCACTTATAAACACTTAAATTTAATTTAAATAAATTAAATAACCTAATATAAATATTTAATCTACCATAAATAAATATGAATTAATAAATAAAAAAGCAATATGGAAAACCGTAAAATTAAGAAAATCTCTCTTAAAAATTTTAAAACAATAGAAACTAAAAGACTCGTTTAAAATTAAAAACACATAAATCATAAAATTATAAACACGTAAATATATTAGAAAAAAATTATCATTTTTCTTCTGCTATGATAATTTAATAAACAAAACAAAAAGATATTATATTTACTATAATATCTTAAAATTCTCTTAAATATCGAAATATATAATTTTACTACAAAAAATAATAGGAATTAAATTATTTTTAATAGGACTTATAGAAAAACTTGTTTTTTCCATACCA
>JBJFGN010000024.1:20713-23213 GCA_051892775.1 Methanobrevibacter sp. | reverse complement strand
AAAGTAAATCATATATGATTATTAAATAGTTAATGAATAATACATTCTAATTAAAGTAAATCATATATGATTATTAAATAGTTAATGAATAATACATTCTAATTAAAAAAGTAAATCATACTATGATTTATAATATCTCTTAATATCTTTTTCTAATTCATTAATTATTGCAGTATTATCAGTATTTTTAACCTTATCAAGATTTTTCTGATATTCACCAAGATTCAATAAGAATTTCTTAATATTGTTAATCTCCATATCCTCATGATATTCCCCATAACCCAATTTATCAACATAAAATCCATTAAGAATTTGTTCAAAATTACCTAAAGCAGGCATACTGTAAATTGGCTTTTTAAGATAAATAGCTTCACTAATTAATGTAAAACCACCATTTGTAATAACGGCTTTAGCAGTTCTTAAATCATCATAAAAGACATCTTCATTAAACTCCCTATAAGTTAAATTTTTATCAGAGCCATTTTTGTTAAAGCCATAGACAATAAACTCTTCATCAATCTCTTTAAGGTTTTCCATAAGTTTATAGTTAGAATCACTAGTTTGATAAACTAAAATTTTATCTCCTTTTACTGATTCAAGGGCCATTATATTGTCCCTTAAAATTGGGGGATAAATTACAGAATTGCTGCCCTCTTTAATAGGAGGATTAAAGAAACTTGTAAGAATATGTATTTTAGCATTTTGAACATAAACCTTAATTACTGCTTTAGCCTTTAACATGTCAATTTTATGGTTTGGAGGATACTCGATTTCAGTTTCACTAATCATATGTATATTATCTAAGCTTATTAAAGGAATATTTAAATAATTAGCAACAAGATTACTGTAATTTTCAAAATCGGAAATAATTAAACCTGGTTTATATTTTTTTGCTAACTTAAATATCGTATTATAACATTTTTTAATATTAGATGGGTTTTCCTTCATGCATTGTTTAAATGTTGCAACATCATTTACAACATTATCCTTATAAACAGTATTAAATACGCCTATTTCATAAACGTTGTCAAACTTACTATCCAAATAGGAGTATGCCCTATTTCCAGAAAATATGAATACATCATATTCTTTAACGAGATGCTCTAAAATTACAGCACTTCTTATTGCATGACCCATACCTTCCCCACATACACAATAAAAAATAATCCCATTATCTTTTTTAATTGGTAATTTATTATCTTTAATAGATCCAACGACCTGACCTTCAGATTCAACACCATCAAAATTTTCATCATATTTATTAGATTTATCTAAAGGTTTAGTATTAGAATCTTTTTTATCCTTAGCAAATATTTCATCCAAACCCATATCTGAATTAAAACTGTTTTCAGTGGCATTATGCTGAGTATTGTTTGATTTAAATTCAATGCCATTGTTGTTTTTATAATGAACTTTCTTTGTAGATATCTTAACTGGTTTTTTAGTTTTAATTGTTTTTGGTTTAATTTTTCTAGTTTCGAATTTCTTAAATTTAGAATTGCTTGAATCATATTTTAAATTAACTATACTGGTATTTCTACTTCGAGTTTTAATTTTATTTTTAAGTTGTTTAGATGGTTTTTTACTGATTGGTTTATTTAGAGAGTCGAATTTAATTTTAGATGGGGTGTAGTTAACCTTAGATGAATTAGAATTTATACAATTTGAAGAATCCCCGTTTACATTTGAATTAGAATCATGGCCAAAAGTGTAACCCAATTCTTCTGCAGACGTTCTCTTACCCCTAAAATCATTAATTGTACTTTTACCATAAACTTTTATAAGGGAAAGTAAACCTTCCTCCTCAAGTCTCCTGGTTGAAACATATAACTTTGCAGTTCTTAAAACTTTAAAATTAGAGATATTACCAATTCTTTCAATATAATCAGTATCCTCACCAAAGTCTAATGTTTCATCGAATCCCCCAACTTCTTCATGAAGACTTCTTTTAGAAATAATACCATAACATCCCGCGCCATGAGGCTTAATGTTTTCTACAGAAATCATGAATTTGTTTGCAAAATCATGCAATATTTGATAATATTTTCTATCAGAATCTGCCATCATCTGACTAATTGCGATTCCAAGATCATCATCTTCAAACTCAGATACACAATTTTTAAGATATCCCTTTGAAAGTTTTAAATCAGAATCCAAAAATAGTAAAATATCACCTTTAGCAACTTTAGCACCATTATTCCTACCTACAGCAGGCATTCCACCTTTAACTATTTTACATCCGAAATTACGTGCTATACTAACAGTTTTATCTGTAGAATCTGCATCTGCAACAATTATTTCATAATCTTTATAATCTTGTTTCTTAATACTATCAAGAAGCCTAGGCAAATATTCTTCCTCGTTATATGTTGGGATTATAATACTTAATTTCATCTTACAGATTCCTCGCTTAAAAAAATATAAAAAATAATTAACATGAGTTTTGACTTTATAATAATAAGAATTATTAAAATCTCCTAATATAAAATAATTTCTAAAA
>JBJFGN010000024.1:19123-20613 GCA_051892775.1 Methanobrevibacter sp. | reverse complement strand
ATTAAAATCTCCTAATATAAAATAATTTCTAAAAGACCTAATATATACTTATATCACACAAGGTATATTAAATTTTAATAAGAACATGGTTTTCCAAGTATTTTTATAGAATTAAAATTAAAAAAATAAAAAAAATAGTATAAAAATTCATTCCGCCAAGAATTAAATTAAAAAAATTATCCTGCTAAAAATTAAAATAAAAAAGTTTAAAGGTAAGAATAAGGATTCCATGAAATACTAAATGCCTTGCACGTACCATTTAAACGAACATCCAAACTATTTAAAAGCTTCATTTCATTATGATGAGAAGACAAGTGATAAACTTCCCTATCCTGAGAATGTTTAACACTTAACACACCATAATCATTTAAATCAATATTATCTTGTGGATCCAATATATTTACCTCATAATAACCAGTTTGAGCACATGCAAATACAAATGCAAATCTTAGAACAATGATAAGGACAAGCGCAATATGGGGAAGGGCAACCATAAAATAATGTTTGACATATCTCTTTTTTGAAATATTATCCCTAAATATAGATAAGTCTTTTAAGATATTATCTTTTAAAGTGCTTGCTTCAGTATATTGCTTAGATGCATCAATATATTTAGTAGTTTTTTTAGTCTTTGTTAAAATAGGACTTATATAATCAATTAAATACTCATTAAACATGATGATTAAAATTCCATAAATTCCGGCAATAGTTGGAGTTGCAAATAAGCCACCGTCCATGATACCAATGATACCGAGACTTAATAAAAATATCAATAGAAGTTTTGGGAAAAGACTCCTGTTTTCAACTGACTTAATCATTGTAATGAACAAAATAGGAACGAGCAAGAAACATCCTTTAACTATATTCGGAATATATGGTGCAAGACTATTACCTACATGAATGCTACTTGGAATATTTTGTATAATTAAAACAAGTATTGAACCAAATACTGATTTGAAAACATGTGAATGTTGGATACTTGTTGTTGTCATTTTAGGTTCTACAACAACAAAAGTAGTTTCTAAAGGCAAATTAAGTTTTAATCTAATATAAATTTCAGTTAATATCCCGATAATACCCAGAATCAAAATTAAAACTAAAGATAATTTAAGATAAAAATCATTAGATTTATTAAACCAATTTATATTGTGTTTTTCACCATATCTTGAACAAATTAGGAATACCCCAAATATTACAAAGTATAGAACATCCTTCCCCTTAGATGATCCCATAAGTAAAGGTTGGAATAATGGCCTTATAATAAGATCAAGAAAGCTTGTAAAATAAATTAAAGCCCCGAATATTATTAATATTAATCCTGCAAGATAATAGTTATCTTTTTCCATAAATTAACCTACAATGTTTTTAAAATAGAACATTATTTCATAAAAATAATAAAACCTAAAAACCAACTAACTGTTTTTAATAGAATATCATTTCATAAAAATAATAAAACCTAAAAACCAACTAACTGTTTTTAATAGAATATC
>JBJFGN010000024.1:11175-19023 GCA_051892775.1 Methanobrevibacter sp. | reverse complement strand
ATTTCATAAAAATAATAAAACCTAAAAACCAACTAACTGTTTTTAATAGAATATCATTTCATAAAAATAATAAAACCTAAAAAATATTTTTATAATCATTAATATTTAAATAAGTTTTAAAAAGTTTAAATAATTTAGGGAAATTAACTGAATTCAAAAAAATAAAAAAATAGAATTATCACAAAATCAAAATTTAATTTTCATGTAAATTTTAATAAAAATTTCATATAATTTTAAAATTAAAATTATCAGTGAAATAATAAATTCATTTAATTTCTAATTAGATATAAAACAACCATAAAGACAATCATCCAAAAAACAAGAACAAATCAAAAATTTAAAATTAATACAAAAACAACATGAACAAATCATCCAAAAAACAAGAAATTATTAAATGTTTAAAAAAAAAAAGAAAAAATCAATAGTTATTTATAAATAACTATTCTTAAATTAAAAACCTAATATTATTTTATTATTAAAGTAGATTTTGCACTTTTAGAAGCAAAAGTTCCATCACCTGCAAATTTAGCAATTACTGTATAAGTTCCTCTTTTAACAACATTCACTTTAATATTAGCGATACCTTTACTATTAGTTCTAGCAGTATAAGTTTTATGATTTACTGTAACTTTAACAATACGATTAATAGCGGGAACAGACCCTTTACCAAGAGTTTTATCTCCCATTAAATTAATACTTATTATTTTAACTTTAGTATTAAGTTTAAATGTTTTCTTTGGAACAACCATACTTGTTGGCTTTTTAAGGATAGTGATTTTAGAGACTGCAAAACTACCCTCATATTCATCAGTGGATAAAAATGCAACTGCAAACGTATAAACATTAGCCCAAGCAAGATTAATTTGAAGTCTTGCAATACCTTTTGAATCAGTTATTACTTTATAACTTACACCATTAAAGCCAATATTAATAGTTTTATTTATTAAAGGATTTCCATATTCATCTTTAACTGAAACATTAAAATATGAACCCCTTTCACCATGATAGAAATCAACTGCTTTTTGAACCATATCATTAACAGTTATAATTACTTTTGATTTAGGAACATCAATATTTAATGAACTTGAAGAAGGAAGGTACATTTCAGTTCCATTAAAACTAGCAGCAACTAAATAATTTCCGCAAGATAAATTATTAAGATAAATCATACCATCATTATCTGTAATAAAAATATGTGTAATAATGCCTGTTGGTTTAAATAAAGATATTCTAATATCCTCATTACTTAATGGTTTTCCATTACAGGTTAATTTAGCATTTATACTCCTATTATCATATTTAATACTTATATTAGTTTCAAATTTATTAACTAAAAGATTAGATGTAAAATTACTTGCTATAGTATTTTCATCACCATCATAAATACCAGAAATTGAATAATTACCAGATAGTAAATATTTAATTATGATACTGCCATTTTCATCAGTAATATAATTTTTATTAATGTTAATTTTATTAGACACAATAGTAATATTAACTATTTTATTTACTAGAGGATTATCCCCATTATCAAGTAATTTAATTACATAATCCCCAGTAAGATTAATTGTGGTATTTTCATAGACAAATTTAGATTTAATTTTCTCTAAAGTAATAAGCACTCCAGTTTTTGTAGATGAATTACTTAAATCATAAACTCCAGAAACCAAATATTCCCCATCATAAGGAACGGTATAATTAATAATAGCTAAACCTTCATTAACATAAACTTCACTAATATTAGTGCCATTTATATTAAATATAAGATACTTACCAGTTATAGGATTACCCATATCATCAGTAACATTAGCATTTAAAGTTACATCTCTTGAAATATATGTTTTTACTTTAACTGTCTTATTATCTAAGAAAGTTAAATAAACTAAATCCATAGTACCATTATTATAGATACAGTTACCTATTTTTGAACTGCAATTAATCATTAGATTATTCCTTAAACTAATAAAACCATTATTAAATATAACTCCACCATAATTTTTTGAAGATTGATTTCTAAATTTTGAGTCTTTAATAATAACAGTTGAAATGTTATCGTTATTTAATATAGTACCTCCAATTATTGCAGCATTATCATTAAATTCAGAATTATAAATAAACATGTTTCCAGGATATTCAACTGAACCCATAAGATCATCTACAATATTTCCCCTATTAAATAATGTACCATTTACACCAGTATTGTTAATAAATTTAGAATTATTAATAGTGACATTACCCATATTATTTGATAAAACACTACCATTTCCAATTGCACTGTTATTTACAAAAGTACAATTATTAATAAATCCAGTAGATACTTTACTATAACCTTCAAATATTACTCCTCCATCAATATACGCATGATTATTTTCGAAGTAAGAATTTGTTAAATTATAAATTTCAATATCTACCTCAGCATAATAACTTCCATTTACATAAGTAGTGTAATAAGTAATACCCGGAACAAGGTATAATGCACCACCATATTTAGCGGAACTCCCAATTATAGTTATATTATCTGCAGTAAAGTTTCCACTTGTAGAATAAATAGAACCTGCAGCATCGTTTGCAGTATTATTAATAAATATTGTGTCTTTAACTATCACATCAGTGAAAGCAGCGATAGCACCTGCAACAGTACCTGCAGTATTTTTAATAAAACTACAATTCTCAATAGTATTATAACCTAAACCAAAGTAAATAGCGCCTGCATCATTAGTTGCATGATTATCAATAAACTTAGTATTAAAAATAGAAGCATTTCCTTCCATTGATTCTGAATAAATTGCACCAGCACATAAAGCAGAATTATCTTCAAAAGTACAATTATTAATACTCATAAATCTCCAATTTAAAATAGATCCCCCTTGCCATTTAGATTGGGCATCTGCATTAGTTGCTTTATTATTTTTAAATACACAATTGTTTAAATACAAATATCCATCATTATAAATTGCACCACCATATTCAGCACTACAATTTTCAATAATCATGTTTTCAAGATTAAGTAAAGATGGCCTATGAGTATATGAACCATAATATTTAGCTGCAATATTAAATATTCTTGTATTTACACCAACTAAAATAATATCTCCAAGATTATTTGCCTTGATAGTTACATTCTTATAAATTTTTTTCATTCTATCTCCAATAGCAAGTTCTTTATCAAAGTAATAAACTCCTGGAAGACCAATAATTACATCCCCCTCATTAGAAGCATTTACTGCATCTTCTAATGTGAAATATCCCTGAGAACCAATAAACCAATAATATTTAGATACTTTAATACTTCCATTTAAAACGCTTATATGATAATTACTATCGCTATTTTTTAAGATTCCAGTAAGAACATAATCTGCCAAAGTACCGTTAGTTTTATAATTTAAAGTAGCGACACCATAGTCATCAGTAATTTCATTACCAATTATCTCATTATTTAAGATAAAAGTAATATTAGCATTTGTTATTGGATTTCCCATAGCATCAGTTAATAATGCAGTGAGATTTACAGAAGAATCATGTAAAACAGTGATAGTTTTATTATTAATAAAGGTTAAATTACCATTAATTTTGCCATTATTAAGATAAATCACATTGGATGTTGAATTAGTATCATTAAATATATTATTATTAAATAAAACATTTGCATATTTAATTGAAATGACCTTAGCCTTTGTAGCATTATTCATACTAAAAGTATTATCCTCAATTACATCAAAAGTTTTAAGGTAATATGCAGAAATTGCTCCACCTTCATTAGCATGATTAGATATGAAGATATTATTTTTAATAGTGGTTAATTTACTCATGTCACTAAAAATAGCTCCACCATTGTTAGCAGAATTATTATAAAATTTATTATTTATAATTAATATATTTGAAGAATTATATGCATTAACTGCAATGGCACCACCATAAGAACTCGCAGAATTATTGATAAAAGTACAATTATCAATTACACCACTATCAGCAATTAATATAGCACCACCATAAGCTTCTTCACAAACATTTGAATTGTTTGTAAATGTTGAATTGACTATCATTAGATTCTTTACATTAGAGTATATTGCACCTCCACCTAAAATGTCAAAAGAATAAACATCATATGCATCTTGATCAAGAGCATTATTAATAAATTGAGAATTAATGATTTTTAATGAACCAGAAGAACCTGCATCAATAGCTATTGCACCACCAGCTGCAGATTTTGAATTGGAAATAATAACATCATTTAATAGTAAATTACCATAACTAAGATAAATTGCCCCACCTTTACCTGCAACTGTAAAATCATCAGAGCTATAATCAGGTAACCCATTAATTAATGTAAGTGAATCTATTTCAGCATTGACATCACTATTAAATACAAAAATACGGCCATTGTTATCCCCGTCAATAATAGTAGAATATTTGTCTTCACCAATAATAGTCACGTTTTTAAATATTTCTAGATTATTCTCTTTATATATTCCTTTTTTGATATAAATAACATTTTTAACATTGGTAACTTGTGATAAAGCATATTGAATTGTTTTATATGGATTTTTAATAGAACCATTACCAGTTTTATCATTACCTACATCAGAAACAAAGATAATTGAATCAGAAGAAGCAAGTATCCGGAAATTATAATTATCCACAATATCATTTTTTAATAAAATAGAAACTGTTTCGTCTCCCATATTCTCAGGAGTATAAATATTACTTGCTTTTCCATTTTCTGTTGAAATTGTGTTATTACTAAATTTTCCCAATTTAGAATTAACTGAAAATATTAAATTGGGCATTTGATTTTCTAAAGTAAAATTATTAATTCCATCAGTATACTTTGTAAAATCATAGCCAAAAGGTATTTGATTTCCAACTGAAACAAAACTAGTATTTGCAATTAAATTTAAAACAACCCATTTATCTATTTTACTTACGGAACTTACCAAATTATTATCAGGTTTAGAATTATTTCCCCAGAAATTAAAGTCAAGATTTTCCAAACCTTTAGCATATATAATAGACTGGTTTTTAATAGCACTACTATTTATAAATAGACAATTATTAACTTTACTTCCACCTTTAGTATTAAAAAATGCAATTGACCCACCATAATTAGCAGAACAATCCTCAAATATAGAATCTGTAATATTAGCAAATCTTGATGAACTTACAGAAATTGCACCGCCATAACCTGTAGAATGACAATTTCTAAAAATAGAATTAATTATGATCATATTTGCAGCACCACCATAATAAGTAGTTACTGCTCCTGCATAGTTACCATAACAATTTTCAAAAGTACAATTATTTATTGTTAATAATTTCCCACTACTTGAAGATGCTTTTATAGGAGAATAACCATAAGTTTTTGTTCCATTTCCATTAATAAATTTAATATTAGAAAAGGAAACAGCACCTTTTGCATAAAAACCATTAGCGGAATTATTTAAATCAAAAATAACATTTCCTAAACCAACAACATCCTTATTTTGAATATCTAATTGAGTATTAATTATATAAGTTCCCTCTTTAATATTAATACTAGACATATTGGAATTAGAACTTGAATTAATAGCTTTTGAAATACTTGCATATGGTGAGGATTCTGAACCATCACCATTATCATCACTACCATTAGTAGCAACATAAATAGCATCATTTGAATCAGAATCTAGATTATAATTAGTATTTTCATTCAATATATCAGAATCTAAATTATAAGAGGAATTATCATCCAAATAAGAACTATTAAAATCTGTTGATATGTAATTTACATTAACAGAATCATTATATGAATCAATACCAGAATCTGAAGCAAATGAAGATGGAACTATAATCAAGAGAGAAATTGCAATAATACCAATAAGAATTATAGTCTTTAAATTATTCATATTATAACCCCATAATTTTTTACTATAAGAATTACATTTTACATAAAAATATCATAAAATTTCAAAAATTAAACTTAAAACAATAGGAAATCTAAAAAATAACAAACAAGCATTAATTCAATTTTCAAAATCAATATAATTTTAATGAATATATATCGAAATGAAAAATGAATAATATTGAAATATTATTATAACGATCATTGATTATTCAAGATAATATAAGTTAAAAAACTATATTTAAAAATATTTAAAATTAAAATCAACATATACAAATTTTTAAGCTTAATAAATGTAAAAAATATAATATTTTTCTATTACTCCTTAATTTATTATTCGATAAAATAAGAACCAAATAATAAAAAATGTTATGAAATGTAAACTATTACATAACGATAGATATTATATTAGTATTGCTATATAAAAATTACTATTTTATTTTAGAAGATAATTGATAAAAGAAAGTTTTCACAAATAAAAATCTAAATTTTCATATAATTTTAGTGAAATCTTATAAAAATTTTAAAATAAAAACCATTATTTTAAACGTTAATAATAGAAATTTTTTATCAGAAATAGAATAATTATAAAATAAACTCTTATTATATTAATTCTCCAAAAAAATTAATTTATTTAAAAATCTATTTTATAATATCTGCTTATTTTTAAATTATAAAATAAATTATATCATTAGTTTAAATAATTAACATATTATTTAAAAGATAAAATGCAAAAAATAAATATTTTATAAATATTAAAGAATAAATAGAATATTACTTAAATAAAAAAGGTGTTTTAAATTATTTTTACAATATTTTATTATCTGTTTCTTGTAATAATTGGAATAATTGTAGGTTTAGCCTCAGGGCTTCTAGGTGTAGGTGGAGGATTCCTAATGGTTCCACTCCAATACTTTGCACTAAATTCCATAGGAGTAAATCCAGACTTAGGATTCAAAATAGCACTTGGAACAAGTCTTGCATGTATTATTCCAACTTCATTATCTGGAGCATATGTCCATACAAAAAAATCAGACATTGATGTATTGAAACCAGGAATATTATTCGGAATATTCGGTATAATTGGCGGATTTATTGGTGGAAAAGTAGCAGTATTTGCGCCATCCAACATACTAAGAATAATATTTGGTATATTACTTATTGGAATTGCAATAAATATGGTGATTGAAAGAGACAGTGAAAAGAAAGAATCCAAATTAAAATTCACCCTAGTTACTGGAGGAATATTTGGAATTACAATAGGATTCCTAGCAGGACTCCTAGGTATTGGTGGTGGCGTATTTATAATTCCAGTATTAACTGGATTATTTGGATTTACAATGCTTGAAGCAATTGCAACTTCTGCAATATTTATTCCTTTCTCATCAATTGGCGGAGCAATATCATACATTATAAGTGGACTTGGAGTAAATCCTTTTCCATATTCTATAGGATATGTAAGTTTAATTAACTTTATACTGATTATAGCATTTTCAATACCAATGGCCCACTATGGTGCTAAAATAGCATATAAAATAAACGAAAAATTATTAAAAGAGATATTTGCAATAGTATTAATAATAATTAGTCTTAAAATGCTTAACATACTCCCAATATAAAACTTTTTTTACTTTTTTTTAAAATAGCTAATCTTTAGACTAAAATTAGATTTTCCCTAAAAAATAAAAATAATATCCCATTTTAAACTAAATAAAAAACACGTCTTCTTTAAATAAAAAATAAAAAATACCCCCCCATTTTAAACTAAATAAAAAACACGTTTTCTTTAAATAAAAAATAAAAAATATTAATAATAAAAACTTGTACCAATTTTATAGGATTAATTAAAAATAATCAAAAATAGTTATCAAATAGATTAAACGCTGATAGAATTAGAGTAAAATAAAAAATCGGATATTAATCATAAAAACAGTATATTTCAATATCAGTATATAGAGTATACAAAATAA
>JBJFGN010000024.1:5596-11075 GCA_051892775.1 Methanobrevibacter sp. | reverse complement strand
TATATAGAGTATACAAAATAAACAAGAACAAATAAACCCTTAAATCAAAAACAAAAAATAGATATAAAATTAAAAACAAAAAACCCAATAAAATTTTCATTTATACTTAATAATACCCAGATTATGCCATTTATATAAAATATTAAATAATTTAAATATTATTTAATAAAAATGTAAAGACATTTAAAATATTAGAAAATAAACTTGATATTGAAAAATTAGGATATCAATAAAACCAGTATATGAAAAACTCCACAAGATAAAATAAAGTTAAAATCCCGAATAAATAAGCGGTATAATCACAAAAATAGCATATAGAAAAATTTTTGTCCTTTTCAATATCAGTATATAGAGTATAGAAAATAGGAAAGATTATTCAAAAAATATAATTAGATTCAGAACCACCATATTTTATAAAATTAAAAAAATTCAATGAAATTTTTGGACATATTAAAAATAAGAAACAAATAATTCCCCATATTGAAAATAGGATAATTTAAATAGTAACTAATAATTAAAAAAATAAGAAACTTAGAAGCTAAGAATAATTAAAAATCTTAAAAATTAGAATTAAAAAAAAATAAGAAACTTAGAAGCTAAGAATAATTAAAAATCTTAAAAATTAGAATTAAAAAAAAATAAGAAACTTAGAAGCTAAGAATAATTAAAAATCTTAAAAATCAGCCAATGATAAAAATAGCAGAAATCTGGACAATAATGGAAATTTAATAAAATTAGAATAAGGGGACTATAAAGTTACTCCCATATCTAATTGTTCTGTTAACTCTTTATACCTGTTTCTAATAGTAACTTCAGTTACACCAGCGATTTCCGCAACATCCCTTTGTGTTTTCCTTTCACCCAATAAAACAGATGCGATATATAATGCCGCTGCAGCAACACCAGTAGGACCTCTACCAGATGTTAAACCTTTATCCATAGCTTGATTAATAATATCAATAGCCTTAGATTGAACTTCACCAGATAAACCTAATTCACTAGCAAACCTAGGCACATAATCTACTGGAGATGTAGGTGGTAATTTAATATGTAATTCACGAGCTAAGAACCTATAAGTCCTACCAACCTCTTTTTTAGTTACAGTTGAAACATCTGCAATTTCATCTAAAGTACGAGGAACTTTACATTGCCTACAAGCAGCATATAAACTAGCAGCAACTACACCTTCAATACTTCTACCACGAATGAGTTTATTTTCAACAGCACTTCTATAAATAACTGAAGCGGCTTCCCTAACACTTCTAGGAAGACCAAGTCTAGAAGAGTACCTATCAAGTTCGCTTAATGCAAAAGCAAGGTTCCTTTCAGTAGCACCAGAAATCCTAATTTTTCTTTGCCATTTTCTTAAACGATACCATTGAGCACGATTACGAGCAGGAATATCCCTACCGTAAATATCTTTGTTTCTCCAATCGATCATGGTACTAAGACCTTTATCGTGAATGGTATAAGTGGTAGGAGCACCTACACGAGTACGTTTATCCCTTTGTTCATGATCAAAAGCCCTCCATTCAGGACCCATATCAAGAAGGTTTTCATCTATAACAAAACCGCAATTTTCACAAACAACCTCGGATCTTACATAATCCCTTATGAATTTATCTGAACCACATTCTGGACATTGAGTTATTTTATCCATATCAAATACATCATGTTGCATTTGTTCTTTTTGAGAAATATGATTATCTGGAACACCGTTACTGAAAATTTGTTTAGATTTCCTAGTTTTAGAAATCATATTTTTTAATTCTTCATTATCCATAATATCATCCCCATGAATAAAAATTTTCCATATAATAACCTGAAACGTATATGATAGTAATAGTATATATGAAAACAATAAATTTATCTTATAAATTAAACTTCAAAACATAATGATAACAGTATACAATAATAGATACCTAATTGATTCAACTATTTACGTGACTTTCTCCTTTTATTTCTCTTATTTGTTGACACAAATAATTTTTCTCCATAATTTTCCATTATTTGATCCCTATTAGTGGATCTAAAAAGATTAATAGAAATATATGGACTTTTAGTAGGTCCAAAAACAGTGTTAACTTTACCTATTTTCTTCTTTTTACCATTAAAAACTAAAGCACCAGCAATAGGAGTTTGTTTTCCTCTTGCAATTAATTTACCAGAGTTTGCAATATGCAAACTGTTACCAAGAATTTTCATAAAAAATCAGTCAATTTTTTTAATACAATATATAATGTATGTTTAATAATATATAAATATTTCGATAGTTTTATATATAAAAATTATTCTTATTTAAATAACTTACTATTTAATTTTTAAAATAAAGAATATGGAGTATTTAAACATATTAATAAGTTCATATATTTTAACATATATTAATATACAAATCTTATTAAATCAAGATTGATTAAACCTTATTAAACAATATTTAAATCAAATAAAATCAAATAAACAATAATTTAAGAAAAAACTATTATATCAATATGCATATTTCAACCAACGAAGAGTTTAAACAGAATCCTTAAAAAAATAATAAAAAATAGGATAAAACCTTTAAATAAAAAGGTAATTATACACTAAACAATCTCTTCAGATCTAGCCTCATCATAAATATTTTTAACAGACTCCATATCAACACTTGTGTATATCTGTGTAGTTGATAAACTTGCATGGCCAAGCAGTTGCTGAATTATCCTTATATCAACGCCATGTTTAAGTAAATGTGTTGCAAAAGAATGCCTTAAAATATGTGGGGTAACTTTTTTCTTAATACCTGCAACTTTTGCATATTTCTTAATTAGAACCTCAACATAACGTGAAGATAACTTATCCCCATTCTTATTATATATCAATAAGGGATTATCCTGATTTCTCAATTTATTATACTCCAAAATAACCTCTTTTGCATTATTATCAAATAGAACAATTCTATCCTTATCACCTTTACCCCTAATTCTCATAGTGCGTGTTTCAAAATCGATATCGGAATATTTTAAATTTAATAATTCACTGATACGAAGTCCTGATGAGTATAAAATTGTAAAAATTGTTTTATTTCTCATTTTATTGAATCTTTGTAATTCGGTATTTTCTTTATCTTTATCTACCGCTCCAATTAAAAGTTCCACCTCATGTTCATTCAGTGATTTAGGAAGGGCTTTAGTTCGTTTAGGAAATTCAATATCATATAAAAAGGTAATGTCATTAAATTCTAAAAATTTTTTAATGGTGATTGTTACAAGATAAATATAATTTTGTGAGACACCTTTATCCCTTTTAAGATGTTGAATATAACGTTTAAATGATCTTACAAAAACCCTTTCATCAAATAAATTATCTTGCATATTAAGATAGGAAATAAAATTTTGAATAATATTCGAATAAGTTTTAATAGTATTTTGTGAATAGTTCCTAATTTCCAAATCTACAATATAATCTTCACACATATCCTTAAAATCAAATAAATCCAAGATACTGATTTTATTTCCCTCTTCATCATATTGAGGAAGATCAATAGAGTTACCTGATAATCTTACTTGTTTTGTATTCATCATGTTCTTCATGTTTGAAAATCTAGGCATAATAATTCCCCCAATAAACTCCCATTTAATAAAAAACGATTATATCATTTAAAATATTAGACTAAAATAAAATATATAAAAGTTTAATAAAAATTTGATACTTTTAAAACTTACTTATTTAAAAATTTAAATTTATTAAATAAACTCCTTCTAAACTATAAATAAACCACAACCTGAATTTAAATTCAGTGAAAAGCAACAATAAGATATAAATAAAATAATTTTTTTCTAAAAATGATATAACGAAGTAAATAATAATAGTATAACGAAGTAAATAAATATTTTGGTTAAAAATATAAAGAGTGATGGTGATACCATGCTAAGTGAACTTGAAAAACTTAAATTAGGACTTGATTATGACTATACAGATCCAGAAATAGCTAAAATTAAAGAAAATGCAATGAAGCAAACTGAAATATATAACAGTATACCTTCAGAAAACAAAAAAGAACAGGAAAAACAAATAAAAAAGATGTTTAATAAAGTTGGAGAAAATGTAGAAATAATGAAACCATTCCAATGTGACAATGGCAAAAATATTACAATAGGAAACAACTTTACAGGAAACTATAATTTAGTGATACTTGACTGTGATAAAGTAACAATAGGAGATAATGTTATGATAGGACCAAATACACTGATTACAAGTGTTGGACATCCAATATCCCCCAAAAGCCGAAGAGAACATAAAGGACTAACAAAACCTATAGAAATAGGCAATGATGTTTGGTTAGGTGGAAATGTTACAATTTTACCTGGAGTAAATATTGGAAACAATGTAGTAATAGGTGCTGGTGCAGTAGTAACAAAAGATATTCCAGACAATTCCCTTGCAGCAGGTGTTCCTGCCAAAGTTATACGTAATATAGAAAATGATATTGAAGATTAACAAACCATGGTTTTTCTAAAGAACATATTATAGAATTAATTCAAGAAATCAATAGACTTTAATTTATTAATTTAAACCAAATAGGTATTAAAAAGACATAAATTTAAAAAGACAAATATTAATTCAAATTATATTATCTTAATTTAGAGACTAAATAATAATCAACTTTAAATATAGTGAATTTAAATTTAGAATATAAAAAAATGAGAAAAAATAAGAAAAATAAATAATTAATTTATAATGAATTAAATGAAATGTCCATTAGAGGTTTAAAAATGAAAAAAGAAGTAGTATATGACAAATATGTGAATCCAGAACCTTGTACAATTGTATCATGTAGAGATAAAGATGGACGGGATAATGCACTTGCAGTAGGATTTGTAGGAAATGTAAGTTTCAATCCGAAAATCATAATGATTGCAATTATTGATAAAAGATTTTCACATCACATCATTAAAGAACAAAAAGAATTCATAGTTAATATTCCTACTGATGAACATGTAGATTTTGTAAGGTATTTAGGTACTGTTTCAGGTCACGATGTTAATAAACTAGAAAATATTGAAACTATTGATGGAGATATTGTAGATGCACCAATAATTGTAGATTGTCCAGTTAACTTTGAATGTAGAGTAGTTGATAGTGTTAAACCAGGAACCCATGAAGTATTCTTTGGACGTGTAGAAAAAGTCCATTGCGATGAAGAATACATTGATGAATTAGGATTTATAAAATGGAAAGAGATGAATGTTTTACATAGTCTAAATAGCAATATTATGTAAAACAATCAACAATAGATAAAAAAAACCATTAGTTAATAACAATCATTTAAAACAAGATAATAAACAAAAAAAGCCAGACACAAGAAATAACAAAAAAAATAGACAAAAAATAAAAAAAAGCCAGACACAAGAAATAACAAAAAAAATAGACAAAAAATAAAAAAAACCAGACACAAGAAATAACAAAAAAATAGACAAAAAATAAAAAAAACCAGACACAA
>JBJFGN010000024.1:0-5496 GCA_051892775.1 Methanobrevibacter sp. | reverse complement strand
CCAGACACAAGAAATAACAAAAAATTGGAAAAATGAAAATAAGAAATAAACAAAAACAAATAGAATAGATAAAAATAGAAGAAATCTATTTTTATTCTAAAGTAATAACTTTTAAACCGTGTGGTTTTTTAACAATATTTTGAGCTTTAAAAGCTACAATATTTTTAATGCCTTTTTTATAAGATGCATCAATTAATCTTTGTGAAACAACACCATCAAAGATTATTGTTTCTGCATTATCTTCAACATGTTGAACTTCATTATAAAGTTCTTCAACACTTACTTCTTTCATAAGATTCAATGCATTGTCTAAGATTTCTCCAGTGCCAGAACCTTCAATTTCTCTTAACATATCTTTCATTAAACTGATTTCATCATCATCTTCAACAATGAAATCTGGTTGTTCAACGATATCATCATAATCATAGTCATTATCAGATTTATAGTTATTTTTCTGATTGTATTTCTGGTTATTATTGCTATGATTATTATTTTTTCTAGATTTTTTAGAAGATTTTTTGTTTTGAACGTCTGAATTAGAAATTAGACTGGTAGTTGCTAAGAATTGTTCTATAGGAGTTTTATCCCTAAGCGCTGTAATAACTTCATCTTTTTCAAGATCTTCAACTTCTTTTCCAACAGGAGCACGAGTTACAAAATCAACATCTCCAACTTGAAGAAGCTCTTTTAATATAAGTTCTCCACCACGATCACCATCTACAAATACTGTAACGGTTCTTTTTTTAGTTAAATCTGCAATAGATTTAGGAACATTAACTCCTTCAACAGCAACAGTATTTTTAATGCCATATTTTAAAAGATTTAATACATCATTTCTTCCTTCAACAACAATGATTGCATCTGAGGTATGAACACTAGGTCCAGCAGGGAGTCTTTCCTCACCAAATTCAGAGATTTCGTGAACACGCATAGCTTCCCTTACTTCTTCAATCATTTGCATGCTTGCAGGAGTAACACTATCCATCATGCCTTTATATATTTCTTTTGCACGATTAACAACTTGTTGCCTTTTAACTGCACGAACATCCTCGACTTTATTAACTTTGATGTTTGCTTCACAAGGTCCAACACGATTAATTGTTTCAAGTGATGCTGCTAAAATAGCTGTTTCAATCCTATCTAAACTAGAAGGAATTACTATTTCACCTTTAGCACGACCACCATTAGAATGAATAATAACCTGAATTCTGCCTATTCTTCCAGTTCTCTGAAGTTCTCTCAAATCCAAATCATTACTTAAAAGACCTTCAGTTTGACCGAAGATAGCACCAACAACATCAGGTTTTTCAACGACCCCATTAGCGTTAATATCTGCATAAATGAGGTATTTAGTAGTAGTTAGTTCTTCACCTTTTGACATAATAAGCCTCCTTTACGGCTTAATTTAAATAAGTCATATAAAATTTATAAATCAAACTTAAATTCTAATTTAGAAAATTTATTCTAAAAACTAAAAAATTTAAGTACTTTCAATAACTTAAATTATTCGATTTAATAATTTAAGTAATGTATCATATAAACAGTTCTTAAAGAATAATGCATCTAAATTATCCTAAAAACCATTATTGAAATAATATAATAATCAATAATTTCTTTTAAATAATTAGCAATAATTTATTAATAAAACTCTAATAAAATCAAATCAATTAACCAATTATTTATTAAATAAATGAATTTAGGTAAAAACCATACAAAAAGAGTTATAGCTTACGCTAATATATTAAAAAAATACAATTATATCTATAAACTAAAGATTCAAAGTCTAAATAATGTAACTGAAATCATTTAAATGAAATAACAATATAAATTTTCAGATTAAAATAACATGAAGTACACCTATTAGCACAATAATAAGTTATTATAAATTAACTTTCCTTAAACTACATAATTTTAACAATGAAATTCTAAATTCCAATAATAATTAAATTAAAACTTTTAATTAAGACAAATAAAATATATATAACAAGTTTTACCTTAATTAAAACAATGATATCTTAGATTTAAATAATAACTAAATTAAAGTCTTTATCTCCTTTAGTTTTCTTAAATAATTGTGAAATAAATTAAATTAATAATAATAAACTCTTTCGAGTATGTAATGAATGTTAAATTTACCTATAATATATTTAGTTTAAACTAATATATAAAATTGTATATTTATAAATTAAATGAATAAAATAAAATTCAATAAATTAAGATTTTATAATCCAAAAAATAGAGTAAAACGAATAAAACTGTATAGACATATAAAAAAATTTTAATATAATCTGAATCGTATACAAAAATCATCTGAAAAATTATGAATCAACATCCCCATAGAATTATCGATGCTTTACTTTCTATTTTAAATTATATATCTAAATATAATAACATTTTAAAATCATCACAATCAGAATAAAAAAAACTTAAGAATGTAGTATATCTAAAAATCATGGAAAAAATTTACTTAAAAATATAAAATAAATAATTAATTAATATTTTATAGTATAAAAACTAAAAATTATAATATAAAGTTTAGTACAAAAAGATTTTTTCTAATTAAAGTTTAAATTACTTAATTTTACAAAGTAATTTTTACTATTTAAAAGTTTAATTAGCCTATTTAAATTAGATTTGTTAATAAATCAGAATTATTAATTTTTTATAGATTTTACATTATACGTTTTAAATAGACTTTTAATTAAAAAATAAAGGTGTTTTAATTGTCCAAAATAAGTCCAAAAACTGTTCTAAAAATGGCTTCAAAAAAAAGTAAAGGTAATGAAAGAACTAAATTAAATGAAATTAATTTAACTGAAGATAATTTTTCTATTGAAGATTTATATCTTAAAGATGATAAATCCAATCTTGAAGCATATACCAATTTAAAAGCATTACTCGATTCCGTATGCACTTGTCAAGTATCTGATGCATATAATGCTGTTGCAAGAAGAAGTGGAGTCGTTAAAGGATTAAAATCTGTTAACAACCATAGGGTTTATGGTAGAATTGTAACATGTGATACAAATTCTGATGATTGGGGAACTGGATTACTTGCAATGGATGAAGCAAAAGAAGGAGAAATCTTATTTTTACATTCCAATGGAGAACCATCAGCAATATGGGGCGAACTTGCTTCAACTTGTGCACAAGAAAAAGGAATTGCAGGATGTGCAGTATATGGATATCTTAGAGACGTCGATATTACAAAATATATGGACTTTCCACTATTTGCACTAGATCTTGTACCTAATGCAGGAATAGCGCTTGCATATGGTAAAGTCAATCCTGAGTTAAATATTGATGGAAGAATAATCAAGCCAGGGGATTTCTTATTTGGTGATGAAAGTGGAGTCCTTATTATACCACAAGAAACATTTAAACAGGTAATGTTAGAAACACTCAATATTAAAGTTAAAGAAGCAGGAATTCTTAAATTATTAAAAGAGGGTAAATCTTTATCTGAAATTGCTGGAGTTAAAAAAGAGGAATAGAAATCTCCTTAAATTAATGTTAATAACATATTTATTAAAATAATATTAATTAAACTAAAAGGCAATGAAAGTATCATACTAAAAAATATATCAGCAACAGCTTTGTTGAAAACATCAAATTCAATATATCCGTTTTCAAATTTAAAATAAATTAGTTTTAGAAAAATTAAATTTTTAAATGACATATGTTTCCAACAAAGCAATGTTAAATTATTTTAACTATTTTTAAAGATTAAAATTTATATGAAAAATTAAACAATTAATAAAATCCTATTTTCAATAGATTATATAAAAAAATTATTACATACGGAAATCAGTGCAAAAAAACAAAAATTATTTAAATTATACACAATAATATATAATAGGTAAAATTATATAATAATGATAATTTTTTTTATTTTTATTTTAGATATTTTATCCAAAAATTTAATTTTAATTAATGGAGGTAAAATATGAACAATAACATGGATGTTTATTATCAAAAAAGAAGTAATATTTACAATCATGTTAAAAATGCAAATACTTATGAAAAAATTGCACTTGCATTTCTTATGGCATGTTTCACAGGAATCATGGCGCAAATAGCAATTCCATTACCATTTACCCCAGTACCAATCACATTACAAACTTTTGCAGTATTAATCGCAGGTTTGTTACTTGGAAAAAAATATGGAGCATTATCCCAAATATTTTATATTGGACTTGGACTTGTAATTCCTTGGTATAGTGGAATGGTCGGAGGACTTTCAGTATTATTAGGTTCTACTTGTGGATATTTCCTTGGATTCTTACTTTGTGCATATTTTGTAGGATATATATCAGAAAAATACCCACAATCTAGAAACTTCACAAAAATGACTGGAGTTTTAATTGTTGCTAACTTTATTGTAATATATATCCCAGGTTTAATTGGATTATATGCTGCATTCTTATTTGGTAAAGGTGTATCTTTAAGTTTAATCCAAATTCTCACAATGGGTCTTTTCCCATTCATAGTTGGAGATATATTAAAAGTTTTAGCAGGATCTGCTATTTCAAAAGCAATGTTACCAAAAAATGAGTAAATAAATACTCATTTAACTATTTTTTTATTTTAAAAAACTATTTTTTCAATGATTTATATGTTAAGAATACGTGGCCACCATCTTTTATGTTTACAAGGTTTTCAAGGTTATGGATACAACGAGGAATTTACGAAAAACATGGGATTAATTCATGAAAAAATCGCAAATGGTGAAGAATACATTAAGTTAGTATCAAATATAGATGACATATGTAAAAAATGTCCAAATAACAAATGTGAGATATGCATCAATAAAGACGAAAACACAAAAATAATAAAAATGGATAAAATAGTATTAGAAAAAGTCTTAAGAGAAAAAAATAAAGAGTATTATAAAGGAAGCGAACTATTTAATCTAATTAACAATAAACTATTTACAAAAAAAGAGGACATTAAAGACATATGTACTGGATGCAAATGGTATGATGTCTGTTTATGGGCTAAACAAATAAAATAAACTTTTTTTATAAAATTATCAACAAATATCCTTGTTAAATTCCAATTTTTATATATTTTAATCATTAGAAACATGTTATAGTTCAATGCATTTTCCCATAAAAAACAATTACTTTTCAGATACCCATGAATCTAATTTTATAATTTCCACTGCAAAATAGTAATAATTATATAAAAAAAGTTAAGGGGACGGTTAAAGAAAATGAAATGCAAGGAAAATGAAGATATTATTAACGATGTCTAGTAATTATGAAAAACTTGATACAAAACACGATAAAAAAAATTACCACACTTCCAATAGAGCTTTACAAATACTAAAATAAATAGAATAAAAAAAATAAGAGATTAAGGGAAGTAATGGAATGCCTCAACATTCCTATCCACCACTTCATTATCTATTACCTGTTGAAATAATACAAGTATGGTATCATTATCTTCAAGAATCTTTTTTGCAGTAGTATATGCAAATGCTTCAGAATCATT
>JBJFGN010000023.1:0-5222 GCA_051892775.1 Methanobrevibacter sp. | reverse complement strand
CTCAAGAGTTAAGCAAGGTATTTGAAATTTATCCAATTTATTATACTGAACATGAAGAAAATGGAAAAGTTATAACCGATTTAGTAGAAGAAAATGGAAAACAATATAAAAAAATGAGGAAAAAAGTTTTCTATATAACTGAGAAAGGCGTAGAAAATAAATTGGGATTTAAATATACTAAAAATTTATCTAATATTTCAAGAACATTTGATAGTAAAGAAATAGTAACAAAATTATATGTAGAAGATGTTGATAGTGAATTATCAAAGACAGGATTATGTTCAATAAAAACAGCAGAAGATAATCCTTCTAAAGATAGTTATATAATTGATTTTTCTTATTATATAATGAGAGGTTTGCTTAATAAAGAAACTACTGAATCAGACTTATATGGAATAGATGATTCTGATATGGGATATTTAAAGCAATTAGGATATTACAATAAAAAATATGATGAATTATCAAATCTTATTATTGATTTACAAGATGAATCATATAATGAATTGGCCGCAAATGTCGAGGTTAATTTAACTGGCATTGAAACGGCACAGCAAGAATTAAATAAAATAAAAAAGAATTTATCTAAATATATGTCAAATATAGAAAAAGAAACAGAAAAAACAGTAGAAGAAAATGATACTTATTTAAGTTATAAAATAAAATATAATGAACAAAAAAATATTCTTTTGGGTTTAATTGAAGATACTTTTATGACTGATGGAAATTATTATAAGGAATTAACAGATGATATACCCTCTTGGAGCAATTTAAAAGATGCAAGTGAAATTTTAAATGCCATTATGAATTATGGTTTTAAAACATTTAAAAAAGATTTTTTAGATACTTTTTTATATAAAAACTATGGATTAATGGGACAATATTCTTCAGAATATTTACAGATTCAAGATTGGAAAAAGCAAAGAGCAAAGTATTTAAAAGATATAAATAGAATATCCTTGGCATTTTATAGAAAATACGAACCCTATTTAAAAGAAGGTACTTGGTCAGATAGTAATTATTTAAGTGATAATTCTTATTATTTTGGAGCAAAAGAAGTTGCAAAACAAGGTGCTATTCCAAAATTAACTTATAATATTTCAGTTATTGATTTATCTATTTTAGATTCTGATTATAAAGTTGATGTAGCTGATACTACTTATATTGAAGATATTGAAACATTTGGCATTAATGAAAAAACTGGATTACCGAATAGATTAAAAGTAATTATTTCTGGTATAACTTATAATTTAGATACTCCAACAGAAAATTCAATTCAAGTACAAAACTATACTACTCAATTTGAGGACTTATTCCAACAAATTTCTGCTAGTGTTCAATCTCTTACTTTCAATGAAAATATTTATAAACGTTCTTCAAATTTTACTTCTACTCAAAATATTTCAGAAGAAAGTTTACAGGGCGGCCTAAGTGAAAACCAATTAACTTTAATTGAAACAGATGAAAAGAATATTTCATTAGATAGTACGGGGCAGTCGGGAAGTGATATTAACAATCATGCTAACAAATATAAATTAAGTGGAGAAGGGCTGTTTTTTTCAAACAATGGGGGACAAACTTGGAATATAGGTGTTACACCAAAAGGTATTAATGCAGATTATATTAAGGTAGGATCACTAGATGCTAGTAAAATTTCTATTGTAGATGGAGATTACTTATATTTCTTATGGGATAAAGGTGGCATAACAGCTTATAGAACTCCACAAGCTACAAAAGAAGGAGCTAATTATTTTCAAGACTTTTCCAGATTTAATAAATATGGATTATCGCTTGTAGAAAATGGGAAAATTAGACTTAGGGCAGGATATTCCTTTAATGGAGAGGAGGGTGAAATTTCTACTGAAAAAGATATTTCATCTGCAAACAATATAGGTTTTTATTTATATAATAGTAAAGGAGTTCCTATTTTCTCTACCTTATCTGAGAACGTTGATGAAGACTCAGATTCTTCAGAAGAAACTGCAAGAATACAACTCCAAGGAGAAATGTATGTCACCAACAGTTCTCTTACTAAAGAAGCTTCTATGTCAAAATATATTTACAAGCATTCTTATAAATTAAAGGAAATTTTATGTTATGAAATGTCTTCCATAGATTATTCAAGTGTATCTTATACAGTGACAGAAACAGAAGATAAAATTTCTTTTAAAAATGGCAAGGGAATAAATGCTATTTATGAATTTATAAAATTTGTTTTATATTATTGTAAAAAACAAAATAAAATGACCTTATTAGATAAAAATACAACTTTTTCTTGGATCAATGAGAATGAATCATCTGAAAAATTTATAATACAAAGGACAGAAAAAACAACAGAAAATCTTTCAAATTCAGTTGTATTAAAAAAAATATCTTATAATTCATTTGAAAAGATTAATGCAACACTAATTAAATATAAATTTAATTCTGGTAATAGTATATATAATATTTATTATACATTCAAAGATAATGAAATTTATATATGTCCTACTGCTGTTAGAGAGTTTATTCTTGGCAGTGAAAATTCTAATGATAAAACAGAAGAACGAGACAAAATGGCTTCTTCCTCTATTACAATTTTTAATATTAATGGAAATACTTACACAACAACATCTCAAACTTTATTTACTGATGATAATAAAATTTTCTATAAAATCGAGGAAAAACAACCTGATTCTGAAACATCTTATGCAGAAGGAGAAACCGGACTATATATTAACAATAAAAAAGCCTGGGATAAAACTCAAAAAGATTCTATATCAAAAGAAAGACTTTTCTGTATAGCAAGAACACTGAAAGATAGTGAATTAGATGAAATATTTGTATCTAATATTTTTACGGTTTTAAGAAATGGAGACCTTTATATGGGCGGAAGAATCAAATCAAATGATGAGAATTTAACTTCTGTATATGAATTGCCAGCAGAAATAGATATAAGCAATTATGATATAGCAATAGAAAAAGGACAAATGAAAATTGATTTTACAAATATTGTAAATCAAGATGAAGAAGATTTATTTTCTTTTATTGTAAATACAGTTAATAAAAAATCTCTTCCAAGTCATTCTCACTCAATAACACTTCCAGAAACAATGTATAAAATAAAAGAAATGACGATTTTTCCAGGAAATGGCTCTAGCGGAACCCCATCAAAAATAACTAAAATTCCTGAAAATGCTTATTTTGAAGCTTTGTTATATGCTTTGACAGGAGATAATAATTGTTTTAAAACGGTAGAAACAGATGATGGATCCACAATAGCAGCATCTAAACATATAGAAATTTCAACCAAAGACTTAAAATTATCTAACTGGAAAACAGGCTCAGCAGGGTCTGGTTCCACAGGATCTGGAGGATTCTTTAGCGGATATGGTTGGAAAGATGTCGTTGATCAGTAAGAGGAGGGGATTTTATGGGTTATTTTTTTCATCCATTAGGTGAGGAAGCTATAAATTATTCTCGCGATAGCTATTATTCGTACTATGAGCATGGGGTTGAATGTGTTGATATAGGCGTTAGTAGTGGAACTCCAATTTACTCTATGACTTCAGGTGAAGTCATTATTGCTGAAGAAGGGAGTCCTAACAATGGATTTAATCGATATGGTGGAATAGTTGTTATTAAAGCTAATAGTGGGTATTCAAATTATACTGGAGAAGACCATTATATTTTATATTCTCATTTACAAGGTTTTACTGTTAATAACGGAGATACTGTATCAGCCGGAACTCAAATAGGAATTAGTGGAGGAGCAAATGGAGACCCTATGCAAGGGTCTTCCACTGGTGCTCATTTACATTTAGAGTTTCGTTCTGAGATTGCTTCTCGTACTAAAGCTGGAACTGGATTGTTATATAATAAAACTGATCATATTTCAGATTGGGGAAATATAAAAGATTGGTCTCTAGCAAGAAATATTGATGGAACTTATCCGATAAAAATTGGAAATTCATATAGCTACTGTCATGCAACTTGTTGTCAAGAAGCAGAATATCTTACAGGCGGAGGCGATTTAAATCCTACAGTTGACGTGCCAAGCGAATATTTAACTTATGTTTTTTCTGATAGATTTATGGGGGCTTATCCTGACAATATAGCAAATATCAGAGACGATAAATATAGAGCTATTAGAATTTTAGCTCGTGCGGCCGCAAATGAGTTTGGATATGGAAACGAAGGAATGTCATATAGTAAATTATTTAGAGCTTGGATACTTTATCATTTTGCACATAGCTCTTATAATTTTAGAGCTAAAGGAGCTACCTTAGAGACATTTGCTAATGCTTGGGTTGCATGGGTTACATCATGGGGATATGATTCATCAGATTTTCACAACGTACCTAGTGATATTAGTGAAGAAGCTTTTTTTGAATTTACTCAAAATATATATAAGAATATTTCACAACCGGGAATTTTTGGATTAAATCCAGAGCTTGATAATTACAATGAAGCAATGACAGCTTGTAGTAATATGCCTTTTGCAAACGAAACCTCTGGTGAAGGTACTAAAGTTCCTGTAACTCATGGAAATAAATTAATTTTTTCAGTAATATCTCCATTTCAAGGATGGGGCTGGTATGTGTTATTTAGATTTGAAAATAGTTTATCAAGTGTAAATAATGTGGCTATTACTTAGGAGGAATAATATGGAAATAAAAAGAATAAATTGTTTAAATATAATTGGGTTAATCGAAAAATTAAAAAACAAAACCTTTAATATAGAAACTCAATATAAATTTTTATTAATAAACAAACAATGTAAGCAAGAAGAAGAACTATATAATGAACAATTACAATTAATTATTGAAAAATATGGAGAAAGGGATACAAATAATAATTTTATATATAATAACTCTGGTGGAGTTAAAATTCAAATGGAATTACAAAGAGAATGTTTAGATTTAATAAAACAATTAGAAGAAAGTAAAACTTCTTTTCCAGATATTTATTTTACATTTGAGGAATTAGATAATCTTGACCTTACTTTGGCTGAATTACAAATTTTAGAACCTTTTATTAAAATATAAAAAGGACACCTATATGGTGTCCTTTTATTTTTGTACGATTTATACAAATTCAATAAAACCTTTGTATAATTTATACAAATTTAATAAAATTTTTATATAATTTATACAAAATCTCTTCTCTATTTTTGTATAAAAAGTAGAAATTTTTCTACCTTTAACTTTTTTTATAAAATAATTTTTAGTGATTTTCACTATATT
>JBJFGN010000022.1:0-5365 GCA_051892775.1 Methanobrevibacter sp. | reverse complement strand
GAACACCATATTTGGCAGAAAGCTGTGACATTAAAACAAGTGATAATCTTATAATTTATGGTCATCACATAAATAATTTTAAAATGTTTGGAGAATTAGAAAATTATAGAAAAAAAGAATACTACAATAATCATAAATTTATCAAGTTATTTTAATAAATATATTCATATATATAATTATATTAAAAAATAAAACTTTTAAATTAATAAATAATTATAAATTTTGTTTAAAATAATTTATATAATAAAATCATTACATTTAATAAATAAAATTAATTTTACATGAATAAGGTGTAATAAATGAAAAACAGTGAAAAAATTATTTTTTCTGTATTAATTTTATTTGTTATCATAACTATTGGATGTGTAAGTGCTGCAACATCAAATAATGATACAACTATTAGTGATTCTAATTCTGTAAGTGTTCAAAATATAGATAACTCTTCAAGTATTGTAACTGATGATAACACTAACACAACATCTATAATTAATGTTGATAACTCTATGAGTAATACAGACATACAAGGTAAAATAGATAATGCAAAAAATGGAGATACCATTAATTTTGCTAATGGAACTTATGAGAATACAAATTTAATTATAAATAAAACCCTTACATTAAATGGTAATGGTGCTACCTTAACTGGAGTACCTGCAAAAGGTGCAAGTTCAATTACAAACAAAGCAGGTACCTATAATGGAATTTTCTATATTGAAAATTGTAATAACACCATAATCAATGGATTTAACTTTGTTGTAGACAATTCAAAATTAAGTACAAGCACTAATGCCAATAACGATGGTGGAATAATTCCATCAACACAATCAAATGTAATTATCTACAAAACCAATAATGTTAAATTTATAAATAATACAGTTAGTGGTGGAAGATATGGAATATTTGTAACTAATGGATTTGATGGATTTAATTATAATGTTACAGTTGAAAACAACACAGTTTCGAATGTTTTAGATGGTGGAATTGAATCATTTGGTTCTGCTTATACTTTAATTAAAAACAATGTAATAATTAACCCACAAAACCATGGTATTGATGTAAGACATGGAAGCGGCCCTAATTGTACAATTATTAATAACACAGTATACAATGCTCAAGAAGGTATTTACTTAATGCATTCTGGTGGTCATATCTGTGAAAATAATACATTAAATCACTGTTCAGTTGGAATTACTTGCTTTGGATCAGCTAATATTAAAAGTAATTACAATAATTTTACAAACAACACTATGATTGGATACATGCTTGCCAGTGGATACTCCAATATCACTATTGGAGGAAATGATGACTTTAGTGGATTAAAATGGATACCTATGCCACCAACATTTACCTATAAAATTGTAACTGGTGATTCAACAACATATAGTAACACAAATGGAACTTACAGCGATAGTGAATATAATACTAAATTAAACACCACCATTGTTGCACCACAAGAGTTCAATCAAACTGCTGTTGATTTTTATGGTGGTGAAAGAGGAGGATACTTCAGTGTTACTCTTAAAGACCAAAACAATCAAACTTTAGGAAATAAACCTGTTCAAATTGGATTTAATGGTGTGATATATAATTTAACTACTGATGCAAATGGTATTGCAAAATTACAAATTAATCTTGCTTGGGCTGGAGATTATACATTTGCAATATGTTATTTAGGTGATGAACAATACAATGGTAGTTTTGTTGTTTCAAAAATACATATCGATAAGAAAGCAGTATCCTTAACCGTTCCATACAAACAATACAAATTAAGTGCAAAATCCAAAGTAATAACTGTTTCATTAAAAGCTACAAATATTAATAAAAAATATGTGAATGTAGCAAACAAAAAAGTTACTGTAACTGTAAATGGAAAAACTTATACTGCAAAAACTAATTCAAATGGTATTGCAAATATTAAAGTTTCAATAAATAAAAGAGGAACTTATACTGTAACCACCAAATTTGTTGGTACTGGTGCTTACCCAGATAAAACTACTACTTCAAAAATTAGAATTTACTAAGTAAATGTATAGATAAGTTTAAATTATTATACATAATTTAACTTATCTTATTTTAATATTTTACACTATTTTTATACTACAATACTAAAATAAGAATTTAAAAATAAAAAATAAATAATAAAAATACTAATTTTATATAAATCAAAAAATAAAATTATTCAAATACATTTAAAATATACATAATTTAAAGATAAATGATAAGCCAACTAATTTTACAAAAAATACTACCTAAAACTTTAAGTTTAAAAATAAAAAACAGGATAATTATAAACTAAAAATAAAATACCATTTTTAAAATTTAAAAAAAACAAATAAATTATTCACCGATTATTGTTAAATCAATTTTTCTTCTAGAACGAGGCCCGTCAAGCTCAATGAAAAATACAGATTGCCATGTCCCAAGATCCATTTTTCCATCTTTAATTGGAACAGTTTCTGAAGGACTTAATAATAAAGATTTAAGATGAGAATCTGCATTATGATCTATAACATCATGACTATAACCATTACCTTCAGGAATTAAATCATATAAAACATTTTGAATATCTGTACCTAAACCTGCTTCATTCTCATTAATAACAATTGCAGAAGTTGTATGTTTTGTAAATATATTAATTATCCCAGAATCAATAGCATGATTTCTAATTTTATCATTAATATAAGGACTTATATCTATAATTTGAAATTTACATCTGGAATTAATAATTAAACCATCTTTTATAATCATATTAACACCGAATAGTCATGAAAAATAAAAAATAGTAAAATTAATTTACTATTTTAAAACCAAACACATTATAAATTACTACCTATCTCTTTAGCTTTAGACATAACATCATCTAAATCTTTTACAGCACCTTGTTCTTCAAGTCCCCCAATAGAAATAGTATCAACAATATCAAATCCCATATGTCCAAATGGAGATTTTTTAGTAAGATCAATATATTGTTCATAAGTTCCAGTAGGAGCACCATGGGTAAAGATTAAAACTGCCTTTTTACCTTCAAAACTTTTTTGTGGATTTCTACTTACTGAATAAAATCTATCTGTAAACATTTTACCTTGAGCTGTCATTTGACCATAATAAATTGGAGTTGAAAATACTAAAACATCTGCATCTAAACTAGCATTAAGAAGTTCGTTACAATCATCATCAGTAACACAATCAATACCATCACCACATGAGCAACATGCATGGCAAGGTTCAATTTTATAATCATCTAAATAATATTTAGTGGTTTTTGCACCATTTTCCTCAGCAGCTTTTAAAACTTCATCCATTAAAATATCGCAATTTCCATTTTTCCTTGGACTAGCTTGAATACCAATAATTTTCATAAATACACACTCCTAATTATTTTAAATAATACGCTAAAATATTATTATTAATAATATATAATTAACCTAAAATAAATAATTAATTCAAAAATTTAAATCTTTTAATAAATAACACCAAAATACCTAAACCACAATATTAACATTAAACACCCTATAAAGTTCGATATTTGATATAATAATAAAAATAATAACATTTAAGTAGTTAAATAAACCTAATTAAAACTATCAAATTTAAAAACAAATAAAAATATTAGTTAAATAAAAAATTAAAAGATAAATACATAATAACTTATTAAAACAAACGATATTATAAAATAATTAAAAAAAGATTAAAACAAAAAAGAAGTTAAAATATAATCTTATTAAAGTCTTAAATTTATAATAAAATCTATTTCAAATTTAAAAATAATTAGTTAAAAAACTTAAATCCAAAAATAAAACAATTAAAAAACAATAAAAGAAATTAGACAAAAATAGAAATTATAAAAAAATAAATTAGTTAAAAAACTAATTTATCAAATTGGTAAGAAACCTAGTTATCTACACCGAATGATTTTTTAAGTAATTCTGCATTAACAAATCCTTCTTTATAAGTTTTACCAGTAGTTAAATCATTAATTACTACTTCAGCAGGTGCAAACATTCCTTTATCAATTTTATAGAAGTCAAATCCTGCTTCTTTAAAGGTATCAAAGAATGGTTTTCCATATCCATCAGCTGCAGATGATGGAATTTGTTTTGCAACAGCTTCAATATCGTCTCCTTCTTCAGATTCAATATAATAATAGGTTCTTCCACCAAATAAAACTGCATCATTTGTTTTACCCATAGCTTTTAATCCATCAGGATCTACAGGTGCAATAGGTGCAATTCCAGCTGCATGTTTAACTTTTTTAACATCAAATTTAATGAATTCTAACATTTTATAAGTTCCATTTTCAACAACCCTTCCAGCAATTTGAATAGAACCAACAAGAGAAGAAGTAGGAGCAACAAGCAAATAAACATTTGCTACATCTACACCACATTCATCTGCAATATATTGAGCAACATCTTCACCAGGTAAAACATCAGCTTCTAAAGTTAAAATAGCCAAATCTGCTTCTTCATCCTTATAATCAATTTCATCATAAGTTTCTGCAGGTTTAAGAGATAATGCTCTTGCAGGACCTGAACCTAATGCAAAGAAATCACCGACAGATACAGACCATCCTGCTTTTTGAGAACCTAAAGTTGAGATAGATGGGAAGTCAGTTTTAATTTTTACAGAAGGAAGTGCGAATTTTTCACTTAAATCTCCAGGAATAGAAATACCTACATCAGCAAGCCCACCAAGACATACTTTAGTATATAATTCGCCTGCTTTAAAACTTCCTTCAACATTTACACCACAATCGAGAATTGTAGCACCATTATCTAATTTAGAAACAGCAATTTTTAAAGCATCTGCTTTATCAATCATTTCATCTACAGTTTTTTTAGCTTCTAAGTTAACACTAACCATTATTTAACCTCAAAAAATATTTTTTGAATATTTCATATTTGAGCTTATAAAATTAAAATTCAATTTTTAAAATCAATTGATAAGTATAAGCTAACTATTAATAAATTATTAAAACATTATATTTAAAATTTTATAAGTGATTCTCTTAAAATATAGAAAAAATTTCAATAATAAAAAGTAATAAAAATAAGAGAATTTATAATTAATTAAAATCCAATTTTTTATTTGAATTTTCTATTGAATTTTTAGACCCATTATAAACATGCCCTATTTGAAATTTTAATTTTTAAAAAATACAATATTAAAATTGAAAATAAATTATAAAAGTTAAGTAATCCCAACAAATCCATTTTTTAAATTAAAATTATAATTTTAAATATTAAACCAATTAAAAATTTTTAATTAAAAAATAATTATAATAGACAATCAAATAAAAAAAATAATTACAATAGACAATCAAATAAAAAAAATAAAACAATAAACTTTTTAAAAAACTCTAAAA
>JBJFGN010000021.1:12459-24395 GCA_051892775.1 Methanobrevibacter sp. | reverse complement strand
TAAAAATTTTAATATAAAATATTAAGTAATTTTAATAAAATTTAACTAAAATATATAAAAAATAGCAAAGTACATTATTAAATAGATAGAATATAATCAAAAAAAGACAATGAAGAAAACTAAATTAGAATTTAGTTTCCTTTTTCAATATTTGCTATTGCATTTTTTGCACCTGCTTTAACAAAACCACTTTCATCATCTAATAAAGCATTTAATGCATCAAGTGCTTCTGGTTTTTTCATACTTCCTAAAGCCCAAGCAGCTGCACCTCTGACTCTCCAATCTTCATGATCTAAAATTCCAATTAAAGAATCAAATGCAGGTTCACCAATATGTACTAATGCAGTAGATGCTTCCCTTCTTACAAATTTATTTTTATCTTCTAAAGCATTAATTAATGGTTCTATAGCTTTTTCATTTCCAATATAACCTAAAGCTTGCGCGGAGTACCTTCTAATATTTTTATTCCTATTACCTAATGCTTCTATTAATGAATCTAAAGATTCTTCACCTCTAATTTCAAGTTCTCCAAGAGCAGCTTCTCTATCTAAATCATCTTCAGTTTTTAATGCATCAATTAAATCTTCAATTGTTTCTACCATTATAACCACCTTTAATTACAATTATATTTTTTTATAACAACTATTATTTATCTACATATTTCTATATTTTAATTAATATAATATTGTTATATATGATATAAAAATGTTTCGACTATATACGAACAAAAATTATAAGGAATTGAAAACAAGAAACACAAAAAATTATGTAAAAAATAGCTAAAAAATCGTTAAAATTTAATATATAACTAATTTCAATTTAAAAATAAATAAAAACAAAAAAGCCAAAATATAAATAAAATACTTTTAAAACAACACTAAAAAAAAAAAGTTAAAATGTAAAATAAGTAAATTTTAAAAAATAACAAAAATATTAAGGTTAAAAAAAAAATCAAAAAATCAAAAAAAGGATATAAAAATCAAATAGGTTTATATCCACTATCATTGACAATATCATTTAATTGTTCTGGAACTGTACGATTTGTAGGATTAGAATTATAATATGTAGTATTAACACATAACTCTAAGATATACATTTTATCACCATTTCGACAGAACTCAATATATTCAATAATATCATTAAGATAAGATCTATTAACAAGATAAGTATTATTTACTTTACTAACAGAATAAGAATATTCATCAGTAGTCATATTATTAGAAAACTCATCTTTTTGACTTTGATTAATTCTTTGAATCAATAAATGATAGCAATTACTTGAATTTGCAGATTGATTATTAGTTGTTAAAATAGCAAAATTTGATGAATTATTAACAACCTTATAACTAGATGGTACTGTAAAACTTGAATTATCTACAATGACAGTATACTTAATATTACTATTGTTAGTATTATTATTAAAAACAAATCCTGTAAGAATCAAATACCCTGATAAAATTATTATACAAATAACAATAATAAAAATTATCTTTTTATAATTCATTTTAATAAAATTCCTCTTTTAAAATTTGATATCTAAGAGTTTTGTTGAAATCATTTAAATTTATAATATAATTTATCCTAAATTTAATATTCAATGGATTTTGGAAAATTAAAATTTCAATAATAGATTTCCAACAGAACCTGATAAAGATATTATAAAATTATATGTAATTAATAATTTATAGTATTTATTATTTTTATAAAAATTTAATAAAATTTATAAACAATTAACAAGATAAGAACAAAAAATATAAGAATAATAATAAAATTAAAATTTTATGAATTTTTATATATAAATCAACAATAGATTATGAAAAAATAAAATTTAATTTTTAGTGAATTTAAATTTTTTAAAACAGATAAAATTTTAATAATACTTTTTTTAAAACATGAATCTAATTAAATATCCAATTTTAACATGCTTAATATAAAAATAATTCAATAGAAGAATAATCAAATTTATAAAAATTAATAATAATTATTTAATATTTAACTTTTCTTTAAATAGTTTTTTAAGAGATTCTCTTGTTTTTTCATCATAATACTCATTATATAAATTTGCATTGAGAGTATACATAGCAAGTTCATAAATAACTTTATTCAAAGCTTTTCCATTATCAGTAAGACAGTATTCAATATCCAATGGATCATTAGGATTAACAACTCTTTTAATTAAACCATTTTTTCCATGTCTTTAAGACAATTAGAAAGAACTTTATTAGATAATTTTGGTTTATCCTCTTTAAATTCATTAAAATGAGATTTTCCAAAAAACATATCACGAATCAGCCGAATTACCCATTTTTTATTTATTAAATTCATAGTTAATTCTACAGGACATTGAATTATACCTTTATTATTCACCATGATAAAAAAACCTTAATTTCTTTTACTATAATAATTATTTAATTAGAATTATTAAAGTAATAAGTAACTTTCTAGTAACCTATAAAAATGGCATCTTCGAAAAAATAAATGTTACTTTATAGTAACTTCTTAATTTATAAATATAAACTTAAAAATATCTATATAAAAAGTATTAAACTTTCAAATATTGAAAAAAATATTTTTTAAAATAGGAGATAAAAAAATGTATAAATTAAATTCCTGGAATAAAAATGAGAAATTCTTTAATAGTAAACTAGCTGGAAACTATATTAATAAATCTACAATTTCAACTGCTTGTGGAAGTGAAATAAATACTGCTTGCGGAAGCGAAATAACAGCAACAGCATGCGGATCAGAAATCAACACAGCATGCGGAAGCGAAGTTACAACTGCATGTGGTAGTGAAAAATTAAACTAAAAAATAATTAAACATTATTTATTCAATAATTGATAGTATTACTATCAATTAAACTTTTTTTTTAAAAAATATTATTATTTGGAGAAACATCTAAAATGACTAATTTTTTTGCATTTCAATTTCATATTACAGATGATTGTGATCAAAGATGTAAACATTGCTATATATTCTCAGAAGAAAATAATAAACCTGTTCTAACAATGTCTTATGAAAATGTTAAAGAAACAATAAAAAAATTGTTTAAAAATGTGTAAAGATGTAAATAGAACACCATATTTTTCAATTACCTGTGGAGATCCCATTTTACATCCAGATTTTTGGAAAATATTAAAAATATTTAAGGATAATAAAATAAGATTTGGAATACTTGGAAATCCCTTTCATTTAAATGATGAAATTTGTAAAAGATTACATTCATATAGGTGCGAATTTTATCAACTTTCAATTGATGGATTGAAAGAAACTCATGATTACTTTAGAACAGAAGGTTCATTTAATACAACACTTGAAAAGATAAAATATCTTAAAAATAATGAAATCCATGCAAACATTATGACTACAGTATCTAAAACAAATATCGATGAAATTCCTAGAATTATTGATACTGTAGTAAAATATGATGTAGATTTATTTTCTTTTGCAAGATATTGTCCAACAAGTTATGAAAAAACTTCACAAGTAAGTGCAGAAGAATATCATCAATTACTAGATAAATGTTGGAATAAATTCGAAGAATATAAAGATAAACATACTAATTTTAATTTAAAAGACCATTTATGAACACTTTATCTATATGAAAAAGGATTATTTAAAATTCCTAAAAATTTAGATAATGATGTAATTTATGATGGATGTAATTGTGGAAACTCACACATGACAATACTCCCCAACGGTGATGTATATGCTTGCCGTAGAATGGATAGTTATGTAGGTAATGTATTGGAAAATTCCATGACGAAAATTTTCTTTGGAGAGAAAATGGATTATTATAGACAATACGAAAAATTTGAAAAATGCTCTAAATGTGAACTACTTAGATTTTGTAGAGGTTGCCCATCTGTAAGTTATGGATATACACATGATTTTTATTCTCCAGATCCTCAATGTTGGAAAAAAATTTAAAATGATATCATGAAAGCAATAGTAATTAATGAAACCTGTAAAGCCGAAGATTTGAAAGTTAGTGAAATAGAAATCCCTAAAGTTAGGTCTGAATGGATTCTAATTAAAATTAAATCATTTGGAATTAATAGATCTGAAATTATATTACATGAATATGAAGCAAATGAACCATATATCAATTTACCAATAGTCCCTGGAATTGAATGTGTTGGAGAAGTTGTCGATGAATCAGACAGTAAATTCAATAAAGTAGATTTAGTTATAGGTTTAATGGGAGGTATGGGAAGATCGTTTAATGGAAGTTATGCAGAATATACATTATTGCCTGAAAAAAATGTTTTTAAAGTAAATGAAAAAATTAAAAACAACTTAAGCATTGAAGAAATTGCTTCAATTCCAGAAACTTATTTTACAGCATATTGTTCATTATTTGAATCATGAACTTAAAAGAAAATGAAACATTACTTATTTGTGGAGGAACAAGTACAGTAGGACTTGCAGCTTGTAAATTAGCAAAAGCAAAAAGAGGTATTGTAATATCAACTAGTAGAAAAAAAGAAAATATAGGAAATTTACTTGAAAATGGTGCAGATTATGGAATTATTGACAATGAAAATTTCAAAAAAGAGATATGTGAAATATGTCCAAATGGAGTAGATAAAATATTAGAATTAATTGGACCAAAAACTATGAAAGATTCTATGGAAGTATTAAAAAAAACATGGGACATGTTGTGTTACAGGGATTCTAGGAGATATAGAATATATAAATCAATTTGACCCAATTAAAGATATTCCTAATGGAAAATGTCTTAGTTCTTTCTTTAGTAATTATCCAAATCAAAAAATAATTGATGATATTTTTAATATAATTATAGATAATAATATTAGAACAAAAATTTCAAAAGTTTACACTTCTCTAGAAGATATGAAAAAAGCACATAAATTAATGGAAACAAATAAAGCCCATGGAAAAATTGTTTTTAAAATAGAATAAAATAAAATATTTATTGAAAATTATTAAATTTAAGATAAAAAATTGTTTTTAACTTAAAATGATTTGAATTCAAAAATTTTTAATAAAATAAGTTTTCAACAGGGTCTAAATAACAATATATAAAATATATAATGTTTGAATCTTATATGAACAATAAAAATATAAAAAGGGAAAATTATGTCTAGTAAAAAAGAATGTTTAGAACAAATGAGAAATGTTATAGATGGTGTATTAAGTACAGTTGATTTCAAAGGAAATCCTCAAAGTAGAGTCATTGATATAATGCATATTGATGATGAAACTGTTTATTTTTTAACAGCACGTGGAAAAGATGTTTACAGAGAAATCAGGAATCATCCACAAATTAGTTATCTTAATTTTAAAGACAATAAATCAGTGAGAATTACAGGAACTGCTAAAAAATTAGAAAACCAAAAAAAAATGGATTGACCTTATGTTTAAAGAAAATTCATATATGAATAATGTTTATCCTGGAGATGCACGTTACATTTTAGAACCATTTAAAATTACTGATGGAGAAATCGAATTCTTTGATTTAACACAAAAACCAATTTTAAGAGAACATTTTACTATTGGAAAAGGGGAAATTACTGAAAAAGGCTTTTACATAAGTGATGAATGTATAAATTGTGGTTTATGTATTAAAAATTGTCCACAACAAGCAATTATCAAAAAAGAACATTCATATATTAGAAAAAAACATTGTTTACATTGTGGTTTATGCTTTGAAAACTGTCCAGTTCAGGCTATTAAAAGATTAAACCCATAAATTAACTTTTTATAAGTTATTTTCCAAAAAATGTAGAAGTAATTATTTATTATTAATTACTTCAGTATTGCGTGTATCTTCATCTAAAATGCAAATACTTTCATCATTTTCCATATCATGATAAAATTGAAGTATTTTTCCTTGATAAAATTCGATTACTTGAATCATGTCATAAACTTCATCATTAAGTTCTGAATCTATTTCTGGTAATTTATTTGTATATCCTTTAAACAAGTCCTTATTATATTCTATTCTTGTTTCATCCTCAAAAAGAGATCCATAATATATATCTGATTCTACAAGGTCTTGGAACATATGACTACCAAAGGAAAGCTCTGGAATATATCCAACTTCACTGTATGATTCTTCAAGAATTGCTGAAAAATGACTTATATCTGCAAATGTAACTGGAATTCCAAGTTCTGGTGAAGAAGTACCGAGTCTTCCAGGAACTATTAACATTGCATTCTTATTACTGTTTTTACAATATGTGTTAATCTTTCCAATTATTGCTGCAATTGAGCTTTTCTTAGAATACGGATATTCATAGTATAATTTTGGATTAACATAAACTAAGGTATCTATTATATCTTTTCTTGATCTGCCCATTGATGAGTTAATAATATGGAAGTATACTTCATCTTTTCCTTCTGGAATTTCAATGTTTTCATTTGATGTTGATACTTGAAGTGGTCTACATTGTAATAGATTAATTACATAAGAGTTATTTTCACCTACATTGATTGTATACTCAATATCTACATGGTAATTATATGCAGAATCTAAAGTTTCAAGTAATTCCTTCATTGTCTTAGTAAATTTATCATTTTGAGTTAATCCTTTACAATTTACAAAAACAACTTCCCTATTCTGACCTCTTTCTCTAAATCTACGTTCTGCATCATTGTCATGTTCTATTAAAACTCTTTTTGCATATTTCGGAATAATTTTTAAACCTTCTAAAACAGGTGTTTCTGCAATTTTAACATTTTTTAAATCAAGTAAATCAAGATAATGTTGTGAATGTTTATGTCTTTCAATTACATCTGGTTCAATTATTGCTTTTGGTTTATCTAAATTAACAATTCTCGGATAATCTCTTAAAGTCCTATCTACTGCTTTTGTACCAAGACCCATTACAAGTCTCAACATTCCAGCATCATGATTCATGTCAGGAAGCGGTGTATAAAGACTATATGAAAATCCCACACCTGCTGCAGTTGGGAAAAAATAATCTCCATAGTATGAACCTGAAACCCTTTGAACAAGTAAAGCCATTTGTTCATCTTTATTATCTAAACCATTAATACGCCTATAATCCAATGCAGATATATTCATTGTACTTGCATAAACTCTTTTAACTGCATCCTCAAATGCCTCTAAACGTTCCTCAAGAGTACCCCTATTTACACAGAATATAGATTCATATTTTCCTGCAAATGCATTACCAAAACCATCTTCTAGAAGACTACTTGACCTTACGATAATTGGACTTTGACCAAAATATTCAAGTATTCTTCTAAACTCTTCTTTAATTTCTTCTGGAAATGTTCCTTCCCTCAATCCTTTTTCCAATTTTTTACCAGAGGTATAATACCCCTCTTTTGTTCTTTGTTCAACACGAATATCCCATAAGTCATTAGAAACAATATATGTATAAAACATGTCTGAACCTATAAAAAATGAATCATCAGGTTCGAATTGTGAATAAATGTCTGGCCTATCTTTTTCAATAATCTTACGAGCAAGTAACATACCACAACTTTTACCACCAATCATTCCACTACCTATGAGACGATCATATATTGTAAAGTAATCACTTGCATTAAAATATTGTTTAACCTTTTCAGCCATGTTTTTTTCTTTAGTCATGAGCATATTACACATTTCATCGCATTTGTCACTTATATCCTCACCATTTTCATATTGTAATAATGCTAATTGAAAAAAACGTTCCCAACTATCTGTATTTTGTTTATTATGATACGCAGAAGCTTTATTAACAATTTTATAAAAATTACTTACTTCCATACCATCAGTCAATGCTTTTAAATCTTTAGTTTTAGGTTCATATTTATGTCCCAAAAACATTTTCTGAGAATACCTATTCCATACTTTTAATGGGTGTATATAAATGTTCTCCTTTTTATCAGAATAAATATCTAAAAATAATTGTGTAGTTTCACGAATTTTGGCAATTGCTTCAAAAGAATGTTTTCCTCTGATAATTGGAAAATATGCAACAGTATCTAATGAAAACAAATAGGGACAAGTTACTTTAAAAAAATTTCCCATCATCAAATCTGTAGACCATACAGACTGAAGGTCAGACAAACAGTCAAAAACATAAAAAGCATCTTTGCCCTCTTTTGTAATAATGTTATGTACTTCTAAAGTGAAAGATTCAAAAAGATCATTTGGATTTACCCTATATACTTTAATATTATTATGTTCAATCATTGAAAATTCGTTAAATTCATTTTCTCTTTCTTCTTCTAATTCTTCTAACTCCTCATCACTTAAATTAATAAGTGGTTCATGTTGACCGAAATTAATGTAAATTATGTTTCTATTATCTTTTAATCCTTGTTTTACAAATGGTTCAGCAAAATATTTAAATTCATCCAAATTAGAAACTTGCCATACAACATTATCCCCTAGGCGAATATTATCTAAAGTCTCATCTAATTTAGGAATACCAGATTTTACTCTATCAAAAGCACTCATAATAAAACTTCCTTTGTTTATTTAATTCATGTCTTCTGTTAATTATAGAAAATATAATTAATTATTACTTTATAGAAAAACGGTGTTTTATTTAATTTACTTAAATAAAAGATTATAAATAGGATTTCAACAAAGTTTTATTATTAATATAAATTCTTATGTAATATCTATATAATATTTTTGAAAATTTAATTCATTAAAAAAATTAAAATATTTATATAAACATGAATTCAGATAGATAAAACATTTACTAAAAAAAAGAGTATTGAAATAATATAATTTATTAAAAAAATTTGTGTAATTAAAAAAAATAGATAAAAAGAATATAATTTAATCAGTATTTGCATAAATATTATATTCTTCTTTTAATTCTCTTCTAAGCAATTTCCACCCATTTACCCTTGGAAGAGTGCTTGTTGTGAAATATTTACGTGGAACTTTATATCTTGCAAGTTCACTACGTGCATATTTGTCAAGATCTGCTTTTAATTCCTCTTCTTTATCATCATCATATACATCCTTTTTCCATATTACTGCCGCAACAGGAAGCTCTCCCCTATGACAATCATCTATTGAGAAAACTGCAACATCTTCAACTGTAGGATGTTTAATTAAAACTTCTTCTACTTCAGTAGGATATACTTTCCATCCACTCATTACAATCATGTCTTTTTTACGATCTGTAATGAATAGCCTGTTATCTTGATCTATATAACCAATATCCCCAGTTAAGAACCATCCATCATCACGAAATGCATTTTTTGTAGCTTCTGGCATTTTCCAATAACCACTTGCAACTGCAGGTCCACGTAAGGCAATTTCTCCTTGTTCATATTTTTCCATTTCTTTATCTGCATTATCTGGATCTACAATTTTAACTTCTGAGAAACAAACAGGATGTCCTACACTTTCAAATCTATCTGCACTATAATAGTCTTCTGGCCTAATTACTGTACCTGTTCCAATTACAATAGTTTCACTTAATCCATATGCATTAATAACTGGTATTCCATAAATATGTTGGAACTGTTTCCATATTTTTTTATGTAATGGTCCCCCACCAGATATAATTTCACGTACTGAGTTAAATTGTTTAGCATATTCTGGATGAGTTGTTAATGTATGTATTACAGGAGGCATTCCTGCAAGTACTGTTACTCTCTCCTCATCGCATAACCTTCTATAATCATCAATATTATATTGTTCCATCATTATATATAATGCTCCACAACTAAGAGCAGAAATTGCCCATGAAAGACCAACATGAGCCATAGGGTATATTATTAATGCAACATCACTTTGTTTTAATGAAAGCACATCAGCCTCATTATGTATTGCACTAAACCAATTACCATGAGTAAGCATGGATCCTTTAGGTTTACCAGTTGTACCTGAAGTATATTGAAGTTGACATAAATCATCCCAATCTGTTGTTTCAGCAGGGAGGACTTCTTTTTCCCTATATGATTCAATTTCTTCTGGTTTAGGTATATAAGAATCAATTCCTAAATGATTGATTACCTCTTTAGCATCATCATCAGTAATTATAAGTTTCGCATCTGCATTATCAACCATATATTTTAATTCATGTTTAGTAAAAATTCTATTAGTTGGTATTACAACCGCACCTATTCTCCATCCTGCCAATATTGTAAATAAATATTCTGGACAGTTTTTTAAATATATTAAAATTCTATCTCCCTTATTAATACCTTTAGATTTTAATATTCTTCCAATTTCTGATATTATTGATAATATTTCTCCAGATGAATATTTAGTATTACGTTCAGGACAATAAAATACATCTTTTGATAGACGTTTACTATTTGCATCTAAAAATGTAGTTATATTAAGTATTTAAACTCCTCCCAACAGTTATTTTTATATATCTTTATTAATTATTATTCTAATTTAAAATTTAAATTTAATTTATAAGATAATCATAAACTCAAACTTAAAACCTAAATTTAAACCAAAACCCAAGCCTCAAATAAACTCAAACTCAAAACTTAAATTCAATTTAACTTAATAAATTAATTTATATTAATAATATTAATCTAAATTTAATTTAAGATAAATATTTTGATTATTTTTCTAATTCTTTTAAATTACATACAATAGCATCAGCCATTTCATATGTTTTATTATTTCCACCTAAATCAGGAGTCCTAATGTTTCCTTTTCTTAAAACTTCACGACATGCTTTTTCAAGAAGTTTAGCTTCATAATCATATTTAAGATATTTTAACATCATACTTGTAGAAAGCAACATTGCTATTGGATTTGATATATTTTTCCCTGCAATATCTGGTGCTGAACCATGTACTGGTTCAAATAGTCCATTATCATCACCAATATTTCCACTTGGTGCAAGTCCAAGACCACCTACAAGACCAGCAGCTTCATCAGATAAAATATCCCCATAAAGATTTCCTGCAACAATAACATCAAACATTTGCGGATTTTGAACAATAAACATTGAAGTTGCATCTACATAATAATCATTGACTTCCATATTTGGATATCTTTTAGCTACTTCATAGAAAGTATCTCTAAATAAACCATCAGTCTTTTTAAGGACATTTGCTTTATGTGAAGCTACAACACTTTTTCTATTATCTTTTATTGCTTCTTCAAATGCAAGTTCACAGATTCTTTTTGATGCTTTTTTTGTAATTATTTTATTTGCAATTACTTTTTCATCTTCTTCAACAACAGTTTCATCTTGTGAATATAAACCTTCAGTATTTTCACGTACTATTAAAAAGTCAACATCATCATAAAGACATTTTACTCCTTCAAAAGATTTAATTGGTCTTAAATTTCCATATACATTTAACTCTTTTCTTAAAGTTACAATTGGACTTTTTTGTCCTGGAGTAGAGGTAATTGCTCCAAATAAAGTTGCATCGGATTTCTTAGCCTGTTTTATTGTATCCTCCGGAATTGTTGATCCATTATTTTCAAAACACTCCCTTCCAGCAGGCATTTCTGTATAGTCAAAGTTTAATTCAAAGTAATCCAGTACATATAATGCAGCATTCATTACTTCTTTACCTATCCCATCTCCAGGAATTGTAGTTATATTAATCATTTTCTCACTATAAATTGATTTTAGACATGTTTTTAAAGTTTTAAGGTTATTTATATAAGATTCTTTTTGAAAACATTTAAATTTAAGATAAAATTAACTTTTAAATAAAAATAAATGAAATCAATGATTTAAATAAAATAAATTCTCAAGAGAACTTATATATTTAATATTAATGTTTTGTTAATTTTAAGTAATATATTTTAAAATTAGTTAATTTAAGATATAGAATTTATATTAATTTTTTAATCATCTTATTAATAAAAATTTTAGAAAAGACATATAAGATTTCATTAATAATTAAAAATCGAATGAATAAGTAAAATCTAAATAAATTAGTAATTCCTATTATATAAAAATCTATTAAAAACAATTTAAAATAAATGACTAGAAAATTAACT
>JBJFGN010000021.1:10027-12359 GCA_051892775.1 Methanobrevibacter sp. | reverse complement strand
TATTATATAAAAATCTATTAAAAACAATTTAAAATAAATGACTAGAAAATTAACTATTCAATAGAAAAAATAAAAAAATATTAGATTTAAGATAATCTATTTATAAATCATAGTTCCAATACCACCATCAGTAAATATTTCAAGAAGTATTGAATGAGGTATTCTACCATCAAGAATATGGGCAGATTTTACCCCATCATTAACGGCATTTACACATGTTTCAATTTTAGGAATCATACCTCCAGAAATAATACCCTCATCAATTAAATCAGGAACCTCATCTACATGAATTCTATGAATTAAACTATCTTCATCATCAGGATCGCGTAAAACACCAGGAACATCTGTTAAAATAATGAGTTTTTCTGCACTAACACTTTGAGCTATTTCCCCTGCTGCAGTATCTGCATTAAGATTTAATGTAGAACCATTATCAGAAATTCCAATAGGTGCAACTACCGGAATATAACCATTATCAGTAAACATTTCTAAAAGACTATGGTTTACACAAGTAACTTCACCAACTAATCCCAAATCAATTTCCTCAGTTTCACCAGTATTTACATCAGTGAAATATTGGATAGGTCTTTTTTTAGCATGAATAAGTTCTGAATCTTTCCCAGAAATACCGATACCTTTTCCACCATGAAGATTAATTTGAGAAACAATATTAGTACTAATTTTACCAACAAGAACCATTTTAATAATTTCCATAGTTTCTTCATCAGTAACACGAAGACCTTTAATAAATTTAGGTTCTTTACCTAATCTATCCATAGATCTAGAAATTTCAGGCCCTCCTCCATGAACCACAATAGGATCCATACCTACATATTTTAATAAAACAGTGTCTCTTGCTGTGGAAGCCATAGATTCATCATCAACCATTGCATGACCCCCATATTTAATTAAAATTTTTTTATTGTGGAATTTTTTAATATAAGGTAATGCTTCCACTAAAATATCAACATTTTCCATAATATCACTAAAAATAAAAAGTAAAATAATAAGGAATTCTCTTAAAGAATTCTATAATAATAAATTCATATATTAATAATTTTAAAATTCCATATATAAAAATCTATTTAAAAAATAGAGAAAATTAGATAAAAAAATAAAAATAAAAAATATTAAAAACTATTTATCCCAAAACATTATAGTTTTACCAAAACGCAAATTAATATCTTTATTAAATGCTTCATCAACATCATTTAAAGAATTAACAATAATAACATCACCAACAAGGTTTTCGAGATAAGTTAATAATTTAGGATATTTTTTATATAATTTAAACACGTCTAAAAAGTCTTCACGACCACTTCTACTAACACCAAACAAATGTAAACCTTTTGATAAAACATCCCTTGTATTAATAGGTACATTATATTCACTAACACCTAAAAGACATATTGTACCTTCAGGTTCTATTAAATCAATGATTTGATTAATAGCATCCTGTGAACCTAATCCACCAACACATTCAATAGCATGATTAACTTTTAAGTCAATTGGAATATCATCAACTAAATAAGCACCATCAACAAAAGAGAATAAATTTAGTTTATCTCTATGAACACCAAAAACATAAACTTTTGAATCTGGCATTATAAATTTTAAGATTAAAGCAGTAATATATCCAAGATTTCCATCACCCCAAATACCAATAATATCCCTTCTCGAATTTGCGATTGAACCAAATCTTTTTATAGCGTGGACACTTACTGAAACGAATTCTGTAAAAGAAGCAACATAAGGATTAATATCTTTTGGAAGTTTAATAAGGCGATTACTATCAATTATAACATAATCTTCCATAAATCCATCTAAATCACTAGAACGGAATTTTGATGATTCCAAATAGTTTTCAGAAATTAAATCATCATGTTCATAAGGAGTATTCGGTATCATTACAACCATATCACCAGGCTCAAAAGTATTTGTAAAGTCTTTTACAACTTCCCCTATTGATTCATGAATAAGAGCCATAGGCAATTTTTTAGATAAGGTTTGTGAAGAACGTTTTCCCTGATAATACCTTTGATCAGCATGACAAATAGATAGATACTTAGGTCTAACAATAACCTTATCTTGTGTATCTACATCTACATATACTTCCTCAAATAATCTAGGAGATACCAATCTACACACAGTATTAATCATAAAAACACCTTAAACAAAAAATTACTTTAAATACATACATATTACTTAGAAAATAATTTACTATAATATAATAATACTTAAAAACCCACAATAACTAATTTACAACTTAAACATGGAAATAATACTTAAAAACCCACAATAACTAATTTACAACTTAAACATGGAAATAATA
>JBJFGN010000021.1:0-9927 GCA_051892775.1 Methanobrevibacter sp. | reverse complement strand
CTTAAAAACCTATAAATTAAGATTCTTTTAAAATAGCATTAGCAATTCTTAAATCATAAGCATAAGTAATTTTCATATTTGTTAAGTCACCTTTTACTAATGAAATTTTCTCATTTTTAAGTAAGAATATTTTACAAGCATCAGTCAATATTTCCTTTTCAGAATCTGTTAATTTATTATATAATTCTTTAAGTTTTAAAATCTTAAATGACTGCGGAGTTTGACCTTGATATAATATATCTCTTCTTGGAATATTTGATACAAAACTATTATCCCTACTTTCAACAATAGTGTCTGTTGCAGGAATTACAGTATCACATGCACCATACTCCTTTGCAGCTTTAATATTTTCCTCAATAATCCTATATGTTACAAATGGCCTTACAGAATCATGAGTTAAAATAATATCATCATCAGATAAATCATAATTTTCTTCAATATAATCTATAGCAGCCATAATAGTATCATTTCTTAAAATTCCACCTTCTATAACAACAATATTATCAGCATCTGGAATATATTTTTTAATAAGATTATTAGTATGATTAATCCATTCTTTTGGAGTTAAAACAATAACTTTTTCAAAAGCATTATTAATATAAAATTTTTCAATAGTATGGATTATAATAGGTTTAGAACCTAATTGCAAAAATTGTTTAGGTTTTTCAGTATTACCCATTCTTGTACCATTCCCGCCTGCTAAAATAGCTGCAAATATCAAGATTAAAATCCTCCTTTAAAATTACAATTATTATAAAGTTTATTTAATTTAATATTTATTATTTATTAAAATAGTAAAATAATTAAAAAAAAGTATACTTTATAATAAAATATTTAAAACCAATAGGAAATTAAATTAAAAAATAGAAATTTATAAAATATATTTAACTTTATCTTTACTAAGATTATTAAGACTATGTGGTTTTTTAACCTCATTAGGAATTCCTAAAGAAAGAATGCCTACAATATTATAATTATCATTCATTGAAAGAATATTACGTGCAATTTCTTCACTACTTATATCATCTTCAGAGAATCTTAAATGCATTTGAGTCCAACAAGTACCAATATTAAGACTAACCGCCATTAAATCCATATAAGTAAGTGCAATTGAAGCATCTTCAATCCAAGTATCTGCTTTAGTACTATCTGCAAAAACTGCAATTGCAACATTAGCACCTGCTAACATATTTGAACCAGAAGCCTTAGTATGAGATAATTTTTCGAGTACCTCCTTATTTTTAACTACAATAAATTCACAAGGTTTTCTATTCCTACTTGTTGGAGCAAGAAGACCTGCTTCAATAATTTTTTCAATTTTTTCATCAGAAATATCTTCATCAGTATATTTTCTTATACTTCTTCTTTTTAACATGATATCGATTAATTCCATAATTAATAATATATTCCTAAAATAAATAAAATTTTCATTTAAAACTGAAATTAAAAATTTATTAAAAATAAATAAAACAATATAAATTAAAAAATAATAGGCAATAAAATATAAAAAAATATTTAAAAATAGCCAAAGTAACTAAAAAATAGGAAAGTAGTTAAAAATATTTAAAAATAGCCAAAGTAACTAAAAAATAGGAAAGTAGTTAAAAATATTTAAAAATAGCTAAAAAATAGAAAAATAAAAATTATTTAATAAAATAAAAAAAAAATAAATTCAAAAAATGAATTTATGCATTTTCAGTCATGATTGGTACAACTTGTTTTTTACGTGATACTACACCTTTAAGTAATGCAGTATTGTTTTCTAACTTAACACCATAAGCTTTTTCTACAAGACTTGCATCTTTACCAAGAGCAATCACTTGAGAATTACTATTTATAATATCAGTAATTAAAAGCATGAATAAATCTAAACCTTCATCTTCAATGATTTTTTTAATTCCTTCTTCTAATTCATCTTGCATTTTCATGACTTCACTAATATCTGCAGTGTTAACTTGATTTACAATAGATTTAACATCTTTAAAGTCAAGTTGTTTAGCATCTAAACTTAAAATTTCTTCAATTGAAAAATCAGATAAATCAGTACCTGCTTTTAACATGTCTAAACCATAAGTTTCATAATCCACATCTGCAATTTTAGCAAGTTTTTTAACAGCTTCTTTATCATCATCAGTAGTGGTTGGTGATTTAAGAAGTAAGGTATCAGATATAATAGCAGATAACATTAATGCTGCAATATCTTTAGAAATTTCAATATTATTCTCTTCGTAAAGTTTTAATAAAATTGTTTCAGTGCAACCAACAGGTTCTGACCTATAGAATAAAGGATAAGCAGTTTCTAATGCAATTTTATGATGATCTACAACTTTTTTAATATTTGCACCTTCCAAATTATCAACAGATTCTTTTGGACTATTATGATCAACTAATATGACATCAGCACCATCTTCAACATTTTCAATAAGTTTTGGTGCATCAATATTAAAATAATTTAATACATATTCAGTTTCTTTATTTAAATTACCAAGTCTACAAGCAACAGCATCATCATTTCCTAATTCTTTTTCAAAATTAGCCATTACTAAACTTGATGTAATTGAATCGGTGTCTGGACTTTTATGTCCAAAAACATATGTTTTTCCCATAATCTCAATCTCCATATATTTCTAAAAAAAATAAATTGTTGAAAAACTTTAAACAGTCAATTTAATTAAAAAATTATTAAATACCAATATAATTAAAATCTTAAGGGTTTCAACAAATCTAAAATAATTATAAAAGTAATCATAAAATTACTATCATTAAAATATTTATCCATTTAAGAATAAATAATTAATCTTTTATGGTGGTTTTTTAAAAAAATAATAGTAACTTTAAAATAATAAAATATTAATACAAATTTTATGACTTTGTTGAGAAGATATTTCCTTAAAAAATCTAATTATTTTAAAATTTAGAATAAAATATCTATAGATTTAATGAATTAAACAAAATAGTATATTGGATTTATTTACAAAAATTAATCATCACTAAAATTAAAATCAAAAACATCATGTCTCGAATAATGGCCACAGACATCAAATTCCATTCTACTTTCAACAATCTTATTCATGTCAAGATTAGCATAGATAATACCTTCCTTATCCCATAATGTTTCTGAAACCTCATGACCATAAGGATCTATTATACAAGTTCCACCTTTACATACAGTATCATCTAATTTAGACAATACCTCTTTATCTGTTGATTTTGGATAATCTGATTTTTTAAATACCATATTACAATTTATAAAATAACAATGTCCTTCAATAGCTATATGCCTTATTGTATTTTGCCATTCTGGATTATCATTAGTATTTGGAGAAATATAAATAGAAATTCCTTTTTCATATAAGACAAAACGTGCAAGGGGCATGTAACTTTCCCAACAAATTAAATTACCTACTGGTCCCCATGGAGTATCCATTACTGGGAAATAGCCTTTATTTGCATCGCCCCAAATGAGACGTTCTGAACCAGTTGGTTTTAATTTACGATGATTAAAAGTTTCTCCGTCTGGTGAAATCATCATATTAGAATTATATAATGTAGAAGTTTTTGAATCTCTTTCAGAATAACCAATACTTACATAAACATGATTTTTAACAGCAGTATAAACTATTTTATTCATTTCAATACCATCAAAAATAATTGAATTGTCATAATAATTTTTCCAATCTTTACGAGCTTCATCATCCCTATTTCCAATAGTAAAACCAAAGTTCATACCATAAGGATAGCCTGGAATAAATAGTTCAGGAAATACTACTAATTCTGCACCATTACTTGCACATTCCTCAATAAGTGAAATAACTTTTTCAAGACACCTATCTTTATCAAACATTATAGGTGTTGCTTGTATGACTGCTATTTTACAGACAGATTTTAAATCCTTCATATAAATCCTCTTTTAAAAATTCAAATTGTTAAAATATATTTAATATAAAAATAATAAATCTTTGGATTAAATGGCTAAATAAAATTAAAACAAGAAAAACAGGAAAAAATAAACTTAAACAATTAAAAAAAATATATTATTAAAATGAAATAAAAAAAGTAAAAATTAGATAAAAACTAAACTATCTTTTTTTCCAAGTTTGTTTAGCTCCTCTACCATGTTTACTTCCAGGTTTTTTATAACCAGATTTAGGTCTGGTTCTTTTATTGGTTCCTCTAACTTTTGCCATGTTTTCACCTAAATTATAATTTATTAATAAAAAACAGTATAAAAAAAATCAAAAGATTAATTTATACCCCGATAATCAATTAAAGTTAATCTTTAATTTAATTAACATGATTTAAAAAAATAATAGATATTCAAAAATAGAATATTTTATTTAACATTAAATTATTTCTCTAATATACTATATAATAGTTTCCATCAAATAATAGTTATTTATTAAACTAAAAAGCATTGAAAAATTTTAGAATAAATAAAATAGTTTAAAATTTAATAGTATAAAATTTAAAATCTATAAGAAATATAATATTAAATAATATCATTATTTAAATAAGGGGGAAACTTATGAATTGTAAAATATGTCCTCATTGCAAAACATATAGTGACGCTAATAATATAAGATGTAATGCATGTGGAAGAGAATTACCTAATATAGTATATTCTGAAGAAGTGATGAAGAAAGAATATAAAGATACACAGAAATACATTAACAGAAAATTAAATCCTCAAAGCTATTTTTCAGATTTTAAAAAATTACTACAAGAGGAATATGATATTAGACGTAGCGATGAAAAACAAAATATTGCATTTAATTTAACAATGGAGCATCTTATATATCAAACACCATTAGACTCCTCTATAGAAAAAAGATATATTGAATCTGCTATAAATCTTAATAAACTTAAAGATATGCCTGAAAATCAATTTAAGCAACTAGTTTACAATGATGCAAAAGAGATGTTTTTTAATATTTTAAATAAGAGAGAAATTGTATTTAATATTTACAAACATATACCAGAACAAACTATACCTACCACTGTTGTAAAAAATAAACATGGAACTGGAACAAAAATAGTTGCAACAGGATTGTTTGGTGTATTTGGGATTGCAGGAACCAATGGTGTTGAACAACAAACAGTAAATAAGGTAATACCAGCACATGATGAATTAGCAAGAAATGTAAATATTAATGCCAATGATAATAACATGAGTATTCAAATTATAAACATAGACGAAGGTAAATTACCTAGAGACACATATTCATGGAATCAGATTAATGAAATGGACTCGGATAATTATTTAAAATCTGATAAATTTGAAGCAATATTATTAAATGATTTTAAAGCACAAGAGATAATTCAATCTATAGAAAATATTTATTTTAAATTCTTAAATCAAGATCATCCTTTAAGACAGATAATAGATTATGCAGAGATAAAAGGAATGTTAATAAAAGATTTTAGAGAATATATAAATGAACATGCTTATGGAAATTCTGCACCTACAAATACTGATAGTGGAGCAAAAGAACTAGAAGAGTACTATGAACTTAAAGAAAAAGGAATAATTACTGAATCAGAATATTTAAATAAAAAAAATGAAATTCTTGGAATAGACAACGATAATAATCAAGAACCCATTGTAGCAAATAAAAATTTCTGTCCAAATTGTGGAACAAAAATAATAGATAAAAATAATAAGTTTTGTACTGAATGTGGATATAAACTCATATAATAAAAAACAACAAACCATAAACAAAAAAGAAAAAAATAAATCCATATAATTAATAATTAGATAAAAAAAGACTAGGAGAATATTTAAGTAGTATATTCCCCATTAATTTTAACATAATCATAGGTTAAATCACAACCCCATGCAGTTGCTTCACCATCAGATAAGTTAAGATTTATGTCAACAATAATATCCTCATTTGCCATTAATTTTTCAGCCATATCAAGAGATTCAGTTCCATCAAATGCTAATATCTCACCATTTTTAACAAGATACGTTGATTTATCAGAATTTGGCTTATTAAATAAACTTTCATTTCCAATTGCAATAGATATTATATCTGGATTCATATCACAGCCGGAGTATCCTACTGCAGAAACTATTCTTCCCCAATTAGGATCTTCACCGAATACTGCAGCTTTAAATAACATTGAACTTGCAACCGCTTTTGCAGCCAATTTAGCATCTTCAGGAGATGTTGCACCATGAACATTAACTTCTAAAAATTTACTTGCACCTTCCCCATCACGAACCATTTTTTGAGCAAGATTAACACATAAATAACTTAAAGCATTTTGGAATTTTTCATTAATTTTTCCACCATCAGCAACATTTACACCAGATTGTCCATTAGCCATTAAAATAGCTGTATCATTAGTACTTTCATCACCATCAACAACAATCATGTTAAAACTCAAATCAACTGCATTTTTTAGTGCAAGTTTTATAGATTCTGGAGCAATTATTGCATCAGTAGCTAAAAAACATAACATAGTACCCATATTAGGTGCAATCATACCAGTACCTTTACAAATACCACCAATTTTAACTGGTTTACCATCAATATCAACTTCAACAGCAAATTCTTTAGGTACTGTATCAGTAGTCATAATTCCTTTTGCAGCCTCAAGAGAAGCTTGTGAAGAATGATCTAAATTTTTAGAAACCTCTTCAATTAATGGTTCAATAATATCCATAGGCATTTTTCTACCAATAACTCCAGTAGAAGATGACGCAATTTCAGAACTTGGAATATTTAACAATTCACTTGCTTTAGATACAATTTCGTCACAATCTTTAATTCCTTGTTCTCCAGTAAAACAATTTGCATTACCACTATTTACAATTACAGCAGATAATTTACCATCTTTAATAACTTCTTTAGTATGAATAATAGGAGCTGCTACAACTTTATTTGTAGTAAATACTGCAGATGCATTACTATTTGGAGATACAATAATAGATACCCCATATTTTCCTTTTTTAGTTCCTGCAGCTTTTACATTATTTACAGCACATATTCCGCCATCAATAACATTAATATAATCTGGTTTTTTAAACATATTTATCATCAATTAAAAAATATTTTAATATTTAAATTAAAAGTAATATTTACCAATTTAATATTATATTTTATTCTTTTTAATTATTTACTATAATTAGATAAAAACTATGAAATTTTAAAATCTTTTTTTAGAAGAATATTTATTTTAGGAAAACATGTCCTACATATATATGATAAAACTTAATTAATATAAAATATTAGATTAAAAAATTTATTCTAAAAATATAATTTATAAAAACAATATTAAATTATAACTATATTTAATAAATAGTCAACTTTTAAAGTAAACTTTAAATAATATTTTAAAAGATAAATTAAATTCCAATAATGAAGCAAGTATAAAAACAATTAAAACCCTTATAAAAAACACGTATATGAATAAACAATTATTATTTGTGTTATTAAATTTAGAAAAAAGTTAGCATTAAACACATCATATCAATATAATTATTACAATTCAATCATAATTGTAAATACCCATTAGAAAAGTATTTAAAATCCTAAAAAACTGATTTGTAGAAACCTAATATAAAATAGTTTAACAGAAAGCAGAAATCCTCAAAACAATGCCTACAGGAACAAGACATTATAATACTTTAACAGAATATCTACAAAAAACTGTACACAATAAATAATTAAGAAACTAATTTGTAGAAGAATTCCTATAATATGAAGTACCTACAATATTACCATTATTAGAATCAAATTGAAGTAGTTGATTTGTTCTAATAATAGATTTAGAATCAATGTCATAACTATCTAATAAAGTATATCTAGCATTTCCAGTACCAAATATTTGACTATTTTCTACAGGAATTAAATAAACATTTCTCCAAAGTTTATCTTTACCAGTAACTCCATCAAAATCTGCATCACAACCTCCTTTAGATTGATCACAAGTAATTTCGCCTTCAGGGACAGTGCTGGTTCTAGAAGTATCTTTAGGAGTATCAGTTAAAGTCCCATATTTATGACAGAAAGGACAATAATTAACCCAGGATCTAGTATAACTTTTGTAAGGTAATCCTGTGTCAACACTTGGTTTCATTGTAACAGTAATAACAGGAACTAATTTACCTTGAGGAGCACTATTAGTAGTTGAATATTGGACAGTAGTATTGGTATTTTGATTACTTTCAATAATAGCATTGTAAGCAAAAACAGAACATAAAATTATTGATACTATTAAAAGTAATAATACAAATACAAATGTATGTTTAATCTTCAATAATACTCCTCCCCAATAAATCATATATTAAAAAAAATTTAATCTTAAAATACCTAAAAACAAAATTTTTAAATATAATCCCCATATAAAATAAAAAAATTTTTAATATATTTAAATTAAATCATGAAACCTAATAATTATATTATAAAAATTATAGTTATAAGTTATAATAACTTATTTTTACCAATAAAAATTTTATTATCAAATTAAACATTAAACAACATTATATATAAAATTTTTTGTAAAAATAAGCTAGTTATAAGTTTTAAGTAAAAATTAAAACTTATTAAATTTTATGCAAAAGGTGAAAAAAGCATTAATAACTAAAAAAAATTATTTTTGTTTAATAAAATTAACATATATAAAGAAAAATAAGCAATTAAATAATCTTAAAAAATATGAGATAATTAAAATAATTTATAAAAATTTTTACTATTTTTAAAAAGTAATAATAAGAAATAAAGAATAGATTAAGAAAAAAATTAAATTTTTATAAATAAAAATAGAAATAAAAATAATCTAAAGAGTTTTATCATTTTTAAATTATAAACAATAAACATCAAGAAATTATAATAATTAAAATAAACAGACTTTAATTAAAAATTAAAATAAAGAATTATATATCATTAAAAATTAATTGAACTAATTTTAAAAAGATTTTTAATAAATTAAACTAGAAATTAATGATTAAAAATAAAAATATACAATAAATGATATAAAAGAATTCAACAAATATTAATAAAAATATTGGAATAATAAAAATTATATTTGAAAAATAAAAGATGAGAATTATTAAATCAAAGTTAAAAATAAAACAGAGCAAAAGTATTAAAAATAATGCTCCGTTCGGGATTCGAACCCGAGTCTCCGGCTCGAAAGGCCAGAATGATTGGCCGGACTACACCAACGGAGCATAAGAAAAATAGTAAACTAAATTAATCTTTTGTATATTCTAATATAAAAAAATTATGGTGTAGTAATTACACCATTCTGCAATATAACAAATAGTTATTAAATAATTAATAGTATTGTGATGAATCTACATCAGTAGTTTGATAATTACTAGAATAATCTGAAGATGAAGAGTTAGAACCACTATACTGTACTACACCTTCACTATTATTTGACACATTTACTTGACCATCATCATTATTACTATTATTTTCATAAGCACTAATATTATGTGTTACATCAATAGGAACATGAGTCGTATTATTTTGTACAATATTTGTAGAGTTATCATTAAACCCCATTGAAATACCCATTGTTGACCCAAGACCAAAAGCAACAATTAAAATAATAAACCCTAGTACTAATCTTTCTGGGCCTCTCCTTCTTCTAGATCTCATTTTTAAAAACCATATATTAATTTTAATTACTAAATATGCAAAAGAATTTCAAATATTAAACTATGAAATAAAACAGATAAAGTAAATATAATTATAAACACTTGTTAAATACTAAAAATACTTATAATAATATTCCAACATTACTATATAAACTTCAACACATTATACTAATTATATTATTATATATTATAATCTATTTAAATACTTTGTTATGTGTGTATGTGTGTACACATATACATAAAATGAGTATTACTATTAGAATCATTAATAAAAAATAAAAAATTATTTAAAATAATTAATAATTTAAAAAACT
>JBJFGN010000020.1:3569-5378 GCA_051892775.1 Methanobrevibacter sp. | reverse complement strand
AATTCAACTTTTATTAATAATAGTAATACTCGGTATACTGCAGATAATATAAGTACTGCTAATGGATGTGGTGGTGCTATTTCTACAGCTGCTGGAGGATATTTTGATGTTCATGGATCTACATTTGTACATAATAGTGCTAAGATTGGTCAAGCTATATATGCAAGTAATGTAGGTTATGATGGAAATGGTACACCATACTTAAAAATATATAATAACACATTCATTAATCATACAAGTAATTCTAATGATACAGTTTACATTCCAAATGGAAATTGTACATTTGTAAATAATATATTTATTAATAGCCCACAAACAGTTAGTTCCTCTAATGCAAAAAAATATTTATTAAATGTTAAACCAGGTACAATCCTTAAAAATCATGAACGATATTATGTTGATGTTACTCTTAATGTTACAGATGGTCAGGTTTTAGTTGTAGGTCAAGAGGTTACTATTACTATTAAAGTTAGTGGTTTAACTAAAGATATGCTTAATCATGAGCCCCTTATGATGATACCACTTGTTGTTAGTGATTTTAACAATTTTTATCATATGACTATGGTTGGTAATAATTCTGATTGGGGTATTGTTTTCAATTTTAATGAATCAACAATTTCTAATCCTGTATTTAATTATACTGTTAAAATGAATCAAATTGGTATTTATAGTTTTACAGACACTTTTTCATATGGATATGGTGATGGAAATCCTGATGATGGTGTATGGTCCTTAAAAGCAAATGTTAATAATTGGACTGTTGTTAAAAATCATGGTGTTTTTAATGTAAATTATAATGATAGTACTGATAAAATTGTTGTTAATTTAACTGATGCTCTCGGTAATCCTCTTCCTTTAACTGACTTTAAATATACTATTGATGGTGTTGAAGCTACTGCTACTACTGATGAAAATGGTATAGCAGAAATTGATAGAGTAATTGATGGTAAACTTACAATTAAATTTAATTATGCTGGAGATAATACTTATAATGGTGAAAATAGTACTATTCAAATAATTAATCATAAAACTCCTGAAAAATTAGCTACTAATATTGTTTCTAATGATTTTAATCAGACTGCTGTTGATTTTTATCATGGTGAACGTGGTAGATACTTTATTGTCACTCTTAAAGATCAAAATGGTAATGTTTTAGCTAATAAACCTGTTAGTATTGGTTTTAATGGTGTTGTTTATAATTTAACTACTGATGAAAATGGTGTAGCTAAACTTCAAATTAATCTTGCATGGTCTGGAATTTATACATTTGCTATTGCATTTTTAGGTGATGATAATTATAATGGTAGTTTTGTTGTAAATAAAATTATTGTTAGTCCTAAAGTAAGTAATATTGCTGTTAGTGGTGTTAATCCTCTTAAAGTTGGGGCTTATAGAACTTTAACTTTTGTTTTAAAAGGTACTAATGCTTTAGATAGTAAAAAATCAGTTAATGGTGTTAATAAAAAAATTACTGTTAAAGTTAATGGTAAAACATACACCCTTAAAACTGATAAAAACGGTAAAGCATTCCTTAAATTAAGGTTTACTCGTGTTGGAATTTATACAATTACCACACAATTTGCTGGTGATGGTACTTTCAATGGTAAAACTACAAGTACTAAAATTAAAGTAATAAAATAGTTTTTTTAATAAAGTAGCTATTTGTGGCTATTTTATTTTTTAATTTTTTATATATTATTTTGGGTTTATTTTTTTTATTTTTCTTGTTTTTTTTAGTTTTTTATGTATTTATGGGGTTTATTTTTTTTATTTTTCTTGTTTTTTTTAGTTTTTTATGTATTTATGGGG
>JBJFGN010000020.1:0-3469 GCA_051892775.1 Methanobrevibacter sp. | reverse complement strand
TTTCTTGTTTTTTTTAGTTTTTTATGTATTTATGGGGTTTATTTTTTTTATTTTTATTGTTTTTTTAGTTTTTAGTTTTTTATATTTGGAAATTATCTTAGTATTTTCCCTAAAAAGTATTAATATAAATTTATTTAAATATTTAACTTAAAATAAATTTTATTAATTTTAATAGGGTCAAAACATTCATTCTGAATATTTTAATTAAATCTGATTTTAAAATTCATATCTTTAAGAATTAATTTTTATTAAAAATATAAAAATTATAATAAACAAATCTTATTATAATTAAATTATTAGTTTTAATAATAATTTTTTAATAATTTGATAATTAGGTAATAATATAATCTATTTAAATTGAATATTTTTTATTTAAGTTTTAGCTTCTTTTATCTAAATATCAATTATAAAAATAATAAATTAAGATGATAATATGTTTTTGACTCCAGAAGAAGAAAAAATGTCTAATGGGGAATATGGAGAAACCATTAGAAAAAGTATGGATATTTTAATAGCTTTAGGAGATATTTACGGAGCTGAAAAATTTGTAGATATTAGTTCTGCACAAGTTTCAGGAGTATCTTATAAAACTATTGGTCAAGCAGGTTTAGAATATTTAGAAGATTTAGCTTTAGATACTAAAGCTAAAGCAAGTATTCCATCAACTTTAAATCCTGCAGGTGTTGACTTAGATAATTGGGAAGAATTAGGGTTTTCAGAATTTTTTGCAGATAAACAGAATAAAATCGTTGATGCTTATGGGAAACTTGGTATTAATACAACTTGTACTTGTACTCCTTATTTAATTGGTAATGTTCCAAGATTTGGGGATCATATTTCATGGAGTGAATCTTCTGCAGTTGCATATGTTAATTCTGTAATTGGTGCAAGAACTAATCGTGAAGGTGGACCTGGAGCTCTTGCAGCAGCAATATGTGGTAAAACACCATTATATGGTTTTCATTTAGATGAAAATAGAAAAGCTACCTTGAAAGTCAATGTTGATACTGAATTAAAAGGGGCTGATTTTGGTGCTTTAGGTTATGCAATTGGTCAAATAGTAAAAGATGGTGTTCCATATTTTACTTTAAGTGAAAATCAAAAAGTTACTAATGATGATCTTAAAACTTTAGGTGCAGCACTTGCTTCATCTGGTGCAGTAGCATTGTATCAAGTTGAAGGAGTTACTCCTGAATATAAAGATGTTGGAGTTGAAGAACTTAAGGATGTAGTAAGTATTGATAGTTCTGATATTAAAGAGACTAGAGCTAAATTATCTACTAGTGATGAAGATGCTGATTTAGTATGTTTAGGTTGTCCTCATGCTTCTCTTGCAGAAATTGAAAGTCTTGCAGAAATTGTTAAAGGTAAGAAAATTAAAAATGAATTATGGATTTGTACTTCTATTAATATTAAAGCATCTGCAGATAGAATGGGTTATACAAAAATTATTGAAAATGCAGGTGGACATATAGTATGTGACACTTGTATGGTAGTTGCTCCAATTGAAGACTTAGGATATAAAGTAATTGGTGTAAATTCTGCAAAGGCAGCTAATTATGTACCATCTATGGGAGGCATAGATGTAAAATATGATGATGTTGAGAATTTATTAATTTTTGAATAATTTGATTTATTTAAAAATTTAAATTTATATAATTAAGTTTAATTTTAAAAAGATTTATTTTTAAATTTAAATTTATATAATTAAGTTTAATTTTAAAAAGATTTATTTTTAAATTTTAAATTTTTTAATAGAAATAATTGTATTATTATTGATTTTAAATTTTAAATAGAATTTTTTATTATTCGATTTTAATTCTTAAATCTTTAATGGGATATTTTTTTATTATTTCGATTTTAGATTTTAATTATTAATGATTAGGATATTGTTAAATTTTATAATGCTTTTATTTAAATTTTGTAAAATTTTTATATATTATTGGAGTTTAAAACTTATAATTATTATTTATTAATTTTTTTAGGAAGTAACTATTATGAATTATAAAATTATTGGAGCTGGAAATGCAGGAAGACCTGTTGCAAGATTATTAAATCATTTAGGTAATCATGTTGAGATTACAGATCCTAAAGAACTTGATGATTTTCATCCAGACTTTAAAAGAAGACTTTTAGAAATGGAAAGTGAAGGTGTAATTTTAGATTTAGGAAATCCAAAACCTGAATTTAATGATATCGATTATGTTTACATGGCTCCAACTTTACCAAAAACATCTTATGCATATAAAAAAGTTCAAGAATTGAATCTTAAAGTTTTAACAAATGAAATGGTAAGTGAATTTATTAATAGTGCTATTACATTAGATATTATTGGTATTACTGGAACTATGGGTAAAACAACAACAACTTATATTACCACCACCATTTTTGAGGCAGCAGGATATAATGTATGGTCATGTTCATCACTTAATCAGAATCTTGTTAGTGAAGTAATTGTTGATGGTATTGTTAATGGCAAAAATGAAGAGTGTGATATCTGTGTATTTGAAATACCTCATGGAACTGCTGGACTTTTCCCAAATATAAACATAAAAGTTGGAATTTTCTTAAATATTCATGAAGATCATTTATCTGAGTTTGGAGGATCTATGGAAAAATACATTAATAGAAAACTCTTTATAGCTCGTGATAGTGAAACTTTAATTGCAAGTAATCATTTAAAACAACTTCTTGAAGAACGTACTAATAGAAATGATATATTATATTATGGTTGGGAAAACCCTGATTGGGATACAAGTTTCTGTAATTTTATAGGTATTGGTTCTAAAGGTTCTATTGAAATAAAATATGATACTGATAAATTAAAAACAGGTATTGGTCCAATTAAAGGTAGTTTTACATCACCGTTTAAAATGAAAAGCTATTTCTATGAAAATGCAACAGCAGCAGCTGCAGCAGCTTTAACTTATGGTATTAATAAAGAATCTATTATTAAAGCTTTAGGTAAATTTAAAGGTCTTGAAGTTCACATGGAAAATATTGGTAAATATAATGGTCGTGAAGTAATTCTTGATTCTGCATTCTTATATGAAGGTATGAGGCTTACTATGGAGTACTTTAAGGATGATGATGTTGTTCTTTTATTAGATAATTTTGATACTACAACTAAAAGGGATAAACAAGAAGTAGGCAGATTATGTGGTAAATATGTTAATGTAATTGTTGCAACTGGATTTAATGAAGTTACTCAAAAAGTAGAGATGCCTGCTGCAGAAGCTATTCTCGAAGGTTCTAAAAATACTAAGGCTAAAGGTGTAGTTGCAGATACTATGGAAGAAGGTTCTAAACTTTGTATTAAATATTCAAAGCCTGGAGATATTATTCTTCATATTGGACCAGTTATTATGCATGATAGAGAAAGAATTGTTTCTAGTATTAAAAAAGGCCTTAAAGAAGGTTGTTTAGAATATGAAGGTAAATTCGATTATGAGGAATAATTAATTTATTT
>JBJFGN010000019.1:0-5398 GCA_051892775.1 Methanobrevibacter sp. | reverse complement strand
AATCTAATTTGAATATGTAAATTAAATTCTTAAATTTAAAAAATAACATTAATATGGAAAAAATATAATTTATTTAAAATATTTAAAAAATAATAAATAAATTTAAACTCAAAGTCTAAATAATAAAAATAAAACCTAAAAAATAAGTAATAATTAAAATTTATAAGATCTAAAAAAAAATTAAAAAGAAAAAGTTTAAAATGAAAAAAACATCATTTTAAACTATTGTATTGTTTATTTAGAGATAATTTAATATAAAAATGGTTAAAAACCATCATTATATTAAATGACTTTTTTTAAAAAAAAAATTTTATAATTTAATACATTATGTATTAAGTGTTTCTAGTTTTCAGTTAATCAAAACATTATCAATTAAATATAATTATAATATATTTTAAAGATTAAGGCATTATGAATATTAATAAGGGATATAATATGTTTTAAGATTAATATACATATAATTATATAATAATTGATTTTATTAATTGTAAATTAGTTAAGTTGGGGAATAACTAATAAACAATGTTTATAGATTAGAATGGGTATTTCTAATCTAAAATTTTAAGAAGTTAGATAAATTGGGACAAATATCTAATAACTATATTCATTGAAAGTTAATTAAAAATAATCAATAGATTATTTATTATAGGCATATAATTTATATTCTTTAAAAATTTTGTTTCTAATTTTACAATTTTTATAAATTAATTATTCATGCATAATTTAATTTAAACTAAGACCTTAAAAACTAACTCACAAAAATTTTTAAGGAAAATTTTAGAAGAATTGTAGAAAACTTCCAAATATTGAGGTTAATTTCTTTTGAGAAAGATTAAATATTAAGGATTGAATTTTATCAAATATTACCTCCCTTTAAATAATATATAATAATAGGATAATAATGTTCCCATTATTATCATCTCTTATTATTATAAAAAGCATTCAACTACTAAAAGCTTGATTCATAAGATATTGGATTATATAAATTTTAAAGTGAAATATGGCTAAGAAATATATGTAAGGATTAATCCAAACTCTTATATATCCCTCATAGTCGACAGTACTCTAAAATAAATATAAGTTTAAAAGATGACATTTTATAAACCTAATTATACATTTACTTTATCTAATGCTTGATCGAAATCAGCAATAATATCTTCAATATTTTCAAGACCGGTAGATACTCTAATAAAGTCAGGAGTTACTCCTACTGCACGTTGTTCTTCCTCAGATAGTTGTGAGTGAGTAGTACTTGCAGGATGGATAACTAATGTTTTTGCATCTAAGATATTTGCAAGGTGTGAAGCAAGTTTTACATTTTTAATAAATTCAAGTGCTTGATCATGACCACCTTTAATTCCAAATCCTAAAATTGCACCATAATATCCTGGATCATCACCAGTTCCTTCAGGATTACCCAAATATTTTACTGCTGTTTCATGTGAAGGATGTGATTTTAATCCTGGGTAGTTTACCCAAGCAACTTTTGGATGTTGTTCTAAGTGTTTTGCAAGAGCAAGAGCATTTTCAGAATGTTTTTTAATTCTTAAATCTAAAGTTTCAAGACCTTGTAAGAAAAGGAAACTATGTACAGGAGCAAGAGTTGCACCTAAATCCCTAAGTAATCTTGCTCTTATTCTAATTGGATATGCTATGTTTCCGATTCCATCAGGTACATCTTTAAATGATTCCCAGAAGTTTAATCCATGATAAGATTTATCTGGTTCAGAAATTGTTGGGAATTTACCATTACCCCAATTGAATTTACCACTATCTACAATATATCCACCAATTGCAGTACCATGTCCACCTACAGCTTTAGTAGCTGATCCTACGACTACATCTGCACCATGTTCAAGAGGTCTTAATAAACCTACAGCAGAAGTATTATCAATAATTAATGGAATACCATGTGCATGAGCAATATCTGCTAATTTTTCAAAATCAGGAACATCTAATTTTGGATTTCCAATAGCTTCTGCATAAATTGCTTTTGTTTTATCATCAATTGCTGCTTCAAATGCATCATAATCATCAGATTTAACGAATTTAACATCACGAGCTAATTCTGCAAAAGTATCTTCAAATAAATTGTAAGTTCCACCATAAAGGTTATCTGCAGCTACAATATTATCTCCAGGTAAGGTAATATTCAAAATAGAGTAACTAATTGCAGCTAAACCACTAGCAGCAGAAACACCATAATTTCCACCTTCAACAGCAGTAATTCTTTGTTCAAATGCATCAGTAGTTGGATTAGTTAATCTACCATAAATTTGACCAAATTCAGATAAAGCAAATCTATTTGCTGCTTGTTCTGGATCTTTAAATACATAAGATGTTGTTTGATAAATAGGAACTGCCCTAGCTCCAGTTGCTGGATCTGGTTCTTCTTGACCAGCATGTAAACCTAAAGTTGCAACACCTTGTCCTCTTTTTGTTGTATTATCATAACTCATTTTTTTATACCTCTATCATAATTTTCTTATGTTTTATATTTCAAATTTTATTGATTTAAATTTTTTTAAATAATGATTTGCAAGTTAATGCAATATGAGATTGAACAGTTAATTTTTTTTACCACATAAAAATATAACCATAGTTATATAAAATTATGTTTTGCTTTCTTATACAATTAAAAATTTTAAAGCAATTATTTATTCAATATATAACAATTGTTATAAGACATATATAAATCTTTTGAAAAAACACAAAAAATAAACATTTTATAAAAATCATTATATATTGAAAAAAAATCACTAAATCTATTTTATAAAAAGCAATTATTTATTCAATATATAACAATTGTTATAAGACATATATAAATCTTTTGGAAGATTAAAAAAAACTTCAAAAAAAATGTTATAAATTGAAATAAACCACTTTTCACTATTTTAAAGCAATTATTTATTCAATATATAACAATTGTTATAAGATACATATAAATCTTTTGAAAAGAAGTTTATTAAAAAATCAATAAAATTAAAAAAAGTAAAAAAAAATCAATGCAAAAGTGAAAATAAAATATTAAAAACTGATTAAAAAATTAAAAATATAATAAAATTATAATTTAATTTTAATATCTAAAGCACTTGATCCATCTTCATATACAAATATTGGGTTGATATCCAATTCAGATATTTCATCAAAATCAAGAGTTAACCTTGCAACACGTTTAATGGTATCTTTAACTGCATCAATATCTCCAGGAGCTTCTCCACGATATCCATGTAATAATTTAGAAACCTTGGTAGACTCTATTTGTTCATCAATTTCCTCAGAAGTCATACCTTTAGCAAGTTTAAATGAAACATCCTCAATAAGATTTACAAAGACTCCACCCATACCAAATGAAATCATTGGTCCAAATTGTTTATCCCTTATCATACCAACAATAACTTCAATACCAGAATCCATCATTTTTTGTACTTCCACACCATTAGGAACTATATCTGGAAATGCTTTTTTAGTGTTTTCAATAATCTCATTATAAGCCTTTTCTGCTTCATCCCTTGTAGAAATACCTACTTTTACACCACCAATATCTGATTTGTGTAAAATTTTATCAGAAGCAATTTTTAAAACAACTGGGAATTCCATTTCCTCAGCAAGATCTGCAGCTTCTTTAGCGGAAGTTGATAATTTAATAGGTGCTGCAGAAATACCATAAGCTTCAGCAACTGCATATGCTTCACTACCAAGTAAAGTATCTCTACCTTCAGATTTAACTTTTTCAAAGATATCCTCTACTGATTTTTTATCAACATCATCAATTTCATTTACAGGATTGTCATATGTTTTATCTTGTAATTCTGCAAATTTACAGAGATATTCAACTACTTTTATAGCAGGTTCTGGGAATACATATGATGGAATACAATTATCTTTTAAAAGTTTATTAGAGAATTCAAATGAAGGTCCACCCATATTTACAGCAAGTATAGGTTTATTTGATTTTGAATATACATCAACCAATGCTTTTGCAATTCCAGGAGTATCTGCTTTAGCAGTAGGGCAAACAATTACAATAATACTATCTACTTCATCAGCATCAATAAGGACTTCTAATGATTTTTTATAACTTTCAACAGGTCCATCACCTAATACATCAATAGGATTGTTTGTAGTACCTTCATCAGGAATAATTTCATCTAATTTATTGACAGTATCTTCACTGAATTTTGCAAGATCAAGATTATATCTTTCCATTGCATCTACAGCAATAACTCCTCCACCACCAGCATTAGTGACAATTGCAACATTACGTCCTTCTGGAAGTGGACAGTTAGAAAATGCTAAACCTACTTCAAATAATTCATTCATTGAACTTACACGGAAAATTCCAGATTGTTCAAATGCTGCATCAAATGCTGCATCACTACCTGCAAGAGCTCCAGTATGTGAAGAAGCAGCTGCTGCTCCAGCAGCACTAGAACCTGATTTAAGAATAACAATAGGTTTTTTCTTAGATACTTCCCTAATAGTATTAACAAAATCATCATCAGGACTTACACTTTCAAGATAAATAGTAATAACAGCAGTTTCAGGATCATTAGCTAAATGATTAATAATTTCAATCTCATTAGTACCTGCTTTGTTTCCCATTGAAACACATTTACTAAAACCAATTCCTGAAGTAAAACTCCAATCAATAATAGCTACCATCATAGCTCCACTTTGAGATAAGAAAGCCATGTTTCCTTTAGGAGGAATAGCTTGTGCAAATGAACAATTAATTGGTGTATGTGAATCACTAATACCTAAACTATTAGGACCAATTAAATTAATATTATACTTATTAGCAATATTAGATAATTCTTCTTCTAATTTAGCTCCTTCTTCACCAGTTTCTTTAAATCCTGCACTAATGACTACTACATTCTCCACTCCTTTCTCTCCACATTCTTCAAGAATAGGATTAACACCAGCAGCAGGAATAGAAATAACAACTAAATCTGGTACTTCAGGTAAATCTAAAACACTAGAATAAGCTTTGTATCCTTGAATTTCATCACTTTTTGGATTAATAGGATAAATAGTACCTTGATATCCACCAATAACAATATTATTAACAATAATATATCCGACTTTTCCTTCAGTATTTGATGCTCCTACAACCGCAATAGAATTCGGTTTAAACATCTTGTCAAGATTTGTCATGATTTGACTCCTTAAATTACTTCATTACGAATTTAATCAAAACTATTTAAAACAACAAATATTATACTTTAATAAATTAAACAAAATAATACCTTTATTTAAACAAGAATTTGATTTCTAAACATATTTTTAAATTTTATTGATAAAATCTTAAATTTAAGATTTAGTTATATCTAATCTTTAATATTTAATCATTATATAATAAATAATTTATCATTATAAATAATTAAAGATTATT
>JBJFGN010000018.1:0-73965 GCA_051892775.1 Methanobrevibacter sp. | reverse complement strand
GATAAATATTAAAATCTCTTAAAAAAATATTAAAATTATATGATAAATATAAAATCTCTTAAAAAAATTAATATAAAATTTAATAATATTAAAATGAAATATAGAATAATATAAAACCATTATAAATTTAATAAAATATAAGGAAGTTTAACATGAATAGAAAAAGATTATTAATTGGAGGAATAATTATTTTAATAATTATTGTTGCTGGAATTTTTATATTGAGCAGCAATACAAATAATACAAGTTCTACAAATAATAATACAAATTTAGAAGGTAAAAATACTACAATTAATGGTTATAGCTGTATGATACCAGATAACTATCAAAATGGTTGTGTAACTAATAAAACTGGTTATAGTCTATATGGAACTAATAATGATAGCCTATATATAACCGTATATAGCAATGATGACGATGGCGATAAAATGTATAATAGTGATATGTCTTACTTTGCTCAAGGTGAGAATAATCAAGACACTGGTTTAAAAACAGAAAATACAACCATAAATAATCATCAAATACTCTATGTAAGTCTTCATTCAGAGAATAGAGGAGATTATAGATTAGCATTTTTCAAAGTTAAAGATAAAAGAGTTATGATAGAATGGCTAGGTAATGACATTAATGATAATATCAAAAACATAATAAACAGCTTTTATCAACTTAATTAAGTTTGAAAAATAAATAAAAATCTTTTAAAATTCATTAAATTTAAGTAAAAATTACTATAATAAAATAAATTTTATGAATAAAATTTTAAATAAAATGATTTCACAAAAGTCATGAATAAAAATAATTTTAAAATACCCTATGAAAAATAATAAATATATTTAAAAATATACTAAATACGAAGATGACTGACAATTAAATATTAATAAATATGTAATTTATTATAAACATCATTAAACTTTGAAAAATAATTGTAAGTCATCTTATTTAAAAGGAAAAGATTAATATTTATTAATAATATAAATATAAATTGATTTTATATAAAAAATATGGATGAGAAAAAATGGAAAAAGAAGATATAATCATTTTAATTCTCGTAATCGCAATTATTGCCGTAGGTGTTGGTATAGTATTTGCTATGAGTGGTCAAAGTGATGTAACTTTAAACAATAACACTACAAATAACACTACTAATTTAACAGCAAACAATACAAATAACACTAATGCCTCAAATAATAGTGGAAGCGACAGTTCTGTAGAAAGTAGTACTACATCAGATGGTAATGGATTCTATAGTACCACAAGTGGTTCAGATTCCAACTATGAATCTGGAAGTAGTTATAGTGAATCTGGCTCAAGTGACAGTGGAAGTAGTAATAGTGGAAGTAGTGACAGTGGATCAAGTTCTTATGAACAAGGTCATGCAGACACTTACGATCACCCATATACTGGTTAATTATAACTATTATTAACAACCAAAAAAAAATTGGAGTAATATTATACTTAAAATATAATATTATTTTCTAAAACTTTTTTTAAACCTAAAACAAAATTTTAAACAATTAAAAATAATAATACCAGAAACTTTTTTTAAACCTAAAACAAAAAATACTAAAATTTTTAAACCTAAAAACCTATTTAAAATTAATACATATATCAATAAAATTATTAAAATTCAAAAGAAAAAATATATTTAAAAAATAAGAAAAACAAAAAAATAAATTTTAATTTAAATTTAAAGGTTTATTAAATAATGAAAAATCTTGAACATACTCTTTTCCAGTAATCATTGCAATTCTTGCTTTTTGAAGTTCACTACCCATATATGCTGCATGATCCATCATAGAAATAAGCCCTTGTCTTACAAGTTCATCATATATTTCCTTTGGATACTTACCTTCAATAACAATATCTGGAACAGTTTTTTTAAAATGAGTTACTACAATTTTTCTATCCTCAAAATTATCTGCATAATCTACCCTTATTTTAAAACTACCTGCACGATCACGTACAAATCTTTTAGATTCTTTTGCTTTAATAACTTCTAATTTAGAAGTATCCTCAATCATTTCTTCACCAAGAATATCATTTCTTTGTTTTTTATCTTTAAATCTTAAAAGATTTATACCTAAATCTTTAGGAATAGAAGATCTATTTTTAGCTAAAAACATCATTTTACTTGCAACAGCAAGTTCATATACACTTCCTTCAGTTTTTCCACTTTCTTCAGGAGTAAATAAAACGGATGCTCCAATTTCCATAGCAATACCTGCAAGTAGTGTATTAGCACCTACAGAATCAGTATCCATTAGTTCAGTTACATTACCTACACCAAAAAATAAAGGATAAGGATTTTTTTCTTTAAACTCTTTACATGCAATAATAGAATCAACAATACTAGAACTATTTACTGGATCAAGAATTAAATCCGCAATAAAATCTATTTGCTTACCTGGGGAATATTTATCACAATATCCGATGAGTTCATCAATGTATTCCAAACGTTCATCTATAGTATGAGGAACTTTATTTACAGCAAAGTTTGTTGGAAGAAGTACTGCCGGAACATCATATTTATCCAACAAAGGTACAAGTTCTTCTGCATGTCCTAAATCTAAACTTAACACAAGATCAATACCATTTTCAAGAGCAACTTTAATTTCTTTAGGATTCAATGTATCAATACTTAAAGGCCTATCTCCGACAATAGGCCTTAAAGTTTTAATTAAATCAGGAATTATATCAGAATTATCTTCACCTGCAGCCATCCCAATATCAATCATGTCAGAACCACTTTCAACAAAATGTTTACATTTTTTAATTAAACGTTCCTTAGAAAGGGAAGGTGCATTTGCAATTTCAGACAATACCCTAATTGGAAAATCTTCACCAACAGGTAAATTTCTAACTAGTATATTATTTGGTTTTTTAAGAAGTTCTTCCCTCTTCTCAGTATCATTTTCAAAATCTTCAATAAATTGAAATGCCCTTTTTCTCTTTTCTTCTTCAATTAACTTATCCGCTGCTTTATCTGTAGCTAAATCTAAATCATTTATTAAATCAATAACCATACCCAAATCAGCACAATCAGTTGGTCCTTTAAATGTAGGGATGCCTAGTTTCTCATTAATTTCATTAGTTGTTTTTCTTATTAAACCTGGAACCAAAATCATGTCAATTGTAGATAATTCATCCCCATAATTATTTTTAACTTCATTTATAATTTTATTAGGAGTTAAAAAAGCAGCTACTTGAGTATCTGCTTTATGAACAAGAACATTTTCTTTTGAATCTTTTACAATATCAATAATTGCAGGATATGCAAGATTTCCAGTAACAATAAGTATTTTCATAAAAATCCCCTTAATAATTAATATAATACATATTTATTTTACTAATTATTAACTTTTTTTAAATGATTTCAAATAGCTGAAAAAATAGATTCGAAATAATATAAAACCCATAAAAAAAATAACTAAAAAATAGAAATTAAAAAAATGTAGATTATTGTTCATTATGGACAAACTTATAAAAAACTCTTTTAAATTTATCCATGAATGAATCATTAACATTTTCAAATTTAACATCGTCATCCCCATGAACCATGAAATAATCTTGTGCTGAAAGAAGGTCTACCCCTCGCATAACTTTAGCATAATTACCATTTGAATCAATGAATCTTGCTTTAACATTATCAGTAAGATAAATATTTAAATCGCGAAGAATTCTTTTTTTCAGCTCATCATCATAAATAGGGAATGCAATCTCCACCCTTTTATTCATATTTCTAGTCATTAAATCAGCACTAGATAAATATATTTCAGTATTAGATGGAGTAATAAAACAATATATTCTAGAATGTTCTAAAAATCTTCCAACAACACTTATAACTTCAATATTATCTGTTACTCCAGGAATTCCTGGAACTAAACAACAAATACCACGTATAATTAATTTAATTTTAACTCCTTCTGCAGAAGCTTGTTGTAATTTATCAATCATCTGCCTATCAGTGAAAGAATTCATTTTCATAATAATGCTAGTTGGAATTCCATTTTTAACATTCGTAATAGCCTTATCAATTTTTTTAATAAGATTTTGTTTAAGAGAAGTTGGCGCTACTAAGAAATGTTTATATTTACCATTTAAATTGGATATTGCTAAATTTTTAAAGAATAATATAGCATCTTTACCCATTTCTTCATTAGCAGTGATTAAACAGTAATCAGTATAAATTTTACAAGTTTTTTCATTATAATTACCCGTACCTAATTGAGTGAAATATTGTAATTCATTATTTGGACCTTGTCTAACTACAAGACATATTTTTGAATGTACTTTATATTTATCATATCCATAAATAACTTTAGCACCTGCATTCTCAAGAAGTTCTGCATAATAAATATTATGGCTTTCATCAAAACGTGCTTTTAATTCCATTAAAACAGTGACTGTTTTACCATTTTCAATAGCAAGAAGAAGATTTTTAACAACTTCAGAATTATTAGCTAAACGATAAATTGTCATTTGAATAGATAAAACATTTTCATCAGTTGCTGCTTCATGTAAAAATTTAACAAAAATCTCAAATGATTGATATGGATAAAAAAGTAAAATATCCTTTTCTTGAGCTAAATCCATTATTTTATTATTTTTAAAAACTGGATTAAATTTAGATTCGAATGGTTTATAAGATATTTTTTCAAATATTTTAGGTTCTACATGTTTTAATTTACCATAAACATCAGAAACATAATCCATATTAATAGGTGTTTCAGTTAAGAATACTTGTTTTTTAGATAATCCAAATTTTTTAATTAAAAATTTAACCATACCTTCATCAAAGTATTTATAAAATTCAAGTCTTATAGGTGCAAGACGATTCCTTTTTTTAAGAATTTTTTTCATATATCCCCTATAATCTTCATCCTCATCAATTTTAGACTTAGATAAGTTAATATCTGCATTACGTGTTAAACATACAACTGTTTTAAAGTCAATAGAATAATTAGAGAAGATATCATTAACATATTCATATATTAAATCTTCAATTAACATATATCTTAAAGAAGATTCAGGAGAGAATACTACTTTAGGTAAACTATCTGGAATTTGAATAATACCAAATTCTTGTTTGTCATCGTCTAAATCAGTCATTGAAATAATAATATTCAATGAATTATTGATTAAATGAGGAAAAGGATGTTGTGGATCAATAATTTGTGGAGCCAATACTGGGAAAACATGATCAAAAAAATATTTATTGTAAAATTCTGCTTCTTTCTCATGTAAATCAGAAAATTCTAATTGTTTTATATTATGTTTATTTAACAATTTTTTAGTTATTTTTTTAAATATCTCATCCCTTCTACCATATAGACGTCTAGTCTCTTTAAATATATGGTTTAATTGTTCTTGTGGAGTCATACCTGTTTTATTATCAATATCATTCTTTTTAACAAGAGTTAAATCATAAAGAGAACCACAACGAATCATATAAAATTCATCAAGATTACTTGTAAAGATTGATATAAAATTTAATCTTTCAAGAAGAGGAACAGTATTATCTTCAGCTTCCTCTAATACCCTTTCATTAAATTTAAGCCAAGATAACTCCCTATTTTGTGTAAAACTATAATTTTTTTTCTTTTTATCCTTTTTACCTTTTTTAGATTTTTTAGATTTTTTTGACATGAAATATCAATTCCCCATTATAAATGAATTTTAAAATAATAAACATGACTTAAGATAATAAACCATGATAATAACCATTATAATTATAATTATACTTTATATATTTTATAAATTTTAAATTAAATAAACGATTTTAGTATTAAATATAAACAATAATTTAAAAACTGTTTAATAAAAATATATAAAAAAATTTAAAGAAATTATAAAGAATAAAATTTAGATAAATGATTAATAAACTAAAACTTTTAACTGAAATATTAAATTTATTGTTGAAATTTTAAGATATAATCTATCCCACTAAAAAATAAAGGAATTTAGAAAATTAAACTTAAAAACAAATTTCCAACTAATTAAATTTAAAACTTAAATGAAAATCTAATTAATTTAATATAGTATTATTTAAATATTAAAGTGATTTAATTAATCATCAAGATATTTTTTATAAACTTTTTCTATAAAAAATCCTTCTCTTACACCAAATTTACTTACTTGAATTTCAGTACATCCAAAATATTTAGTTAATACTTTAAAAATTAATAAACCAGGTACAACTGTATGAATCCTACTAGGTTTTACATGTAAAATAATATCATAACTTGATCTATCACCATTAGATAATTTTCCATCTAATTCAGTAAGCATTTCAACAGGAATACAATCTTTCTTTTTAAGTAATCCAAGTTCAGATAACATGTTATTTACTGCACGTATAGTACCACCTACACCACACATAAATGGAATTTTTTTATCATATTTAATATTAAGCTTTTCAATTTCTTTAAAAATTCTCAATTCAATTAATTTTTTTTCCTTAGCATTAGGAAGAATATGTGAAACATATTCATTAAATAAATTTAATGACCCTATAGGCATACTATAAGATTCTTTAACCTTGTTATTTTCATATATCACAATTTCAGTAGATCCACCACCAGAATCAATAACTACCCCATTTTTTTTACTGCAATTTTCTTTAGCTCCAATGAAACTAAATTTAGCTTCATCCTCAGAAGGCAAAATAGTAATATCCATTCCAATAGCCTCTTTAACACATTGAACTACTTCATCAGAATTATCCACATTACGAATAGATGCAGTTGTAAATGCAGTGAAATCATGGATATGTAAAACTTTTAGATCTTTTTGCATGTTTTTTAAAACATTAATTAACTTTTTAATAGCTTTTTTAGGAAGTTTATTGTTTTTAACATATGCAATTAAACCTAAAGTTTCTTTTTCTGAGAAAATTTTTGAAAAATGTTTTTTATCATAAGAATACACATTCATACGAACAGTGTTTGAACCAATATCAATAATTCCATATAACAATTTAGACACCTGTAACTATTAAGATATAATAATTATATATATAATATTATAATTATTTTTTATTATTTAAAATTATACTTTTTGTGAACAAAAATTCATATTATAAGAATAAAATTTAAATAAGAAAATTAAAATAGGGCATATTAATATAATAAAAACAAAATGAAAAATTATAATATATAAAATAAAAACTTAAAAAATTAAAAATTTTAATAAAAGATTTTTAGATTAATAATTTAAAAATAAAATAGACAAAAATTGATTTAAGTAAATTTTAAAATTTATGTTCGTCATTATAAAAAATAATAAACAAAATAATATTTTAAACTAAAAACAACATATATTTTTTGTTTAAATTCAATTAAAAATATGATAAAAAATATACAAAAAAATAATTTATAATGATTTTACATGATAAATATAATTAAATTTATATACTTGGTAAATTATAATAATTTATAATGATTATACATGATAAATAATTTTTACTAATCATCAAAATTTTTTAAAAATGGAGGAAAGATAAATGATTGAAATTCGCTTTCACGGACGTGGAGGTCAAGGTGCTGTAACTGCAGCTGAAATTTTAGCAAAAGCAGCATTCGAAGATGGTAAATATGCACAAGCATTTCCATCTTTTGGAGTAGAAAGAAGAGGAGCACCAGTAGCAGCTTTCACAAGAATTGATGACAAACCAATACAATTGAGATATCAAATTTATAATCCAGATCACATTATTGTACTTGATGATGGACTAGCAAATGTAGTAGATATCTATTCTGGTATTAAAGAAAACAGTGATGTTGTAATAAATACTAAACATGACATTGATAGTGATAAAGTACCAGTATATAAAATTGATGCAACTAAAATTGCACTCGAAACTTTAGGAAGACCTATTGTAAACACCATTATTTTAGGATACTTTGCTAAAAAAACAAATATTGTAAGTATTGAATCATTGGAAAAAGTTATTAGGGAAGTATTCCCTGGTAAAATTGCTGATAAAAACGTAACAGCTATTAAAAAAGCTTATGAATTAGAATAGGTGATTATATGAGACCATCAGTAGGATGTACAAATAATAAACCAGGTAGTACAAAAATTAATAAAACTGGAAGTTGGAGAACATTTAAACCTATTAACAATCAAGAAAAATGTGTCAAATGTAACAATTGTTACATATTCTGTCCAGAAGGTTGTATAGACACAGAATTTAATATTAATTATGATTATTGTAAAGGATGCGGCATATGTGGACAAGAATGCCCAGTCAATGCTATTGAAATGGTAATTGAAGAATAAAAAAATTAAGGGAGAATTTAATAATATGACAAAAAAAGTTATGACAGCAACAGAAGCTATATCTGAAGCTGTAAAATTAGCTAAACCAAAAGTTATTCCTGTTTATCCTATCACACCAATGACTACAGTAGCAGAACATATTGCAGATTATGTAGCTAATGGTGAATTAGATACTGAATATATTAGAGTAGAATCAGAACATTCTGCAATGAGTGCAGCAATTGGAGCAAGTAGTACTGGTGTAAGAACTTTTACCGCAACTTCATCACAAGGATTAATGTATATGCATGAAGTATTATTTGCAGCAGCAGGAATGAGAGCACCTATAGTTTTAGCAGATGCAAACAGAGCAATATCTGCACCATTATGTATTTGGAACGATCAACAAGATTCCATTGCACAAAGAGATTCTGGATGGATTCAACTTTATGCTGAAGACGGACAAGAAGCATTAGATATGGTACTTGCTGGATTTAAAGTAGCAGAAAATGAGGATGTTTTATTACCAGTTATGGTAACAATTGATGGATTTATCATTACCCATACAAATGAAGTTGTTGATATTCCAGATCAAGAACAAGTAGATAAATTCTTACCAGATTATGTACCTAAATACTCCTATTTAGATCCAGAAAAACCTGTAACTGTTGGAAGTTTTTCAGATCCAAGATTTTATATGGAAGCAAGACATGCAATGCAAGTTGCAATGGATAAATCAATAGATGTATTTGAAGATACATTTAAAGACTTTGAGGAAATCTTTGGAAGACATCATGACCTTATTGATACATATAGATGTGAAGACGCAGATATCATATTTGTTGCATTAGGATCTGTTTGTAGTACATTAAGAGTAGTTATTGATGAAATGCGTGAATCTGGAGAAAAAGTAGGACTTGTAAAAATTTTATCCTACAGACCATTCCCTGGAGAAAAAATTAATGAAGCTGTTAAAAATGCAAGTAAATTAGCAGTACTTGATAAAGATATTAGTTTTGGTGTTGGTGGAGCATTATATGAAGATATGAAAACCAACGTAGACAAAGAAATGTATAACTTTATTATTGGATTAGGTGGAAAAGATATCACTCCAAGTACCCTTTATGAAATATTAGAATTAACTAAAAACCCAGTTGAAAAAGTTAATTGGGTAGGAATAGAGGAGGATGAATAAAATGGATATACCTAAAGAAGAATTATTAGCACCAGGACATAGAGGTTGTGCAGGATGTGGAGCTGCTATTGGAGTAAGATTAGCACTTAAAGCATCTGGAAAAAATACTGTTGCAGTAGCTGCAACTGGATGTCTTGAAGTTATGACCACTCCTTACCCAGAAACTGCTTGGGAAATTCCATTTGTTCATGTAGCATTTGAAAATGCAGGTGCAGTAGCAAGTGGTGTAGAACGTGCACTTAAAAGTCAAGGAAAAGAAGATACACATGTTATAGCTTTTGGTGGTGATGGTGGAAGTGTAGATATCGGTTTACAATCCATTTCAGGAGCTATGGAAAGGGGACATAATATAACATATATTTGTTATGATAACGAAGCATATATGAACACAGGTATTCAAAGAAGTGGAGCTACCCCATGGGGAGCATCAACTACTACATCACCAAGTGGTAGTGAAAGTTTCGGTGAAGACAGACCTAAAAAAAATATGCCAATGATTATGGCTGCACATGGAATTCCATATATTGCAACTGCTTCCATATCATATCCTGAAGATTATATGAGAAAAGTTAAAAAAGCAGTAGAAACTAAAGGACCTGCATATATTCATTTAAATCAACCTTGTACTACTGGTTGGGGATTTGCTGCATCTAAAACCATAGAAGTTGGAAGACTTGGAGTAGAAACCGGATTCTGGCCATTATATGAAATTGAAAATGGTGAATTCAGAGTAACTTATAGACCAACTGAAAGAAAACCAGTTATCGAATACTTAAAAGCTCAAAAAAGATTTAAACATTTAACTGAAAACGAAGTACAAACAATCCAAGATTATGTAGACAACCAATGCGACGAATTAGGAATATGAGGTGAGAATATTGAAAAAAATATTAGTACAAAGAGATATTTGTGATGGTTGTAAAGATTGTGAAAAAGCTTGTGAATCATTACATGGTACCTCTAGAATAAATATTTTAGAATATGAAAATTCTTACTATCCTGTTCTTTGTCAACAATGTCAAGACCCATCTTGTGAAGTTATTTGTCCTACTGATGCAATGACTAGTGAAGGTGTTGACTCAGAAAAATGTATAGCTTGTGGTTTATGTGCATTAGCATGCCCATTTGGAGCAATTAGTATCTACGACAAAAGTTCTGAAAAATGTAATAGATGTATAGATAGACCAGAAGGACCAGCATGTATTAAAGCTTGTTCTAAAAGAGCAATTTCATTAGTAGATACTGATAAACTCGTTGAAGAAAAACGTAAAGAATATGTTAAAAAAGCATTTGGACACAGTAAAAAACAAAGAAGTGTATTAAGTGTTTTAACTAGTGGTTCTAGATCACAAAAAGTACTTGATGAAAGAATTTCAAAATAATCAACAAAGGAGGACAAATATGAGAGAACTAGTATTAAATCCTGAAGAATGTGTTGATTGTGGAAATTGTGAACGTGCTTGTCCAAATAATGCAATACATCTTTATGGAAATGTTCCATTATTCTGTATGCATTGTAGTCCCGATAAAGCACCATGTCTTAAAAATTGTCCAGAAGGGGCAATTGAATATGTTGGAGGAGCAATAACAATCAATGATGAAAAATGTATTGGTTGTGGAATTTGTAGAGACGTTTGTCCAATAGGTGCAATACATATGGATGATTCCCATGCAAAAAAGTGTGATTTATGTATAAACAGAGATACACAATATTGTGTAGAATCTTGTCCTACAAATGCGTTAACTTCAAGTTCACAAGACATGATTAGTAAAAAAAGAGCTAAACTTGCTAAAGAACTTAGTTTATTAAAATCCAAAAATAAAATTTTACTTGAAAAAGAATAATTTAAATTATATTATTCTTTCCCCTATTTTTTATAAATTTTAAAAAATTAATAATTAAATACTATTTTTAAAAATATAAATTTATTTTATTTTGTTGAAATCATTTAAATTTAATATAAAATTTATTCAAAATTTAAAAATAAATGGACTTTATAAAATTAAAATTTTAAATAAAATAACTTTTCAACAGAGTCAATAAAAAATAAAGTTATTATAATGTCAAAAAAAATTATAAAAAATAAAACATATAGAAACTTATTTAATTTTTTAAAAATAAAGTAGAATTATTACTTTTATTAAAAATTAAATTAATACATAATTTAGATAATAATTTATTGATGATAATATGATAAGTGAAAAAACAATTGAAAACACTGTTTGTCAACTTTATAAAGAAGCAGTGAATGATCTTAATGAAGATGTTGTTAAATCATTAGAAAATGCCCTTAAAATTGAAGAAAATGATTTAGCTAAATTAAATATTGAAGCCATATTGAAAAATATTAAAATAGCTCACGAAAAACAGATTCCGATGTGTCAAGATACAGGTCTTGGAATAATTTTTGTTAAACTTGGAAATGTTCAAGTTGAAAATCTTAAGGAAGGAATTAAAAAAGGAGTTGCAAAAGCAACAAAAGAAGTTCCACTTAGACCAAATATTGTAGACCCGTTAACAAGAAAAAATTCAGGAAATAATATAGGTGTTGAAATACCCTACATTAACATTGAACTTACAGATACAGATTATCTTGAAATAACAGTACTTCCAAAAGGATTTGGATCTGAAAATAATAATAAACTTAAAATGGCACTTCCAAGTGAAGGAAAAAATGGAATAAAAGAATTTGTAGTTCAAACAGCACTCCAAGCAGGAGGTAAACCTTGTCCACCTATGGTAGTTGGTGTAGGTGTTGGAGGTACATCAGACTTTGCTATGAAACTTGCAAAAGAAGCCTTACTTGAAGAGGTTGGAAAAGCAAATAAAGACCCCGAACTTGCAGAATTAGAAAAAGAAATTTTAGAAGAAATCAATGCAAATGGTAAAGGACCAATGGGACTTGGCGGTAAAACAACTGCACTTGATGTTAAAATTAAAAAAGTTGATACACATACAGCAGGTTTACCTATAGGTGTATGCATACAATGTTGGGCAAATAGGCATGCAAGCAAAATATTAAAAGATGAATAAATTAAATTAAAATATTTAATATATCACTACTTTTAATATACTATTTTTTTTATTATATAAAAATTAACCATCAATGAAAAAAAATAATTTTATAAATTTAAATCCATTAGAATACTTTAAATTTAAGAAAAAATCCAAAACATAAAAAGTTTTATTAAATACTTATATTCTTAATAAGAAAATTAGAATAAAAAAATAAAAAAATAAAAAAATAAAATTTCAAATTATTCCTCATCTTTATGAATTGGATTATTTTGTTCCTTTTCAACAAATTTCGGAATATCTTCTTTTATAAAAGGATCCTCATATTCATGATGAGGTTGATTATTTGGTCTTCTAAGAGTCATCATATAAATAGTTCTAGAACCAATAGCTACTGTACGATCTGCAATACGTTCAAAGAACCTTGAAATGAAAATAATTTGAACAAAACACATAACATCATATTGTGAATCATCAGAAGCAATATATTTAACACATGAATTTAATATTTTATCAAATAAACTATCAATTTTGTCATCATCTTCACTTAACTCACTAGCCATTGTAATATCATAATCTAAAAATGCGCAAATAGATTTTGAAATCATCACTTGTGTATAATCTGCCATATATGATAATTCTTCAATTAATTCAGAAGGTACTTCAAAATTACTTAATTTTTCAATAGATTCTGCAATATTAGAATCTAAATAACCAATTCTTTTAAGATGACTAATATTTCTTACAGTAGATTGAATATATAATAAATCAGAAGCAACAGGTTGTTCTGATGCTAAGAATTTAACACAGTCTCTTTCTAAATCAAATACTGCAAGATCTATTTCTTCACTATTAGCCAATATTTCTGTTTTAATATTCTCATTATATTCTTTTAATAATGAAATAACTAAACGAGTATTATCTACAACTTTTTGACCTATTTCTTTTGTTTGTTTGTATACTAATTCAATTCTATCCTTAAAATTTGAAGTTGGATAATCTTTTATAATGTAATCTTCATCCATAAATTATAACCCCTTTAATGAAAAAAATTCCTATTTTAATCTAAATATGGAAATATCTCTTTTATCCAAATCTTCCAGAAATATATTCCTCTGTTTTCTCTTCTTTTGGATTTATGAATAACTCTTGTGTTGGACTATGCTCAATAATTTGACCATTTAAGAAAAATGCGGTTGAATCTGAAACCCTTGTTGCTTGTTGCATATTATGGGTAACAATTACAATTGTATAATCTTTTTTAAGTTCAGTCATTAAATCTTCAATTTTTAAAGTAGAAATTGGATCAAGAGCAGAACAAGGTTCATCCATGAGAATTACTTCAGGTTCAATAGCCACAGTCCTTGCAATACACAATCTTTGTTGTTGACCACCAGATAACCCAAGAGCAGATTGATCGAGTTTATCTTTTACTTCATCCCAAATAGCTGCTGATTTAAGTGCTGATTCAACTTTTTGTTTAATATAATCTTCATCATCAATACCATGAATCCTAAGACCATAAGCTACATTTTCAAATATTGATTTTGGGAAAGGATTTGCTTTCTGAAATACCATTCCAACTCTTTTTCTTAAATTAACTACATCTACACTATCATCATAAATTTCACTATCATCCAAATATACATTACCTTCATGATGAAATGTAGGAATTAAATCATTCATCCTATTTAATGTTCTAAGGAATGTTGATTTACCACAACCTGATGGGCCAATAAGTGCAGTAATTGAATTCTCAGGCATACTAAGATTAATATCATGAAGAATATGTGCATCTCCAAAATACACATTTAAATTTTCACTTTTAAGTTTATCCATTTAACGTTCCCCCATCATTTTTTCTTGATATCTGTTTACTAAATAATTTGTTATGAAAGTAATTGCTAAAACAATAACAACAAGCACTGCTGCAGTACCAAATGCATTTTGCATAGATAATCCTTCAGTTGCAAGTACATACAAGTGAAGTGGTAATGGCCTACCTGGATCCATAATAGAAATTGGAACAGTAATTGCAGAACCTACACAGAACATAACTGCTGCTGCTTCAGATATAGCACGAGTTAAACCTAAAATAACACCTGTGATTATTCCAGGAATTGCTGCAGGCAATATTACCCCAGTAACTGTTTGCCATTTTGTAGCACCTAAACCATAACTACCTTCTTTATATAAACTAGGAACTGAAGATAAAGTTACTTCTGCAACCTGGAATATTGTTGGAAGTGCCATAATAGCTAATACCAAACCTCCAGATAAAACAGAATATCCTAAGTTTAAAGAAATAACAAAGAATTGGAGACCAAATAAACCAAATATAATTGAAGGAATTGAAGCGAGAATTTGAGCACCAAATCTTACAATTTCAACAATTTTTCCTTTAGAAGAATATTCAGAAATATAAATTGCTGCACCTACTGCAAGAGGAGTTGCAATAAGAACTGCAATTGCAGTTACATATAAACTAGATATAATCATTGGGAAAATTCCACCAGATTTACCGGAATCAATTGGATTTGAAAGTAAAAAATCCAAATTCAATGAAGGAAACCCTTTAACAATAATATAACCAATGATAACAATTAAAATCATCAATGTTAAAATTCCAGCAAATATAAAAACTGCATTCATAATTTTTTGTGATGTATTAGGAGATATTTTTGAACCAGATTTCTCAATTTCTTCTTTTACTGAATTCATAATGATCCACCTCCAACATCCATTTTATATTTACGTTGTACATAATTTGTAATAAGAAGTAATATAATAATTATTATAAATAAAACTACACCAGTTGCAAATAATGCATTATAATGAAGACCAGTAGCATAACCCATTTCAAGTGCAATATTAGAAGTTAATGTTCTAACTGGAGAGAATATAGAAGATGGGATTTGACTTACATTACCTGCTACCATAATTACCGCTAAAGTTTCCCCTATTGCTCTACCCATACCAAGTATAATACCTGTGACGATACCAGGTAAAGCCGCAGGGAAAACAATTTTTTTAATTGTTTGCCAATTAGTTGCACCTAACCCATAGGAAGCTTCCCTATAAGCATTTGGAACAGCTCTTAATGAATCTTGTGAAACTGAAATAATTGTTGGTAAAATCATGATTGCTAAAATAATACCTGCTGTAAATATACTAAATCCAGTACCTCCGAAGTTAGTTCTAACCATAGGTACAAGTACCATTAAACCAAAGAAACCATAAACTACAGATGGAATACCTGCTAAAGTTTCAATAACTGGTTTAAGAAATTTTCTTACATTATCAGGAGCTACTTCTGCCATAAATATAGCACATAATAATGATAATGGAACAGCAAGAAGAAGTGCAAAGAAAGTTACACATAATGAACCAACAATCATCGGAAATACTCCGAATATATTATTATTAGGATCCCATTTAAAACCTAATAAAAACTTAAAAAATCCATAATCTGCAAATGCAGGCCATCCTTCAACAAAGATAAAAGCCATAATAAGAAAGATTATGAAAATTGAGAATAAAGCTGTAATTAAAAGTATACTTTTAACCCCAGTTTCTTCAGTACTATTTGCCATATTAAACCTCTTTAAACTTAATATCATAAAAAATATGACTTAAAATTTTATAGCTTTTACAATAAAAAAATTAAAAAAAGTATAATTATTAGAAATTAATTTAAGAAACCACTAATTTAAAAAATTATTAAAATATTATAAAAAAATAAAAAAATAAAAAAGTAATAATCAAAGATTATTAATACTCCTTTTTTATTATTCAAACTAATGGAGAAGAATATGGTTGTTTGTTAAATAACTCCATAATAAATAACTTTTAAATTTTCCACTTATTGTTTAATAACTATCAAATATAGTCTAAAATTTATTTATTACTAGTTTTATTGTTTGATTTAACAATTTTTTCTTCTTTAATAACTTTTTGACCTTCAGGACCTTGTACCCAATTTAAGAAATCTTGAGTATCCTTATTAGGAGTTCCTTTAACTAAGAATAAGAAAGGTCTTTGTAAAGTATATGAACCATCTGCAATAGTATCATCAGAAGGAGATACACCATCAATAGAAACAGCTTTAACATCAGAAGACATATGAGCATAAGATACAAATCCTATAGCATTTGGATCTTGTTTTACAGATTGTTTAACTGCTTCAGTAGAACTTTGTACTACTGCATCAGATTTAATTTTATCATTTCCCATTACTAATTTTTGGAATGCATCTAAAGTACCGGATCCATCTTCACGACGAATAACATTAATTTTAGCATCAGATCCACCTACTTGATTCCAATTAGTAATTTTACCTTGGAAAATTTCTTTTAATTGATCTTTAGTAAGAGAACTTACAGAATTTTTATTGTTAACTGCTACAACAACACCATCTTGACCAAGGTTAATTTCAGTTAATCCTTGTTTCTCACTATCTTTCAATTCTTTGGAACTTGTTCCAATATCTGCAGTACCTTGTTGAGCACTTTTAATACCTACACTAGATCCCCCACCTTGAACATTGATTTGAGCATTAGGGTGGGAGACTTTATATTTCTCTACTAATTTTTCTGCTACAGGTTGTACTGAAGTAGAACCTACGATTTCAATTTTATGAGAACCCCCATTTATTGCATAGTAAGCTCCTAAAAGTACAAGAATAACAACTATTATAAGAATAATCTTTTTTGTCTTTTTTTTCATTTTTTAACACACCATTTAAAATAAAATGAAATTTAAGATGGGTTTTAGAGGAATTATTTAATGAATATATTAATAAATATAAGATAATCAAATCTCTTAAACTTCATTTAATTAAAAACATAAGATTGAAAACTGTGAATTTTTTTTCAACCTCAAATAAAAATTAATTTTTGTCACATATAAAGGTTATCATTTTGTGTAAAAAAATTCCTATTATGTGAAATTATCAAATAATGAAAAGAATAATAGGAAAAATAATTCACATAATGAGAAATTAGAAAAAATAATAAAAAAATTATATGAAAAAAATATAATAAAATAAAGATAAAATCATTAAAATTATAATAAAATTAAAAAATAATAAAAAAAGTTCATATAAAAGATAAAAAAATAAAACTAAAAGAATATAATAAAAATAGACAAAATGCACAATAAATTTAAAAATAAATAGAATATATTAGAAATAGTGTTTAGAAAAAATATAAGCTAAAGAGATAAAATTAAAAAAATTAAGAATCTTCCCTAAATGTGCGGGGAGTAATTGTACGTGGAATATTCTTATGAAATTCACCAGCAGTATCAGAAATTTCTACAGAAATATCACCAATACGTTCAAATGCTTTAACAACCCTAGACAAATAAATATAATAATTAGAGCGTTCTTTATCATCGAATGAAGTTTCTGCCATTTGAGTAGCAATTTGACCAATAGAAACTTTCTGTAATTCATGAATATGTTCTTCTAAATCCATAATTTCACCTTTAAGTTCAATATTACCACCCAAAAATGCATCCATAGAATATTCAATCATTTTATCATTAATCTGATACATTTTTTTAATATATTTTAACATTTCATCATCTGCTTCATAAACATCATTAACAACGAATTTAGCAATATGACCGCAATAATCCCCAATACGCTCAAGATCATATGCAACTTCATTATAAACAACTGTTTTTGAGAAATGAGATTGTTGATTAATACTTACAACAGTTTCAACAGACGTCCTAATTTTTTCAAACATATTATTAGTAGTATAATCCATTTTCAAAGCTTCTTCTGCTTTGTCATAATCATTATTTAATAAAGATTCGACAGATAATTTTAATTGATTTTGAACATGATCTTTCATACTATTTAACATACCAGTAATTAAAATATTACCAGAATGTTGAGAAGAGTTTATATTATCTTCAAAATTTTCAGCAATTTTCTCATACTTATCTAAATCAATCATATATGCCCTTTTAATTGTCCCATCATTAATTAAAGGCCTAATTAATTGAGTAACATAACGACGTGTGATTCCTAATTTATCTGCAATTTCCTGTTGAGTAGAAGGATTTTCATATAATATAATATCTAGAATATCTTTTAGAGTTCTATTACCTTTAGAAACCATATCATCACCTCTTTGTATATTATGAAAATAAAAAACATAAAAAGTTCATATAATAGGAACTATTATTCACACTTATATTTATATGATAAAACATTTAAAGTTTATCATAAATTTATAAAAAACATTATAAAATTTTTAAATTTTTTAAAAAAATACTAAAAAATATAACAAAAATTAGTAAAAAAATAAAATTTAAAAAAAATACTAAAAAATATAACAAAAATTAGTAAAAAAATAAAATTTAAAAAAAATACTAAAAAATAAATAAAAATACGAAAAATTTAAAAAAATAATTGATAAAAACTTAAAACTCAAAATCTTAAATTAAATTTAAATAAAATACTTTAAATTTAAAATGCTATTTTAATTAGCTTTATCTAAAGTTTTTTAATTAAATAAAATAACTTTATATGGAAAATAAAAAAGTAAATTTTAATAGATAAAATTAATTACCTATTTTTTTTATTTGAAAAGAATTTTAAAGAATCTGATGATGAATTAATTTTTTCATCTTCATCCCTATAATAAGAATGAATATTCCTTTTAATTTGTTTATTATATCGTTTATTTCTTGGATTACCATATTTAAAATCTTGTCTAGGTCGATTATATTCATAATAATCATCATATTCTCTATGATTATAAGGTTCATCATAATAAAGATTTTTTTCATATCCTCTTTTAGGTATATTTGGATGATAAACTTTAGAAGAAAAATTCCTATTTCTTGATGAAGATTTATCAGATTTTCTTAAAAGAATTGAAAATATTACATAAATTAATATTAATGATATAAACAATGCAATAAAGAAACCAAGTCTTTGAATTACAATTCCAATAACATTAGATACAGGATTATTTAAATCTATTAATCCCCATGCTAAAAGTAAAACTCCACAAATAACAAGTAAAAAACCATTTACTTTTTTAAGAGTTTTAGAATCAAACATAGGATAAATACCTAAAATAATCAATCCAAAACCAATAACTCTAAATAAATTATCACTAGTAACATCTTCAAGTTTCATAAAAACTAATGAAGATCCAGAACTAAAGAATGTAAATACATAACAAATTTCTATTAATAATATAACCACTAATGGAAATATGTAAAATAATTCTAAATCTAAACGTGGTTTTGAAATATCAATATTCAAACCACCAGTTTCTTTATGTTTCTCATCAATATAACCAGTTATAAAGTTATAAAGAACTGATGAAAATACAGAACCTACAACAGTTCCAGATAAACCAAATTTTGCAGTTAAAATAGCGACTAGACCGGAGACAATCCCTGCCCACATAATTTTTTGATGTTCAACCAAATAAATCACTTCCGAATTTATCACTAAACTTAATAAACATTCTAATTAAAAAATAAACAAAATCAATACTTTAAATAAATTATTTATTTTTTAATTAAAACCCTTAATTAAATTTGATTCTATATTGTGTTTTTAAGTATAATAATATAAAAAACTTTCTATAAGTTGAAAAATTGATAATAGAATTTAATAAAAGTAAAATTGCTTTTAAATTGAAATTAGAGAGTTAAAATTATCCTAAAATCAGAATAAAATAATTTAAAAAAATTAAGAATATATTAGAAATAACTTTAATAATAATACTAAAAAAAATCTAGAAAAAATTATAAGAGCTTTAGGGGGGATTCGGACCCCCGACTTCCACCTTACCAAGGTGGCGCTCTACCAGCTGAGCCACTAAAGCATTGTAAAAAAATAAAATCATAAAAAAGTCAAGTGCAAGGGAAGGGATTCGAACCCTCGAAGGTCTACACCAGAGGATCTTAAGTCCTCCCCCTTTGGCCGCTCGGGCACCCTTGCATACAATATAATTTTAGTAATAAGTACTATATAAATGTATCGTTTTTTAATAAATATTACTAAGAAAAACTAAAAGAAATATTTTAAAAAATACATTTTTAAAAAAGTACAATAATACTTTTATTAAAAAGACTATATAAATCTTAAGATATTTAAAATAGTAATTCATATAATATTATGTATGTCATAATATAAAAAGTATACGATTAAATTAGTACATTTCTTATAAAAAATTAAAATTTAAAAAAAATTAAATAATATATTTAATATCATAATTATAAAATTATTAAATTACTAAGTAAAATATATAATTATTATATTATCTAATTTTATAATATATTATAAAAATTAAAATATATAGGTGTTAAATTGATTATAATAGATTCTGATGAATGTGGAGTTTGTGAAGATTGTATTGATGTTTGTCCAAATGAAGCAATAGAAAAAAGAGCATTTAATGTAATTGTCCATAATGAGCTTTGTGACGACTGTGAAGAATGTATTGAAGTTTGTCCTACTGGTGCAATATACAATGATGAAGAAGAATAAAAAACAATAAGGGAAAAATATGAAAAAACCTAACTTTTTAAAGAAACTTACAATAATTGATTTCATAATAATCATTGTAATAATTTTAATTGGATGCGTTGCCATCCTACATATTTCCCCAGGTTCCAACCAATCGGATTCATCATCTTATGATGCATCAAGTTTTGATAAGATAAATCAAAAATATTTATCATTTTATGATGAAGGAGAAATCGTCAAAACACAGATTAATGGTATAAATGCAAGTTCTGGAAATAACATAAATATCCAAGGAACCATTCTATGGTGTGACGATGATTATGATAATAAAAATATAAGAGTTCTTGTAGACGATAATGGAAAAAAATTACTTGGAGGAACTTATAAAAACAATCCTGACGGAGATATTTACATTAATCAAATGACATTAGAAGTTGATGGAAGTAAAATAAATAATATTACAGAAATTAAACTAGATCCAATATCCATCAATAGTTTTAATGAATTAAATAAAGGACTTGAAAATTATACAAATTATGAAGTATCAACAATAATATCAATAAACAATATGGATATAATATCTTATCAAAATATAGAAAATCAGGAAATTAATACCAGTAAAAAACCATGTATCAACCTATTAAAAGATAATCAATTGAGAGTTATAAGAGCAAATAATAAAGATTTAAATATAGCAAACCAAAATTACAAATCATTTGAAGGGAGAACTTCACCAATTACAATAAGAATATATAATTGTACAGATGATGAATTAAACACTATTAAATCAAATTATCGTATTATTAATATAAAACATATAAATTAGATAGCCAAATAATTAATAGAATAGTTAATAACCACCAAATAGCTATAATAAAAAAATAAATGAGGATAATATGAGTTATATATATTCCATTATTGCAAAACTATGTAAATCCATAGAACATAAAATAAGAGAATCCTGTATTTTTTATATAATTCATACCATCTTCTTATTTTTTGACAGACAGTGGGAAAAAAGTATATTAAGAAACATTTACCCAAAACAGGATAAAGAACTTGTAAAAAGTAATATACTAAAAAATGAATTATTTAACCCGATTATTGTTATATTCCTATTTAGTCTATTTTTAATACTTGGATTAAGAGCAATATCTTATTCTTTAACATCAAATATAATAATAGCATTCTTAGCATTTATTATAGGTGCAAACTTAATTCCAAAATACTTTTTTAATAGGAACAATAATCCAAAATTCATAGAATTTAATCCAGAAGACATTTATTCAATAGGTTTCTGCTTATTAACTATCGGAATAGTATTTTTCTTTATAAATATTATTTATCTTAAAGGAATTCCTCTTTTTCATCCAACATTAAGATATAGATTAGTAGCAGCATTAACGATGCCTGTATTTTTAATTATTCCCGGAATAAGCATTATGGAATCTTACTATATCCAACTTAAAACAGAAGGTAAACTTACAAGGTCACAAGTAAGATTTAGATTTTTAGTTTTAAATACAATAGGAATAATATTGCTTCTTGTTTTAGCATATAGGACACCGATACTTGCGTTATTATTGATAATGATAATAATAGGATATTATGGAGATAGTGTTTCTGTAAATGAAGTAGTATTAGTTGGCATAATAGGAGTTTTAGGTTTAATTGGACTTGGATACATGCGATCATTAAGTGAGATGTTGATTACAAACAATACAAATCCATTTTATACATTAGAAAGTAGAGCCACATTTACAACTAATGTACTTGATTTATTAACTTTATTATCAGGTAATTTTGGTTTAATGCATGGTGGTTTTATTTTAAAAAGTTTACCCGGAAGTGATTATGGACCTAGAATGATGGTTGGACAACTTTTAAATTGGAGAAGTGGAGTTACAATTACACCAACAATTATAGGGCCTATGTTAATAGATTTTGGAAGAATAGGTGTAGCAATAGGAATGTTTTTAATTGGATTTATTTTAGGAATTGGATATAAACTATTAAAAATAAGTAAAAATTATTTCTATATTGGTTTATATGCCCTTCTATTAACATATACGATACTTGGAATTGAAACTGGAATATTAGATATACAAGTTCTTATTTATTTCTTCATAGGAATTCTAGTATACCTAGCTAATATAATAGATTATAAAAGCATTTGATATAAAATATGAGAATAGTATTAAATTAATAATAAAACTTAATAAATAAATCAAAATAATAAAACAGATATACAAAATATTATAATAGATGATTAAAATAAAATATGTAATCTTAATTATCAAATTAAAGAAAATTATTTAATTAAATTAAAATTAAAGAAATGAATAATATAAATAATTTTATTAATAAGGATTTATAAATATAAGAAAGTTGAATATTTTATACTAATTATATTACAATTGAAAAAATATATTTTATTTTTCAATAATATTATTTTTAAAAAAAAATTAATTTTTGTGATAGGATGCAAAAAAATAATACAAAAGGACACAAAATCAGTGTACCTGAGAAAAAATATAAAAAAACTCCTAAAATTCCACCAAAAGGATTTGAGAGTGCAAATGACTTTTTCAATTATACATTTGAAAACAAGGATTTAATATGGATGGGTCAAAATACAAATCATTTACATGATGAAAACATTATTAATGATGCAATGATTGAATGTATTGAAAGTAAAGAATATTGCAAATACCCTGCTCCAGAAGGATTTCCAGAATTAAAAAGACTTATTTTAGAAGATTTAGATTTAGATCCTGAAATTATGGATGTTTATGTTTCAGCAGGAGCTACAGAATCTTTACATTTATGTATGCATAACATATTACAACCAGAAGATAATGTAATTACATGTGATCCCGGTTACTTAATTATTGGTTCTTTTGCAGAAAGATTTGCTAAAGAAGTTAAATATGTACCTATTTATAACAAAGAATGTAATTATAAATTAACCCCCGAACTTATTAAAGAAAATATGGATGAAAATACAAAAATCATAGTATTAATAGATCCATTAAATCCACTTGGAACTGCATACACTGAAGAAGAAATCAAAGAAATTGCAAAAATTGCAGTTGAAAATGATATCTTTTTAATACATGATGTTACATATAGGGATTTTGCAAGAAAACACTTTCTTGCTGCAAAATATGCACCAAATAATACTTTAACAATATATAGTTTCTCAAAAATATTTGGTATGGCTGGATTAAGGATTGGAGCAGTAGTAGCACCAAAACCACTTATTTCATCAATTAAAAATGTAGTTGTAAATGATTTAGGTGTAAATATAATTGCACAGAAAGGTGCAATTGCAGGACTTAAATCTAAACCAGAATGGATTGATAGAATAAGAGAAATTACTTTCAACAACCAGAAATTAATTAAAGAAACAGTAGACAAAATTGATGGTATTTTCCTTCCAGTTTATCCTGCAGATGCAAACATGATGGTTATTGATTTAGCTGACACAGGCATTAAAGCAAAAGATTTAGCTAATTACCTTCTTGATAAAGACATATTTGTAAGGGAAGGAAATTATACAAGTAAAAAATATGGGGACAGATATCTACGTATTAGTTTCTCAATACCAACCAAAGAAGTTGAAGTATTTTGTAAAGAACTTCCTAAAGCAATTGAAGCTCTTAGAACTAAATAATCTTTAACTTTTTTACTATTTTTATAAAAATATTAAACAATAAATTTTTTCTAAACATTCCAAATAAATAAACTAAATTTTTAAAAAAACAAGAATATAAACAATTTTAAGAATTTTAAATAAACAACTGCTTTTTAATTGGTTAAAAAACCATATAAAACATGAAAAATAAGAAAAATAGTTTAAGATAATTTAATTTTAAAATTCTATTTTAAATTTAAAAATATTAAAATTAATAAACTTAAACTTCAAACTATATTTACAAGAATTTAGAATATGAAAGCAAATAAAATTTAAAAAAATAAATGAATTAAAAAATAGAGCCATGTGACATTTTTTTCAATTTCTTATCATATTTTGATTTTATTAAATCATAATCTTTATCAAAGAAAGGACATCTTTCAATACAAATCTCACATTTTTCATGAAATCCGATGCATTTATCTTCAATAAGATTTCCTTTATGATCAAATGCATTTTCTGGACAATGCCTATTACATTTACCACAAGTCATACAATATCCAATAATCCAATTTAAACCTTTACCACGTATTTTAGGTAAATTAGAAATACTTGTTGCAATTGCAAATATTTTAGGTGCAGGTCCTTCTTCAAATATGACGGCTTTACTTCTCCCAATTATCCCGGTTTTAGAATCTTCAGCACATTTTTTAATTTCTTCTTCAAATTCAATTGGATCTACAATTTCTGCAAAAAAATTATTTTCTCTTAAAAAATCAGATAATTTATAAACCTGACTTATTTTTTCATCAAATTCATTAATTAATCCTTCCTTTTCATAAAATTCTGTTTTTAATCTTAAAAAACTAGAATCTAGTTTACATCTAAGAAGAATTATATTTTTTGATTCCTTAGGAAATTTATCTTTGATTCTGAAATTAATATTACTATAACTTATCCCATTAAATCCAAGTTCTTTTGCATAATTCTCAAACTCTTCTAGTAATTTTTCACTTATTTCAGTATCGAAATCCCTTGGATTTTCTACTTTTGATTGGTCACTTATACTTAATTCTCCAAACATATAATCAGACTCTAATAAATTATTAATATTGAACTTATTGATTATTTAATTAATATATAACCCAATATAATTAAAGTTTTAGATTTTTAAAAAAAGTTTAAATAAAGCATATTTAAAAAAATAAAGACAAATAAATAATTATAGAAGAATAACAACCATGAAAATTAAAAAAATACATTAAAAAGTGATTATATCCATTAAAAATATTGTTTTATCAATTACGAATAATATAATCAAATCATGAAAAAATAGACTTAACTTAAAAATAAAAAATCAATGAAAATTAAAAGAATTAAATAAATTCCATGTGGAATTTACATTAATCTTCTAATATCAGTCATTTCAGTACTTGCAACATTATCTAAAGCACCGATAGCTTCTTCAGTAGGGTCAGTTCCACCTTCAGCATCTTCAACAATAAAGACAACATTTAATGCAACTAAACCAAAAGCAATAGGTTCTTCAGTGATTTCATGTAATTCTGCATTTTCAGGAATTACATTTTTAATATCAGTTTTTAAAGCTTCTAAATCCACTTCTGGACTTTCAGGCATAACTTTTAAAGTTGCTGCAACTTCTCCCATAATATCTCTCCTAACAATAATTAAATTTAAGGTCCTTCAAAACCACAGTCACAAACATAAGAGTGACCAAAAGTACGACATTTTTCACATCTTGCAATTACTTTTCCACATACTGGACATTTGAATTGTACAAATGGTTCTGTTTGTGGAATTTCTTGTTTACATGATTGACATATAATTTTTTCCATTTAAACACCTTTAATATACGTATATTTAAAATTGTAATCTTTGGGATTTTTATTATTAACTATAAAATATACCCTTTCAGGATATTTCCCATTTACAATAAAACAATCAGCCCCGAACTTAATTAATAACGAAGGAAGCATTAAATCTATTGATGTTTCATCAAAAGTTAGTAGTTTTTTTGCATCAATTTTTTCAATGAATTTTGAACCTTTCGTTTTAGGTTTTCGGGTATATATACCATTTACATTTGTAACTATTAAAAGTTTTGCATTTAGAATGTGTGCTATATAAGCAGATATTGAATCAGAACTTACATCCCAAGATTTTTCAAATGGTCTATTTTCTTTTAAAATCTCACTACAAATAAGTATGGGTATATTTCCATTATCAGATATTTTTTTAGCCCCTTCTATAGAATATGCAATATTACAATGATTTACTTTATCATTAAGTAATTTTGAAATAATTGTCATGCATTCAATAGCAGTTTCGTCACTTACTTCAGGAGAAAAATGTTTATTATTATCATATTTACGTATAAGATTTGCAAATTCACCACCACCTGTAACAATAAGTGAATTTGTTCCTTTTAGTTTTTCTGCTACCTTAATGGCATCAGATGGAAAAAGACTCCCTCCAATTTTTACAACCCACTCAATAATAATATCACCATATTTAATAATATGTTAAGAAAAAATTAGATTAAATTTATAGTAATTTTAAATCGCCAGTAATCTTATCAATAATTTCATCCTCATCAGGACCAATACCTAAACAAGTAATTGTAGATTCAGGTATTTGTGTTCTACCTGCATCAGTAATTAGACAATTTGAAACATTGTTTCTTTTTGCAATTTCTTTAAGTTCAAATAAATCTTCTACTGAAGAAACCTTTAATACAACTTTAGCACATGCCTCATTTTCCCATTTTCTTATTTTATCCTTGTCCGTTTTTTTATATGAACCAATTGCTGCATGACAACATTGTGCAGCTATTTTTCCTTTACCCATTTTTAAATCAGTTCTTACAACAATAGCTTGTTTCATTATATCTCCCTTAGATTATGTTAAATAGAAAAAAATAAACTATAAAAATAATATTTAAATTAAAAATTAATTTAAATAATATAAAAAATAAAAAATTTAAAAAACCCCGATTATAATTATAAAAATAATTAAATTAAGGAAATATAAAAATTTAGAATAATTTAATCGAAATTTAATGAAATTTTTATAAAAAACTTTTAATTTTTTATATTATAATTTATATAAATTAATATAATATATTTAAGTTGATAAAATTTTTTATAAACATAAATAATAAAAAAATATTAATTTAAATAGTCAACTTAGTTTTATAATTATTTTTTATTATTGTATTAATTTTATTTATTTAAGGAGATAATATGAGTCGAATTTCTATATTAGACCAGGAAAAATGTCAACCAAAAAAATGTAATTATGTTTGTATTAATTACTGTCCTGGAGTCAGAATGGAAGAAGATACTATAACTATTGATGAAGAAACAAAAAAACCACTTATTTCTGAAGAACTATGCGAAGGATGTGGAATCTGTACTAATAGATGTCCATTTGATGCAATATCTGTAATTAACTTACCCGAAGCACTTGAAGACCCAATCCATAGGTATGGGCAAAACATGTTTGAATTGTTCCATTTACCTACATTAAAAGAGGGAACTGTAGTTGGTTTACTTGGTCAAAACGGTATTGGAAAATCTACAATTATGCGAATTTTATCTGGAGAACTTATTCCAAATCTTGGAGATTGGGAAAGCAAAGCAAGCTGGGATAATGTTATTGAATATTATAGAGGTTCTGCACTTCAAGCTTACTTTAAAAAATTAGCAAATAACGATATTAAAGTTATTCACAAACCACAAGCTATTGAATATTTACCAAAAGTTGTAAAAGGTAATGTAAATGATTTATTATCTAAAGTTGATGAAAGAAACCAATTAGATTATGTTGTAGAGAATCTTAATTTAGAAAGTGTTATTAACAGAAATATGTCTAAACTAAGTGGTGGAGAACTTCAAAGAGTAGCAATTGCTGCATCCATACTTCGTGAAGGTGATTTTTATTATTTCGATGAACCTACATCTTGGTTAGATGTAAAACAAAGACTTAATGCTGTAAAAGTAATAAGGTCACTTGCAGAAGCAGGTAAATCCGTGCTTGTAATTGAACATGATTTAGCTACATTAGATGCATTATCTGACAATATACATGTTTTATATGGTAAACCAGGAGCTTATGGTGTAGTATCTGGTATGAAAGGTGTGAGAGTAGGTATTAACGCATATATAAATGGTTTTTTAAAAGAAGAAAATATTAGAATGAGAAAAACACCTATTGAATTTTCAATTCGTCCACCAACACCAGAAGATGAAGGCGAAACATTAAGCTCATATAATGATTTAACTAAAGAATATAAAGGATTTAAAATATCTGCAGATGCAGGTGAAATTTACAAAGATGAAATTGTAACTGCATTTGGTTCAAATGGTATTGGTAAAACTACATTTGCTAAAATGCTTGCTGGTGAAATTAAACCAACAAACGGCAAAGTAGATACCGAAATTGAAATTGCATATAAACCCCAATATATTGTAACTGATTTCAAAGGAAGAGTCCAAGATTATTTATATATGAATGTTCCAGGATTTGGCTCAAAAATATTTGAAAGTGAAATAGGAAATCCATTACAACTTAAAGATTTACTTGATAAGGATGTAGAACATTTAAGTGGTGGAGAACTTCAACGTCTTTCCATTGCAACTACATTATCAAAAGATGCTGATTTATATTTATTTGATGAACCAACTGCTTTTTTAGATGTAGAACAAAGATTGATTGCAGGAAAAGTTATTAGAAAAATTATTGAAAGTAAAAATGCTGCAAGTCTAATTATAGATCACGATATAGTATTTATTGATTACATATCTGATAGGGCCATGGTATTCAATGGTAAACCTGGTATTGAAGGTCATGCATCTAAACCTACTGATCTTAGAACATCAATGAATAAATTTTTATCTGATTTAAATGTTACATTTAGACGTGATAAAGAAACAAAACGTCCACGTGTAAATAAACTTGATAGTTACCTTGATCGTGAACAAAAAGAAGCTGGAGAATATTACTACCTTAAATCTTAAGTAATATTCTTTTTTACTATTTTTAGAAAATATAAGAATTAATTAAATTTTAACATTAATAATAACCTAATTTAAATCAATATATTCAAAATAATATTTAAAACATTTAAATTAAGATAAAGTTTATTTTTTAATTAAAAAATTAAATTTTTAACAGATAAAAAAATATAAAAAAAACTAATTTTAAAAAAAAATAATAGATTAATGAAGTAAATTCATAATCCAGGGAATATTTAAATTTAGTATTGCAATTATTAAACCAAATATTAAAAATATAATAAGTCCAAAATTACTAAAATACAATTTAAATATCATTTTATTAGAGATTTTTAAATTATTTTGCTTAAATTTAACTTTATATAAATAATATGCAAAAAATCCAATTGACAAACACATTACTACAAATGCAACTAAATTATAGGCTTTAACAAATAAAGGATTAACACCAACCAATGATGGAACAATTAAACCTAAAAAATTTGCAATTTGATGCATTGTAATTGTATATAAAATATTTTTAGTTCTAACATAAACATGAGCAAGTATAATTCCAAATAAAAATACCCCTAAAAATTGATAAAAATTCATATGGTAAATCATAAACATAAATGCAGAACTTAAAACTGCAAATAATTCACCATATCTTATTGTTCTATCAATAAGAAATTTACGGAAAAAATACTCTTCAAAAATTGGGCCAAATAACACACCATATAAAAAGGTTCCAATTAAACCAGAAGATTGAAATGTCTGAAGAGGATTTGTAACTGTTGGAACAAAAATATTTTTTATTATATTACAAATAAAATATCCTAAAAGCATTAATCCATAACCCATAATAAGATAATAGACATATTTAGTTAAAGATAATTTATTTTCCTTAAAATTATTTGCTTTAGGTATTTTTTTCATGAAATAGTATAAAATAATAAATCCAAATATAAAACCAAAGAAATTAAATAATAATAGCATGTCATTATTTTTTACTGGAAATATACTTAACAATACAGTTGGAACAAAAAACATTATCAAAAGCAAGAGAAAATAAGAAACCCCAACTTTTGATAATGTTGTTTTCTCCTTTTTATAATTTACTTTAGGTTCCGAATCAAGAATGAAATTTGAATTATCTAAATTATTTGTTTCATCCAAAATTTTACCTCCATTAATATATGTAAAAAATACATTACATATTATTTATTTCTTAATATATAAGACTTATTAAAAAACTTCAAATTTTCTTATAATAATTAAAAACAATTTAAAGTTAAAAATAAAAAGATATGGAATAAAAATTAAATAAAAAAAATAAAAGAATAAGAAATAAAAATTAAATTGAAAAATTTATCAATTAAATTAAAAAAAGATATTAAAATAAAAAAAATTAATCCATTTTAATTACTGGAAATTGAACTTCAATGATTTTATCATCAGTATTTTCAAGGAAACCTTTATGATAAATTTCTTTTGGAGAACCGATTATATCATAATTATTATCCATAGAATACTGTGCAATTTTTTTATAAGTCTCTTGAATAGTATCCCTAGTACCATTATGATTTTCAGATAAAACAGTGTGTTCAACCATTGTTGCAGTGTTTACTGAATCGCTACCATTAATTTTTTCTGAAATTGGATAACCAACATCATAAACAATCTCTTCAGGTCCAACATTCTCAGGAAGTTTATAAAAAATCATGAATGGATCACCAGTTGTTTCAAGTTCATTAGATTCAATCCATCCAGATAATCTTGCAAATAATAATTTTGCTGTTTCTAAAGAACCTTTATTACTAATAACTGCAATGTTTTCTTCTTTAATAGTTTTTTCTTCAACCATAAATACACCTCTGAATTTTTTAGTAAATAAAATATTATAAAAATATTAATTTCATAATATAAATAATTTTAATTAAACAAAGTTACTTCTACTACTTCTCCTTCTTCCACCATTTCTGTATTTTTAGATACATTTACATAACCATCTGCACGAGCAAGAGAGAATATTGCACCAGAATCTTTAAATATAGGAATCACATCCCCATCATCATAAGTTACTAATTGATATTGTTCTCTTCCGACTGCAGAATGAATCCTTTTTTTAAGTGTTCCTTTAACTGTATCAAGAGTTCTTTCTGAAATTCCCGCAAGTTCTCTTATTACAGGAGCTATGAATACATTAAATATTACAAGTGCAGATACAGGATTTCCAGGTAAACCAATAACTAATTTATCATTAACAATTCCAAGTATTGTTGGTTTTCCTGGTTGAACAGCAATTCCATGAAGTTTTACTTCACCAATATCATCAAGAACATGTTTTAATACATCACCAACACCTGCAGAAGTTCCACCTGAACATATTAAAATATCATGTTTACTAAGAGATTTAAGAATAATTGATTCTAATTGATTATAATCATCTTTTATAATACCCTCTTTTGTAGCAACTCCCCCAGCAGCACTTACTCCATTTTTAATCATAGTACTGTTTACATCATAAATTTTAGATTCTTCAAGTTCAGAGCCTGCTTTAACTAATTCATTACCTGTTGAAATTACAGCAATATCTGGTTTTTTATAAACTTTAACATTAGTAAATCCCTGAGCTGCTAATACTCCTATTTTATCAGCAGTTAAAACAACCCCTTTTTTAATAAGAAGTGTATCTTTTTTAACATCAGATCCTTTTTTACCAACATCCTGAGTAGGAGTTACACTTTTATAAAGCTCTACTTCATCCCCATCTTTTAAAGTATATTCAACCATTAAAACAGAATCTGCACCTTTAGGTAATGGTGAACCAGTACTAATTTCTACAGCAGTCCCTAGTTCAACAGTTTTTTTACTATATGAACCTGCTTCAAGAGAATCAATAATTTTAACTTTTTTAGGATTCTCTTCAGACGCACCATAACTATCCTCAGATTTAATAGCAAAACCATCTTTTAAAGCCCTGTCAAATGGTGGAAAATCAATACGACTATAAATATCATCAAAAACTATTCTATTATATGATTCTTCTAAAGGAATATCTTCAGATTCTGATTTATAATACTCATTAAAATAAGCTTTAATTAATTTTTTAGCCTCATTTGGTTCTTTTATCTGTAAAAATTCAGTACCCATCTAATCACCTTATAAAATTATAAATAAATAATAAAAATAAAATTTAATTTATATGTAAATAAATATTTATTAAAACATATAATAAATTTTTATATTTAATTATTTTACAGAGTCAATATAATATATAATAAGTTTTTATAATATGAAATATAAAATATTAATATTATATATTTAAAATGAAAAGGCTTTTTTTAAATATCACAATACTTAAAATTTTATAATTATTATTATGTATTGAATTAATTAAAAAAATCGGAGGAAAATACTTGGCAAATAAAAACAAAAATAATAACAATCAACAACAAAGTTACAGAAGGGTAAGAACTCCACGTAAAGGAGAAATTGCTGGTGTTGTTGAACAGATTATGGGACATGGAAAACTCAAAGTAAGATGTGCTGATGGTTATACTCGTATGACACGTATTCCAGGAAAAATGAAAAAAAGAATTTGGATTCGTGAAGGGGACGTTATCCTTGTAAAACCATGGGATTTCCAAAGTGAAGAAAAAGCGGATGTAATTTGGAGATACACTAAAACAGAATCAAATTGGCTTGATAGAAAAGGATACTTAAAAATGTAAACATTTTTTTATATCTTTTTTAAAATTTTAAATAACTAATTTTATTATATAACTTTTATTTAACTACCTAAAAAATACTATTTTTAATAACTTTGGTGATATTATGAATCAAAAAATAGCTAAAGCTGATGAAAAAGTACAAAAAATAATATCTGAAAAACGTAAAAAAGATGCAGATGATAGAAAAGTAGGTAGTGACATTTTTGACAACAGAACTCTTGAAACACTCTATAAATTATCTAATAAAAATTATATTGATGTTTTAAATGGAGAGATAAGTACAGGTAAAGAAGCTAATGTTTTAAAAGGTATTAAAGGAAATAAATATTTTGCAGTGAAAATATATAGAATTGCAACATCAGATTTTAAAAAAATGAACTTTTATGTAGATGGAGATCGTAGATTTAAATCTCGTCACAGTAATAAAAGACAATTAATCAATTCCTGGGTAAGTAAAGAATATAAAAACTTAGAGCGCCTATACAAAGCAGGAGTTAAAGTTCCTAAGCCAATCACTTATTTAAACAATGTACTCATATTAGAATTTATTGGAGATATAAAAGGCAATCCTGCTAAAACTGTAAAATATAACCCTCCAAAAGATATTGATAATTTCTTTTTAAAAGTTTTAAATGAAATGAATAAATTCTTAAATAATGCAAAACTAGTGCATGGAGATTTATCATCATATAATATAATGAACTTTAATGAAGAACCTATAATAATTGATGTTTCCCAATCTGTAATCTACAATAATCCTATTGCTAAAGAATTACTTGAAAGGGATATCAATAATTTAAGTAATGATTTTAAAAAATTAGGTTCAAAAATCACAAAAGAAGAAATTGAAGAAAAGCTTGGAGTTAAAGATGGAATTATTTTATCATTGAAAAATTAGTTGAATTAACTAAAATAGACTTATTTTAATATAAAATTAAAAAAGATATAAATTATTTAGAAATTAATAAATATAATCAAAAAATAAAATTATAATGTTTTTAGAAAAAAGAGGTGAATTATAATGCCTGAAACAGATTATCTTAAAATTCCGCGTGAACGTGTTGGGGTATTAATCGGAAAAGAAGGTAAAACTAAAAAAATTATTGAAAACACTACTCAAACAATATTAGATATTGATAGCGATGAAGGCACAGTAACCATTTATCCACAAGAAAACATGGAAGATCCTTTAGGAATATGGAAAACAAATTATATAGTTAAAGCTATTGGACGTGGATTTAATCCGAAAACTGCACTAAAATTAAAAGAAGATGAAATGTATCTTGAAGTATTAAAACTTACTGATGCAGTTGGAAAAAATAAAAAAGCATTATCCAGACAAAAAGGACGTATAATTGGAAGAAATGGTATTACTAAAGAAATTATTACAGATATGGCAGATGTTGATATGGCAATATATGGTAAAACCGTTTCCCTTATTGGAAGGATGGAGAACATAATGGTTGCAAAAGAAGCTATAAATATGATTTTAAGTGGTTCAAGACACAAAACAATTTATAGTTACTTAGAAAATCAAAAACGTGAAAGAAAAGAGAGGGAGTTTAAAGAAGTTATGGGAATTAGTCATGACGAAATTGAACTTAGAGATGATTTAGATTAAATATAATAATTAAATTCAATTATTATATTTTCAAACAATATTTAAAAATAACTATTTTTATTAAAAAAGTATTTTTTAAAATAAAATACTTAATGTTTAAATTAATAATATAAGAAAAATAATAGTTTAATATTATATACTAATTTTAATGAAATCCAATAAATTAGATTTTAATATATATAATAAACTTTAACAATTCAATAGAAAATAAGCAATTAAACTTATTTTAAATAATTCAGCTTTGTTAAAAATATTTAAATTTAAAATATAATTTACCTAATTTAAAAATAAATAAATTTTATAAATTTAAAATTTTAAATAAAATATCTTTTCAAAAGATATGAATCAAATAAAAATACTTTTCAAATGCTCCTAGATATTTTTTTTAAATAAAATATAAAATATAATATAATTATAAAAAACTATTAAAAAAAAATTAAGACCCCTACTTAATCAAGATAATTTATATATAAAAAATCTAAGAAATTAATTAAATTAATATTCTATTAAAGATTAATTATTTTAATTTTATTTAAATTAAATATTATAAAAAATAATAAGAAAACATTATATATAAAAATCAATATATATACATATAAGCATTAATAATGATGTATTTTTTACTATTTTATATAGAAAATTATTTTTAATATATTTATAAATTTTTTAAAAATCATTATTGCTTTAGATTTTTTATAATAAATATTTAATTTTTAGCATTAACATGTTAATTTAATCTAAAAATTATAAAAAATTATTTTATAAAACCAATACTTATTTAGGAGGTATATTTTGTCACAACAAGCATCAGAGCTCTTTACAAATTTCCAAGAATTAACCCCATCTGAATTTTTTAGAAAAAATAAACAGATGTTAGGATTTTCCGGGAAAATAAGATCTTTAACTATTGTATTTCACGAATTAATTACTAACAGTTTTGACGCAGCAGAAGAAGCAGGAATATTACCTGAAATCAAAATTGACTTAAGAAAAGTATCTAAAGAACATTACATTTTAAGACATGCAGATAATGGTCCTGGTATTCCTGAAGATTATATTTTAAAAGTATATTGTACTATGTTTGCTGGTTCTAAATTTAGAAATATCCAATCCAGAGGACAACAAGGTTTAGGTTGTAGTGGTTGTGTGCTTTTATCACAGATGACTACAGGTAAACCTGCAAGAGTAATTTCTGGTTACATGGAAAATGGAGAGCTAAAAGGAGTAAAACTTAAATTTAAAATGGATGTTAAGAAAAATGTTGGTCTATTAATGGAAAGAGAAGAAGTTGATGTAGATCATACTGGTGTATGTATTGAACTTCAGTTTAAAGATGTTGCATATTCCATGGCAGAACAAGGTGCTTTTGAATATATCAGAAGAACCATGATTGCTAATCCACATGCTAAAATAACATTTAGAGATCCAACTGGACATAAATACATATTCAAAAGAGCAGCAGATGTTATTCCAGTACTTCCAAAAGAAGTATTACCTCACCCAAAAGGAGTTACTGCAGATGATATCCATTTCATGGCAAAACATACAGATAAAAGAAACTTTAAAAGTATGCTTACAAGTAACCTATCTAGGATGTCCAGTAAAAAAGTTAATGAAATTGCAGAAGCTACTGGAATTGATATGAAAAAACGTCCTAAAGATATGAAATGGGAAGAAGCTGAAGCAATTGTTAAATGCTTCGATAAAATGAAATTTATGGCTCCTCCAACAAATGGGCTTATACCAATTGGAAGTGAACAAATTGAAAAGGGTATTAAACAAATTCTTAAACCAGAATTTGTAGAAACCATTACTAGAAAACCCGTTACATATAAAGGCGGTGTAGCATTTATTATTGAAGCAGGTATTGCATATGGTGGAGAAGCAGGACGTTTAATTAACGACCAAAGAAAATCCGAAATTATGAGATTTGCAAATAGAGTACCTTTAACTTTTGATCAAGGAAGCTGTGCAATTACTGAAGCACTCAAGAGTATTGATTGGAAACGTTACGGAATTAAAGATTTCGAAAACTCACCAATTACAGTATTTGTAAATATGATTTCTACCCAAATTCCATATTTATCAACTGGAAAACAAAGTATTGCACCAGAACCTGAAATTTTACATGAAGTAAGACAAGCCACAATGACCCTTGCTCGTAAATTACAAAAACACTTAAAACATAAAAAAGCAGAAAAAGAAAAAGTAATGCGTTCTAAAATCTTTGAAGAAATAGTACCAGTAATCATTGAAGAATCTGCAAAACTTGGAGAAGTAGCAGTACCAAATTACACTAAAGTATTATCTAAAGTAACTAGAAGAGGACTTGCGGAATTACTTGGTGAAAAACCTGAAGAAGATGAAGAAGAAGAGGAAGAAGAAGCAATCTTAATGGAAGAACTTGATGAAAACGGATATGCAGTAAATGAGGAAACATCAAATATTACAAATAATAAAAAGCAGAATTACACCGTTTCTGAAGATGATCTCATTAATGAAAAAATAATGCAAGAGAAAGAAGCAGCAAAAGAAGCTGAAAGAGCAGCGAGAAAAGCAGCTAAAGAAGCAGAAAAAGCTGAAAAAAATAAAAATGGGGATGACTAAACATGGCTGAACATGAATTAAAAAAACATATGCCTAAAGAAAAACGTAAAGAATATACTTACAATAAACTTAAATGTTTAGGTCAGGATATTATTGATGATGTTACTAAAGATAAAATCCCAACTCTTAAAGTACCATCAAGAGGAACTGGTAACATCCATTATGACCCAGACAAAAGATACTATGTATTAGGTGACAGATACAGTAAAAGATCCATGGGTAATGTTAAACAACTTAGAAAATTAGGCCAAATGGTTTGTACTGCAAATTTCTGTAAAGATCTTGTTCAAAGAGAAAAAACTGCAACTATAAGGGAAATGTATTATATTAGTGAAGGTTGGGGAGTAGAATTTAATACCCAGCAAGAATCTAACACTGTTGGAGAAGATTTGGAAGTTATGTTAGGCACTACCCGTGAAGAGTTAGGGCTTATGCCAGAAGAAGATGGTGCTTCAGTATATGGAGACATTACTCTTTTAGATGATGATGTAGAAATAAATGCATTAAAAGCAGGAAAATCTGGTTATACTATTTCACCTACAATTGATGAAGTAGAATTTTTAGATTGCAATGTAGATCGTGTAATGGCAGTGGAAACCATGGGAATGTTCCACCGTATGGTTCAAGAACATGCTTATGATAAATTCAATACTCTTATTGTAGGTCTTAAAGGACAAGCAGCTCGTGCTACAAGAAGATTTATCAAAAGAGTAAATGAAGAATTAGGTCTTCCAGTATATATTTGTAATGATGGAGATCCTTGGGGATTCCATATTGGCCAAGTAATTATTTCAGGTAGTGCGAAACTTGCACATGTAAACCACGAACTTGCAACACCAGATGCCCAATTTATGGGAGTAACTGCAAGTGATATTATTAAATATGATTTACCAAGTGATCCATTAAAAGATGTAGATGTAATGAGACTTAAAGAATTGTCTAAAGATCCTAGGTATCAAACTGAATTCTGGCAAACTGAAATTAAAAAAATGCTTAAAATAGGGAAAAAAGCAGAGCAACAATCCTTCTCTAAGTATGGTCTCGAATATGTTATTGATGAATATTTCCCAACTAAACTTAGAGAAATGGGAGCACAAATATAAATTTTGCTTCTAAAAAACAAAATCCATAATATTTTTATTATGGATTTATTAACTTTATTTAAAGAAACTAAAAAATTAAGACATTAATTATTAAATAAAACTACAAACTATTTTTTTCAAAATAATTATTTTTCAAATAATATAAGAAATTAATTTAAAATAAATCTAATAAGCATATTTAACATTCAAATATGTTAAATATAATAAAATAAACACTATTTAATTAAAAATTTCAAGAATCAATGAAAAACAATTAAAATAATTATTTTAAGTGTAATCTAAAATCAAAAAATACTTTAATAAATATTTAGATAAAATAAATATAAGATTAAGAATAATTTAAATTTTAGATTAATATAAAGGAAAGAAATAAAATGAAATCTATAGCTGTAAATGGAATTGGAACAATTGGTAAAAGGGTTGCTGATGCAGTTTCAGCACAAGATGATATGAAAATAGTTGGTGTGTGTAAAACAAAACCTGATTTTGAAGCAAAAGTTGCTGTTAGAAAAGGCTATCCTTTATACATAGCTATACCTGAAAGAGAGCAATTATTTAAAGATGCTGGAATTGAAATTGCAGGAACTGTTGATGATATGATTTCTGAAGCAGATTTAGTAGTAGATTGCACCCCCGGTAAATTTGGTAAAGAAAATATGGACAAATATAAAAAAGCAGGAGTAAAAGCAATTTATCAGGGAGGAGAAGACCATTCACTTACTGGAAGATCATTTAACTCATTTTCAAATTATGATGAATCTTATGGTGCAGATTACTCCCGTGTAGTATCTTGTAATACAACAGGACTTACACGTTCCTTATACCCAATTAGTCAGATTGCAGATATTAAAAAAGTTAGGGCAGTAATGGTAAGAAGAGGTGCAGACCCTAATGAAATTAAAAAAGGACCAATTAATGCAATTGTTCCAAACCCTGCAAAAGTACCATCACACCATGGACCCGATGTAGGAACAGTAATGAAAGGAATAGACATTACAACAATGGCCCTTCTTGTACCAACAACACTTATGCACGTACATAATATCATGGTTGAACTTGATAGTGATGTAAGCACTGATGACATTATTGATGTTCTTAGTAAAAGATCCAGAGTTATACTTGCAGAAGCAGGTATGGGACTTGATTCTACTGCAACATTAATGGAATATGCAAGAGAGTTAGGAAGAAGCAGAAACGATTTATATGAAATTCCAGTATGGAAAGAATCCATCAATGTAGTGGATAATGAATTATATTACATGCAAGCAGTACACCAAGAATCAGATGTTATTCCTGAAAACATTGATTGTATCCGTGCAATGCTTGAATTAGAATCAGATAATGAAAAATCCATTGCAAAAACAAATAAAGCAATGGGCATCTTATAAAAATTTTTAAACCATTAAATAATATATTCAAAAACTACTTTTTTTTCTTTTTTACTTTATTTTTTAATAGATAACTTGTTTTTAATTAGAAGATGATTTTATGGATAAAATTATATTTGGACCTGCAGGAAAACCTAAAGAATATAAAGGAAGAGCATATGAAGCATGTGGATATTTGAATGAAAGAAAATTATTTGCATATGAATACCAATCCACACATGGATTAAGAATAAAAGAGGAAAGTGCAAGTAAACTTAAAGAAAATAGCCATAAAAACAAAGTACTTGTATCCATGCATTGTCCATATTATATAAACATGTGTTCAAAAGAAGATAAGAAAATAAATAACTCCATAGAAAGTTTATTTAATTGTGGACGAATTGGAGAATATATGGGGGCATATAGATTAGTTTTCCATCCAGGATATTATTCAAAACAAGACCCAAGATTATGCTTAGAAAAATCCATGTTAGGATACAAAAAATTATTAAACAAATGTGAAGAAGAAGGTCTTAAAAATTATACATTTGCACCAGAAACAACTGGAAAAATAAATCAACTTGGGAATCTCGATGAAATCCTATATATGTGTGAAAACCTTGAACACTTTGAACCAACAATAGATTTTGCCCATCTTCATGCAAGAAACCATGGAAAATTAAACAAAAAAGAAGATTATAATTATATTTTCTCAAAATTAGAAAATCGTTTAGATATTAAAAGGTTACACTGCCATTTTACAACAATAGAATATAATAAAAATGGTGAGAGAAAACACCATACCCTTGAAGAAAATGATGAATATGGACCTAATATAAAAGATTTACTTGAAAATCTAATTGATTATGGTTGGAATGCTACAATAATTTGTGAAACCCCTTTACTTGATATTGATGCAATAAAAATGAGAGAAACTTATGAAAAATTATTATAAAATATTTAAAAAATATAAAAAACTTTAAAAATTTAATAATAAAAATGTTAGTATTTTACTAAATTAAGATAAAAAAGGTAAATCGTTTTAATATTTTAATAATACATTCAATAAATAAATCAAATAAAAAAATATTAATAAAAATTAATTAAAATTAAAAAATAAATTAGTAATATTTATATAAGATAAATTAAAGATTACAACATACTAATAATTAAACTTAAGATTATTAGAATTAAAAAATAATAAAAAAGTGATAAAAAATGAAAAATGAATTACCACTTGCTCCTGTAGGAAGAATTGTAAAAAATGCAGGTGCAGAAAGAGTTAGTGAAGATGCTAAAGAAGCTCTCGCTGAAAAATTAGAAGAATGCGCAACTGAACTTGCTAAACAAGCAGTAGCTTATGCTAAACATGCTGGTCGTAAAACTGTTAAAGCAGAAGATATTAAATTAGCAAAAAAATCTTGCGAATAAATTTTAAAATGTTAATTCTAGAATTCTAGAATTAACTTTACTATTTTAAAAATTTAAATAATAATTCATTTTTAATTAAAGTATTTACAAAATTTAAAATACTAAATATCAAAAACACATTAAATAAAAAAAACCCCAAAAAATACTATTTTTAAACAAAAAAAATACTCCAAATAAAAAAAAACCCCAAAAAATACTATTTTTAAACAAAAAAAATACTCCAAATAAAAAAAAACCCCAAAAAATACTATTTTTAAACAAAAATTAATTTATAAAATTTACAATAAAAAACTATTTTTTAATTTATTACTAAGTTTATATTAAAAATTAAAAAATCTAAAAAAATAGTAAGATTAATAAATAGAAAATATAAATTATAATTTTTACAATAATTTAAAATTAATTTATATAAGCCATTAATAAAATTAATTAAAACCCGATAGTAGGTGTCTATTTGAAATCAAACAATAAGAATCAAGAAATTAAAATCAAAAATTCCAAGATAATATCCAATCCTACAATTGATGAAATTCCAGCTAAAAAATTAAAATTAGAACCTGTAGGCTACCCTTTTAAATTTAGTTTGATAGAGAATATTCCATTAGAAATCTCAGATGAAAAATTATTTGAAGAATATGCAAAAGAACAATGGTTAGGCCTAGAACTTAAAACAGGATCATATTTATTTGATCAAAAAATGATTCCAGATTATGCATTTAAAATTTCACAAGTAGAACCTAATAATTCAATACTTACAAATGATACAAAAATTACAGTAGACAATACATTAAATACAATTTCTAAAAAAACAGGACCTGAAAAATTTAATATTAAATTTGGAGACATTATTGGTCAAAAAAATGCTAAAAATAAAATAAAAATTGTAGAAAGATATGTAAAATCACCTGAAAAATTTGGACAATGGGCTCCGCAAAATATATTATTCTATGGACTTCCAGGTACTGGTAAAACAATGCTTGTTAAAGCATTGGCAAATAATCTTAATGTTCCATTATATTTAGTTAAAGCAACAAGTTTAATAGGAGATCATGTAGGTGATGGTGCACGTCAAATACATGAATTATATGAAAATGCTAGTAAAAATGCACCTTCAATAATATTCATTGATGAAATTGATGCTATAGCATTACATAGACAATTCCAATCATTAAGAGGAGATGTTTCCGAAATTGTCAACTCTTTATTAACTGAACTTGACGGTATAAATCCAAATGATGGAGTAATAACTATTGGTGCTACAAACAATATTAATTTCTTAGATCTTGCAGTAAGAAGTAGATTTGAAGAAGAAATTGAATTTAAATTACCAACAGATAAAGAAAGAAAAGAAATTATTGAAAAAAATATTAAAAGCATGCCAATTAAAGCCAATATTGACATTGAAAAAATAGTTAAATTAACAAAGGGAATGTCCGGAAGAGATTTAAAACAAAAAATCCTCAAAACTTCATTACACCATGCATTATCTGAAGAAAAAGATGAAATAGATATGTTAGATGTACAGTATGCACTAAAACAATCAAAGAAAAAAATAGAAAATGAAGTAAAAGACATGTATGAATAAATAAATTCATACTTTTATATTTTTATTTAATTAAAATAAACGATTATTAAATTAAATGAACAAAAATATTGGATAAAAAATTTAATAATTTTAAAAATTAAATAAAAACAATCATGAGAAAATTAAAATCTACTTTTAAAAAAAAAAAGAAAAAGAAAATTTAATTGTATTATAATAAAAAAACTTATATATTATATAAATAATATTGAATCTATTTTTTACGTTTTAAGTTAAATCCTAAACCAGATAAACAGATTAAGGACAAAATCAATACAATTAAAGGGTTTCCTGTTTTCTGTACAAAAATTAAATTTGAATTCTGACCAATATGTGAAATGCTTTTAGAATATTGACTGATATGTGAAATATTTTTAGAATAATTTCCATTAGGATTTATTTTATCATTAACAGTGATATTACAATCTGCAATATTATTACTAGTATTATTATCAATAGTATTAGAACTAAGAATAACCACATTATCAATAATTCCAGATTTTTCTGCAATACATGTTATATTTAAAACTACTATGTCATTAGAACTTAAATTACCAATATACCAATAGCCAGTATTAAAATCATATATACCTTTCGTTGCAGTAAAATTAATAAATCTAAGTTTATTAGACAAGTTATCAACTGCACATGCATTTATTGCAGTGTTAGGACCATGGTTAATAACAACAATTGTATAGACCACTTTATCCCCAATACTAATAATTTTTATATTAGAGAATTTTTTAACTTCCAAATCGGCAATAGGAAGATAACTTACATTATCTTTATTATTAGAAATATTCCTATCAAATTCATTACCACTTACATTAACAAAGTTTATGATAGTCCCATCCATAGTCATATTAAAAACAATAACAATATTTTCAGCTTCTCCAGACTCTAAATCACCAATATTCCAAATACCTGTATTATTATCATAATAGCCTTTTGTAGCATTAGATGATACATAAATAAGATTTTTAGATAATACCATATCAGTTACATTAACACAAGTAGCATTAATAGGCCCATCGTTTTTAACTGTTATTTGGTAAATAATTGTATTATTAAATGAATCGACAATAGTTTTGTTAACAATTAAATCAACTGATTCAGGAATTTCAACTGTTACATTATCTTTATTATTAGATAAATTCCAATCAAACTCATTAGAAGTAACATTAACAAAATTAGTAACATTACCAGTACAATTAACTTTAACAACAATGGTTAAAGCAACTTTATCACCTGAAGATAAATCACCGATAATCCATAAACCAGTAACTGAATTATAATTACCTTTACTAGCATTAGATGATGCAAATATAAAACCGTTAGGTAAAACATCAATTACATTAACACAAGTAGCAAGATCCGGACCATTATTAGATACAATAATATTATAACTAATATAATCCCCATAATTAACACTACTTACATTAGAAGATTTAACAACAGATAAATCTACAGTGTTGGGAACATTTATAGTCACATTATTAACATTATTTGTTAAATTAGTTTCATTTTCATCAGCAAAAACATTAACAATATTTGTTATATTTCCAGTTATGTTAATTTTAGCACTAAGAATGAAACTTAAAGATTCACCAGGATTTAATGAATTAACTAACCATTTAATAATGTTTCCATTAATAGAATAATCAGTATTAATTGATTTAAATATTAAACCATCAGGAATAATATCTTTAACAATAACATTATGGGCAACATTAGGGCCATTATTTTTTATAGTAATATTATAAACAACATCCCCATTATAAAGACCTTGTGAAATAACAGTTTTATTAATAGCCAAATCTACAAGAACTATAGAGATCGTAATATTATCAGAGTTTATATAAGTCCTATTTTCATTATTATTAGCTGAAGTATAAGTTAAATTAGCAATATTAGTAATATTTTTACCTAATATATCACTTATATTTTGATTTACGTTACATGAAACAATAACCTGGATGCTTTGATTTTTTTCTAAATAAGAACCAGTGATTAGGATTTCTTTTTTAGATGCATCATAATTTACAAACCAAGAATTATTATTTACATAAGCAGATTTATAAATCAAATCATCAGGTAAAACATCATTTATTTTAATATTAAAACCTGGAGAATTTCCATTATTCTTAATAATAATTGAATATTCCACAGTTTCATTAACATTATATTTAGTATCATTATTATGGCCAGATATTGTTTTGTTAATACTTATATCTGGTTCGACAATACGTACACCAGCACTACTATTACTTATTAAATCACCATTTAAAGTGAGATTTACATTATTAACCTTAACCATGCCTTCAATATTACTACTATTATTTAATACAAGTACATTGATTTTAATTAATAAATTATTATCATAGATGTTTGAATTAAATGAATCTACAACTATATTAATAAACCTACCATTATTTACATTAACAGTTACTCCCCCAATACTTGAAGAATTTATGAATTTAAATCCTTCAGGAAGAACATCATTAATAACCATATTAGTATAATTACCAATAGGTAAAGTAATGTTTAAACCATAAGTGATAATTTCACCAATAGTAACATTATTTAAACCGTTATCAATAGAAGAGTTAATAACTGTTTTATCAATTGAAGGTTTTGCTAAATTAAATTTAGCAGTACTATTAGCAAAGTAGACTCTTGCTTCTTTGTTTTCAACAGGTACAGAATAGGCAGTTACATTAATATTATTAATATATGGAATATTGTTAATTAATGTTGAATTTTTAAGTGTAAATTCATAAGTAATATTTGCAGTTTCACCAACATTTAATTGATTAATAAGAACATTAACTACACCACCATTCCAGATTACAGAATTATTAACTTCTTGATTATTGATTTTAATAATGATTTTACTTCTATCATTATCCTCAATGAATCTATTTAATAACTCAGTTAAATTATCAGCTACAGTAATATTGAATAATGGAGAATCCCCATTGTTTTTAACCACACTAATAATTTTAATACTATCGTTACCTTGAACATTATTAGTTTTATTGAAATTTTTACTAATGATAATATTAGGTTCAACTACATTAACAGTGCAATTTGCCTTTGTAGTTAAATTATTCCAAGTAAGTTCAGCTTTATTTATTTTAGATTGATTTGCACTATTTGAACTTATATTTAATAATGTAGCATTTAAGTAAACTCTAAACTTTGAATTATAATAATCTATTAGATCTTTAGTAGTTGTACTAGGATTTGTAAATTTAATTATTATACTATTATTTTCTACAATAACTTCATACTCATCACTATTAAGTAAAACATCCCCAGTTTCACCTTTATAAATAGCTACAGAACCATTGACATACCTAAGACCATTTGGAAGAGTATCATTTATAATAATGGTATTGTATTCACCAGTTGCTAAGTTAGCACCAATACAATAAGTTATATTTTCACCAATTGTAATATTATCCTTACCATTAGGGACGGTAGAATTAATTACAGTTTTATTAATAGTTGGATTTTTAGTATAAATTGTATCATTAGCAGAACTAGAATAAATCCTAAATTCTTCACCAGTAGGTACAGAAATACCGCTTGCATTAACAATATTTAAATAGGAATTACCTATTAAAACATCATCTTTTACTTTGAAATAAAATCTAACTACAATATTTTGATTTTTATTTAATTGTTTAACTTTAATTGTAATTAATCCAGTATTATAATCAATAGAAACATTAACATTATCTATATCTCCAAGAAGAATATCATAAGTAATAGAATCTTTTGAAGCAATATCAGAAGTTAACTTAGTTATGTTATCTATTGCAGTAATGTTAAATAATGGAGTATTACCCTTATTTCCAACAGTGATATTGAAACTAATATTATCATTACCTTCAATATTGGTTTCATTAAATTTTTTATTAATTTTCAATATTGGTTCTACAATAGTAACCGGATTAGACTTAGCAGAAGCTGAACCATTATTATTCCAATTTAAACTTGCATTATTAATTTTAGATACACCCATAGTATTAGAAGAACTATTTAATACTAAAACAGTTATGTTGATTGTGAAATTACCATGATTATTACGAATAACATCTTGGGCAAGTAAATTATCAAAATTTAAAGTTATATATCTTTTTAAATTATTTTCATCATGATTAACAGAAATATTACCATAATCAGTTATTGGAGTACCATTAGCAAAGATAGCACTTCCATCAATATACTCAAATCCTTCAGGAAGGTTATCAACTATTGTAATAGAGTTATAAGTACCATTAGATAAATGAACTTTAATATTATATATAACATGTTCACCAATACTTGCTTCATTATACTCATTATAATGAGTACCATTGATTAATGAATCCACCAATATTTTTTCAATAGTAGGATTAATCAAAGCAATAGTTGCATTAGAATAAAAACTTGCACCATTAACAGATGAATAAGTCCTAGTTTCATTAGTGGTATTATCTGGCATAGAATAATAAGTCAAATTAGCAAAATTGACATACTTAGTGTCATTAATGATTACATCTTTTTTAATACTAAATCTAAAACTTATATTAACTTTTTGGCCTATAGTTAAATTACCAAGATTAAATACAGCGATATTTCCAACCCAAGTCATGTTTTCAGTTATTGGAATACCGTTTAAGTAAAATTCAATGTTATCCCTAGAATTATCTTTAATAAATCTATTTATTAATTCATTTAAATCGTCAATAATAGTCGTATTATAAGATATGGAGGTACCCTTATTAAATACAGTGATAACACACTCTACTGCATCCCCACCTTCAACTTCAGTAATATTGAATGATTTATTAATCAAATTTTTTGGTTGATAAACATTAAGTTTATCAGATTTATATATGTTAACATTTTTATTATTAACACGATATGTTAAGACTGCAGTGTTAACAATAGTTTTATTTAAGTTATTTAAAGGAATTGATGACTCATTATCAAATGGAGTGAAATATAACTGAATAGTCAAATTATCATCACTAGAAGTAGGAATTATTTTATGAATATCAATAACAATATCTGATTTAATACCGGTATTACTACCATTAATAGTCATATCATAGTCCACACTATTTTCATTAACAATATTATAACCTAAATATTTTAATCCATATACAGTATCATTAATTGTTAAATTTTTAGCAATTAAATCAGGTAAATTAATTGTTAAATTAAAAGTACAGTTTTCTCCAATTGTTACTCCGTCTTTACCAGTGATATTAGATCCAACATAAATTTTAGAAAAATTTAAATCCTTTGCTTTAACTGATGCATTAGCAGAATACTCAAACTGATTACCAGAATTAACAAAGTTTGTAGCATTATTCCTTGCATAAAATGAAGTTATATTAGCAGTATTAGTAATATCTTGTCCTAAATTTGGATTTTCATTAAATTTAACATAGTAACTTATAGTAAAATTATTAGATACATTAGTGTAACCTAATTTAGATAATTTAAAACCATCACCAAATAAATCATTAGCATTGATGTCTAATTTAGTACCATTACCATAACATGCAGTAATATTAACAACATTGCCATTTCTAATTAAATCTTTATATAAATCAATGAAATCATCTTTCACAGTTATATTATAAGCTGTAGAATGTCCAATGTTTTTTACTGTAATATTATAACATAAAATAGTGTTATTTTCAACAGTAATATTATCTACAGTTTTATTAATAATTAAATTTGGTTCATTAGTTATTAAATTAATGAATACTTCATTCGAATAAATTACATTTAAAGAATTATCATAAGATAATTGAGCAAAATTTAATAAATTAAGTAAATCACCCATTGGTTCATCAGTTGCCATGACTGTAATTAAAATTTTTGCTACATCATTTGAAGATAAAGGATTGTAAATAGTACCTGGAGCACATGCTGTAAAAGTATTTTCAGCAGCATTAATTGAAATTATTGGATAAGCAAATGAACCATTTAAATACTTACAGAAATAAGTATCATTAGTAAAAGTCCAATGATTAGCAGTAGGAATAGTTCCAATACCAACCATAGTAGTATTAAAATTTTCTAAATTAAAGAAAGGTATTGGGAAATAATCAACAACAGTTAAATTATTTACATTACCAAAAGGAACATCCAAAGTTAATATAAATGTTACATTTTGACCTGGACGAACATTGACAGTATTATTGTTATTTATAACAATCCCATCAACTGCATAGATACCTTTAGAAAATTGCATAGGAAGAATATTAATCTCCTTATAACTTGAATCATTAATAGCTATATTAGTATTCAAAAGAGTACCATTTCCAAATACAACATTTTTAACATAATCACGAGCAACTAAAGTTTTATTATTAGAATAATGGTCATTAATTCTAAATGTCATTGAAAGAGAACCCTCTAAAGGGTTACCATTAGAACTTTCATTATAATAACCACCAATACATCCACTAAGATTATTATCTTTTAAAAATTTTGAAACATGGATAATAATGATATCATGAGTTTTCTCATTTGGGATAAAATCATAATAAGAACTATTTAAATAATAGGTTTGATTTTTTATTATCAATTTAATACTATTAAGATTAATGACTTGAGCATTACCCCATTCATATCCAACAGTATCATAAACATCAAAATCATTTAATGCAAAATAATCTGAAAGTTGGAAATCAATGACATAAGTAACATTTTCATTAGGTTTTACTTCATAGGAACTTGAATATTTTTGAATAGCCATAACTTTCAAAATGACATTATCATAATCAGATTGATTAAAAGTATTATTGTCATAAACATAAGTTATGTTAACATTATTAGTCACTAATAAAGAAGTTTTATCTTTAGTGAGAATCTCTTTTAATTCCCCAGTAGAATTATCATATTTTGGAGCATAAACCCAATAAGACAATAATAAATCTTTATCACCATATCCAGTACCAGTTAAATTAGATAATTTTACAATAATTTTACCACCAGTAGTATTACCATTAGGAATTACCTCAATAGTATACAAACTAGGATCTATTAAAGTTCCATTACCATAATATAAACTAATAGGATATTTACTATTATTAATAAACATTAATACAGATGGAATATCATCCTTAATAGTCAAGTTTTCAATTGTAACATTATTTGCAACATTAATAGAAACATAATACTTAAATGGAAAATTAGGACCTGTAACAGTCTCATCCTCATATAATGAAGAATCTTTATATAATTTAACAATTACGGGTTTAACATCAGCACTAACAGTATTACCTACAATTTGTGGATCAACATCAGGATTATCCAATGGATCATTACCATAAATAAATTCTGCAGTAGCATAAAGTTTCAATGTATCAAATACATTAATTCCATTTAATAAAGCGGTGAAATTCACTGTCATTGCAGGCTGATTATTGGTATAACTACCAAAAGGTAATTTAAATACATAAAATGTTGAGTTTTCAGCGCCAACAACATCCAAACGAGAATAAGGATCTTTTAAGGTATAATTGTTCATAGCTGAAAATACACCTACTTTAATATGCTCTAAAGGAAAACCTAAATATTCTGCACTTAAAATTTCATCACAACCAGGAGGTAATATTAATCGAATAACCGGTTGAAATCCTGTTTGAGAACCAGTATTATTAAATAAAAGTGCAAAATTCAAAGTTTCATTAACAAAAGGATAATAGGAACCATTACTAGTATTAATAAAAATTAATGAAGGATTCGCACTAGAATTTTTACTTGAAATTTCATTTTCTTGAGCAGAACCAACAAAATTAGAACTAATATTTGAATCTTTTGAAGATTCATTAGATAAGTAATTAGAATGATTATTAGAATTACTTGATGAATTAATTAAATTATCATTATAATTAGTGATACTAGTTTCACAATTTACAATAATTGAATCATCATTAGATAAAGAGGAAGAGTCATTTGCAAGCTCTGCTGCATAAACATTTCCACAAAATATGAAAATCAGAATAGATATCATAAAAAATATAAATATTTTCTTTGAATTTTTCATATTTATCACATATAAACAACAATAAGCAAATAGTTCATTTTAATAAAATTATTTAAAAGATAAATAAAATTATAAAAAGTCATACTTAACTTATATCCAAAAATTAAAAATTTACATAATTTTTAATAATTTACTAAAAAATATAATTTCATTAAAAAAGATTAACCTTATTGAAATTCTTTAAATTTAGGATAAAAATTATTTTAAATTTAAAAAAAATGTATTTTATAAAATCAAATTTTTAAATAAAATATATTTTCAATAGAGGCAAAAATCAATTAATAAAAAAATAATTTTTAGTATATAATAATTTAATTCGCATATAATATAAATATATCTAAATTTACGAACAAAAATAAAAAAACGAATAAATATCCTAAGAAAAAATATAAAATTATTCAAAAATAAGAAATTAAATTTAAAAAATTTCAACAAGATTAAATTTGTAAAAAAGCCCAAGTGATAGAAACATAGTAATTTTTAATTAAAATAATTAGAAAAAATTAGGATTTTAAATCATAAGTAAAAAAAAAAGTAAAAAAATGCCAATAAAAAAATAACTAATTATCTTCATTGTTATTTAAAAAAAATATTTCTGCAGCCCTTATTAAATCTTCATCATTATTACAAGCTGCTTTCTTAATATTTTTAGAAATATCAAAGAAAATTTTATTAACAATTGAATTTGTTAAATTATCTATAATTTTTATACTTCCATCTACATCAGCTAACTTAACAATTGCTTTTTCAGCTTCACGTTGACGTATATTTTCCATAGATGACCTTAAACTAGCAAGAATATTGTCAATTTCCATTATTTTAAATGAATTTTTAAGTAAATCGAACTCATAATTGATAATATTTTCTGCTTCCTTAACCTCCTTTTTTCTTTCATTAGCAGTTTTTTCAGCAATTCCCCTTAAATCATCAATATTAAATAAATTAACACCAATTTCTTTAACATCTTCAGAAACATCCCTAGGATTAGCAATATCAATTATAACAATTTTATGGTTAGTGTAATCCTTATTAATATCTTTTTTTATTTTATTTGTAGCTTCTTCAATACGACTTCTTGTTATAATAGTATGAGGAGATCCTGTAGCACTTATAATAACATCAGAAATTGGAAGATATTTATATAAATCATCAAAAAATATTGCCTGACCATTTAATTCTTCTGCCAATTTAGTTGCTTTATAATAAGTTCTATTAGCTACAAATATAGCTTTCAGATTTTTTTCAGCTAATGCTTTAGCAACAAGAGCCCCCATCTTACCTGCACCAATTACTAAAACACATTTATCTTGTAAATCACCTAAATAGTCCTCTGCAAGATCTACTGCAGCAGAACCCATAGATATGTGTCCCTTATTAATATTCGTTTTACTTCTAACTTCCTGACCAACATGAACTGCCTTAGTAAATAAAGTATCAAGAACTTTACCCAAATGTCCTTCTTTTTCAGCTTTTTTCTTTGAATCTTTAATTTGACCAAGAATCTGATCTTCACCAACAATCATGGATTCTAAAGAAGAGCTCATCCTAAATAAATGAAATATAGAATCCTCTCCAGATTCCATAATAATATTCTCATTATTAAAATCATTAAAAACATTCTCTATTGCAAAGGCATCAGAATGTATATAAAACTCATGTCTGTTACATGTAGATATCTCCACATATTCATTTATCTGAAATTTTTCTTTAATATTATTAAATAATTCTTTTAAATTATTATAAACTATTTCCATGGTTTTTATATCAACCATCTTATAATCAACACGAATATTAAATATCAATATAATTTCCCCAATTTTTTAATAGATTCAAAGTGTTTAAAAATTTTTCAAAAATTATTTTAATCTAATTAAAAATAAATTTATACTTAAAAGTATATTAAATTATATTTTTAAAATAATATAAACTTTAAATAAAACTTTAAAAACTGATAATTAAAATAATAAAAATAAGAATAGATCCTATTGAAAAATAGAAATAATTAAGTTTATTAAGTTCAGTTATTTTTTAAATTAAAAATAAAGTCAATGATTTAAATTTAAATAATTTCAACAATTAAAAAAAAATCTAAATTAAATTAAAAGACATATAAAATTAAACTTTATACTCAATTAGCTCATCAACAAGAACTTTAATTTTATCAATATCCTTATTTTCAATAGCTTTTTTTATATTAATATCCTCTAAAATTTCATAAAGAATTTCTTTTCTTCTTTTAGGATTATCCACAGTATTTTTAAGTTTTTTTCTTGCATAATCCTGGATTTCTATTTCTAAAATTTCATCATCTGTAATTATAGACTGGATTTTTTCTCTTAATTTTTTTGCCATAAGTGGACTTTTACCACCAGTAAATATTGAAAATTCAACATCCCCAATATAAAAACTAGTAGGAACTATAACATTTCCATCATCAGTTTTATCAGCCCTATTTAAAAGTTTTCCTTGTGAAATCTTTGAAGTATAATCTGCAAGTTCATAATCCCCAGTTGCAATAATTATGAAATCTGCTTTTTCAACTTCCCTTTTAACAAGTTCCATATTTGATTTCATATATTCCATTTGAGTATCTTCATCAAACTTATATAAATTAGTGAATATCCTAATAAGTTTAGCCCCTTTATCAATAAGCAAACTATCTAACTTATCACCAGCAAGAACAACATTTGCCCCCTTATCTAAAAATCTAATTGCTCTACGAGTAGCAACTTCACCAGTACCTAAAATAAAAATATTTTTATCTTTAACATTAAAATAAAGGTTTAACCAGGACATAATAACACTTAAAATTTAAAAATATATAAAAAATAGTAAAAAAATAAAAAATTAATCAGACTCTTCTTTTAATGACTTAACTCTTAATATTTTAATAGCCATCCTTAAATCATCCCCACAATCAGATAAAACCTTTTTAGCTTCATTGGGTTCAATTTGAAATGCATTTACAAGAGCAGTAACATTTTCATCATCAGTATTTTTAATTTTAGATTTTGCAATTAATTCTTCAGATAATTGTTTTTTCAAATTAGTATACTCTTCAACGCTCATGTTAATGTTTCTCATAGACATATCCCTTAATGGACATGGTTTAGTCGGCTTACAACACCAAACTAAAGAACCAAAACAAGTTCCAGGACCTTCTCCCAATCTTGTTTCTTTAGCGAATTTAGTTTTAATATCAACATATTCTTGAGGTGAAAGTCCAGCCTCATGTAAAGCATTTAAAAGTGGACATGGTTTAACTGGTGGACAACAAAAAGTTAATCCCCTAAGGTCTCCTCCCCTACATATATGTGAAGGCATATTCTCCCAAGACATATTCTCTTCCTCCAAATTATAATAAAAATAACATGACAATAAATAAATTAAAAAAATCAATGCAATATTATTATTAATCTTAAACTAAATATTATAACATTCATAAATATAAATCTTATAATTTATAAAACTAATTATTTTATTACAATATAAATTAAAAAAAATAGAAAAATATAAAAAAATATTAAATGTTAAAAAAAATTGAAAAAACCAATAATTAAATAGATAAATGATTACTGATTTTTAAGCATATCCTCTTTTTCAGATGAAGTTAATTGTTTAACAATTTCTTCAGGAGTACCAACATCAAGAAGTTTTCCTCCCCTCATTAAACCAGCACGATCACAAACATCAAGAACAAAGTCCATATCATGAGAAACTATAATAAATGTTTGTTTTAATTCATCACGAGCTTTAAGTATTGAATCAGTGACAATGACTCTTGTAATTGGATCCATGGTACCTGTTGGTTCATCAAGCATTACTATATTTGGTTCTTTAATAAGCACTTGTGCAATAGCTACCCTATGCTTTTCCCCTTCACTTAATTCATCAGGATATTTAGTTAAAATTTCACTTACTTGTTGGGAAGTGAAACCTACCGCTTCAAGGACATGTAAAGCTTGAATTTTAGCAAATTCTGCAGGCAAATCCAAACTTATTGAATTTGAAAGATTTCCAAGAACATCCCTATAAGGATATAATGAAAATTCCTGGTGTAATAAACCAATATATGGAATTACACGGCCTCTTGCAAGAGGTCCTGGTTGTGACATGTCAATCCAATCATCACCTAATTTTATAGAAACTTTACCAGAACTAGGTTCAGTGAGGCCTTTAATCATTTTAGTTAATGTTGTTTTTCCTGCACCACTTAATCCAACAAGTCCAAAAATTTCCTGTTCTTTAATTTCAAGAGAAACGCCATCAACAGCTTTAACTACACCTCTTTCAATTGAATAATAATGTTTTTTAACATCCTCAATTTTTACAACTGGTGCACCAGATTCATGAGATTCAACTTTTTTAGGAACTGGCACTGTATCTAAGAAAGATTCTACAACTTTTACAGGATCTCCAGAATGAGCAATTTCCCCATTTTCTAGCCATATAACTTTATCTGCTAATTTTTCCATAACCTCCGGCCAGTGAGAAGTAATTACCATAGTAATTCCTTTATCTTTAATTGCATTTTGAAGATTTTGATGAAGTGTTTCTGCAGTTTGTGGATCTAATGTTCCAGTAGGTTCATCAGCTAAGAATAACATAGGATTTTTAGCTATTTGTCTTGCAATTACTACCCTTTGTTTTTCTCCACCACTTAAATCACGAGCAATATGAGTAACCCTATGACTCATTTGAACCATTTCAAGAATATCTAAAGCTTTATAAATCCTTTCCTCATATTCTCCTTCATCACCCATAGCCTTAAGTACATTTTCAATTACAGTAGCTTCATCATATAATGCAAAGTTCCTTTGGAGCATAATAGCAATTCTTCTTTTAATTGCATTAAATTCTAATCTATCACAGTCCCATAAATTAATATCTCTTAACTCAAGAGTTTCTCCACATTCATGACATTTTTCTCCTGCTTTAGAAGGAGCTTCTACATGTAAACATTTAGGACATATCGCTACATGGAAAATCATTTCTCCACTATCTGGAGCATATTCTTTAGTTCCACGCATCATATTAATTAAAACAGATTTTCCAGATCCACTACGACCTAAAATACCTAATGTTTCACCTTCATCAAGTTCTAAATTAATATCTTTTAAGACTTGAACCCCATTAAAAGATTTATTAATATTCTTTAATGTAATAAACTTCATAAATCCACCTTTATTAAGAAATTAAAATTATAAATAAAATTATACTTCTTTGTTAAATAAAAAAAATTATACTTACAATATATTTTAAAAATCATTATTTATAAAAATTTCTAAAAAATGGATTTTTAAAAACTATTTTTAATTAAAAATAAAGATTAAAAATTAAAAGTAAAGTAATCATTTTTTAAAAATCCAAATTATACTATATTAATTTTAGAATAAATATTATATAATTATTCTTATAAAAAATAGATTTAATATAACCCCGTTATAAAATTTTAAAAAATTATTAAAAAACTATAGAAAATAAGATTGTTCTTAAAATAACGAATGAAAATAGATTATAAAATCAATAAAGCAAAACAAGAAAAAATTAGAAAATCAATAAAATCAATTAAAATACAAACAATAAAAAATAGATACCAAATTAAATTTAAATTAATAAATAAAAAATAACTATAAATTATTTAAATTAAAATCTAATTTTCCACTTATTGCAGCACGAGCTATTGAAAAACCATCTGCCCCTGCATTTAACATTTTTCTTGCTTTATTTAAAGAATCAATAGAATTATTTCCAATTATAAAAATATCAGTATTTTCAGATATATCAGTAATTAAATTATAATCTGCATCAGAAACACCAGGTTTCATTGCATCAACATGTAAATAATCAGCACCAGAATCATCAATAAGCCGTGAAATATCTAATGTATCAACCCCATTAACATTTCCTCTTATTTTAACAGAAACTTCAGCACGAGAATTATTTACAACTTCACCAATATACTCTTTTAAATCATGACGTTTAAGCATTGCTTGGCCACAAGAGATTAATTGCAATTCTTCTTGTCTACAATGACAATTAATTTCAACTATATCAACAGAATCAAGTTTACTTACTTCAATAATTTTATCTGGATTAACACTTCTTAAATTAACAGAAACTTTAACATCAGAATTATTTTTAACTTTAGATGCCTCATTATCAATAAAATTTATAATTTTAGAATAAGGTATATCAAACTCTTTTCTTCCTCTTTTAATAATTTTAGATCCTGCATCAATAGACAATTTATCAATATTAAATCCACCTAATGTAACAGTATCAAAACCATAAGGAATTAGTTTTAATGCAAAATCACCATTACAAATACCTGCCATAGGTGCTAAAACTTTAATAAATATAACTCTCCTTAAAAAAATAGTAGAAAAATTAAAAATCATGAAAAAAATAATAGAATAATATGATTAAAGATTTATTAATCAACAACCTTTCTCAAAAACTTCAGTCCACTCCATATTATTTCCTTTACGGATTTTTCTTAAACCTAAATCAGCCATATATGCAGCATCTTCAGCATTTCTTCCTCTACCAATACCTGCTTTAAGACCAATACCAATTTCATCTTTAATTTGAATTAAAATTTCCTTAATCTCTTCTTCAGATAAACCATTACATGGAGCCATAAAATTGTCTCCACCAATAAAGAATAATAATGCTCCTTTTTTAATAAGTTTAGTCATTAAATAATGTTGTGCCTTATTTACCATAAAATTAGTATCAAAAGCAGATTCTTTATCTGTTAATGTTTCTGTAACACTATTAATGTCAACATGAGCAACTTGAACATAAGAATCATCAGAATCAGCCATAGAATCAATAGCTAAAATTTCCTTTCTATTTGATGATTGAGCACCTCCTTCATGTTGTAATGCAAGAGTTGCTTTTAATTGAGCCTCATGTGGTGTTTTTGCTGCACCTACACCCATACTTATAGTAATAGGATATCTATTTCTTATAGATCTTTGTATCCTCAAATGATCTTCTTCATTTAAACCATTTGTAATAGCTAACATATTATCAAAACGTGTGAAGAAGACTAATCCTTTTTTCATTGCAACCTGTCTTTGAACATCTGCAAATAGTTCTGCTTGTAAAATTTGAAGGTCTGACTCATTACGAGGTCTTGGAGTAACAGTCCAGGGACCATAATTATCAATTTGTATTAATGTCATTTGAATCATATTATTCACCAATAATAAAGTATATTATTTTAATAGTATTTAATTATTTTAGTTTTACTTGAAAACCCAAAGTTTATATAAAACTTAAAAAACTAAGAAAAGAATTAAAGTTTTAATAAAAAACATCAATTAATAAAGATTAAATTTTATATGAATCTAAAACTTTTTCTGCAAGATTTTTCTTGATATCTAATGAATTCATCATAGTATCACAGATTCCAACATCAGAAATAATTTTTTTAACATCCTCCTTTAAATCCTTATCCTGATAATCAATTATTAACTTATCTACAAAGTCAGAATATAAATTTGCAACCCCAATACAAGATGCATCATAACCTAAAGCATTCATAAATTTACCAGCAGGACCACTTACTGCACCATCCCCAACCATAGGAGATACTGCAACAACATATTTATCTTTTAATGCATCTTTTACACCATCAATTGAAACAATAGGCATTATAGAAGTTATAGGATTTGATGGACCAATAATAACCATGTCAGAATTTTTAATTGTATCAATTACATTTGGAGCAGGAGGTACAATTGAATACACGACATCATTAACTTGAGGACTACATTGTTTATCAATTAAAAAATCATGAAAATCTAATTTACCAATATTTGTATCAATGTAAATATCAGAATCAATATCACTCATGGGCATAATCTTAGATTTAATACCTAATTTTTTTCTTTGCAAATCTACAATTTCAGATAGTTTATGTCCTTCTTTTAATAATTTGGTTTTTTGCATCATTATTGCCCGATCTTTATCACCAATTCTTAATTTTTCAGGACAACCTAATTTTTCAAGAGTATTATTTGTAACATAGGTATCTCCTTTAATACCATACCAAAATTCTTCATCAATCATGTCTATTAAAGTATACATCACAACATCAATATCCCCACTAATATAAACCCCAGAAAAATAATTATTTTCTACAGTATTTACAATAATACTTAAATCTTCAGGATTTACAATCTCTTTTAAACCCTGAAGTAATTTTGGAGTTCCAGTTCCTCCAGATAAAACAGCAATCTTCATGAATACACCTAATATTTTAGTAATTAAAAAAAGAAAATAAATAAAAATTTAATTTCTAAATACATCAAATTCTTTTGGGCGAAGAAGGGGATGAATATCACTTTCAGTGTTTCTTAAAGTATCAAATGCAGAGAATCCTCTAATAACAACAACAGGTAACCCTTCATCTGCTTGACCTTGTACTAAAGAAGCAGCAGCAGCAAGTTCATCTGCAGTAGCTACTTCAGAGCTATGTAATTTTCTACCATATAAATCTTCATCACCTTGCCTTTTCCACAAAGGATCAATACCAGAACATCCAATAGCAACACCAACTGCACCAACTCTAAATGCTCTTCCTTGAGTATCAGTAATAATTACAGCTAATTCCTTACCAGTTGCTTTTTCAAGTTCTTCCCTTATTTTTTTTGCAGATAAATCTGCATCTTCTGGCATAGGAGTTGCTAATCCATCCCCTACATTTGATTCGTCAATTCCAGAATTTGCACATACAAAACCCTGATTTGTTTCAGTAATAACAAAATCAGGACCAACTGCAACAACTTCCCTTGCCTCTTGAATAATAGCTTCAACTAATTTAGAATCCTTTTTAGATTTTTTAGCAATTAGTATTGCATCATCTGAAGGTAAAATATCACCTAACTTTATAACATTACCTTCTGCTTTAGAAACAAGAGTTTCTGCAACTAAAATAATATCCTTATCTTCAAGAGTTTTGCCCTGATTTTTTAATGCTTTTAAAATTAATTCCGCAATATTTTCACCTTTATTAACAATAGGAATTCCTTCTAATCCGAATAATTCTAAATTCATAACACCATCTCTTTATATAATTTCCAAACACATATAAAAACAAATATCTAACAACTAATATTCCCGATTCTTTTACATATAAAAATATAAATTAATATGCCATAATATTTTCTATTTAAATATATTAAAAAGTATTATAAACTATAATTTTATTCATTAAAATCAGGTACTACTGCAGAAGTACTCCATTTTCCATCATAAACTGAACCAACAGAAGTTACAGGATGTTCAAAATCTGCAAATTCCCCTTGATCAAATATATACTGAGCAATTTCTTCACTAGTAGATGCATTATATTCTATAGTATGAGGTTCTTGATGTTCATATACAGAAATATAAACTGCCTGACCATAATCTAATTTTTCAACAATAATTTTTGAATCAGTTACAATACCTACATATGCTTCATATTCATCTTTATTAGTATTTGAACTAACGACGCCTGCAATACGAGGAGTATGATAATCATCTTTTTCATAATCCATAGTTAAAAGAGAATATGCAAGTGCATCTTTTATATTCATACCCATAGCAAGTTTATCTGCAATAACATCTGTTTGAGAACCATTAGATACAATAGCCAAATCATCAACAATCCTAATACAATTATATGCAATATAAGTGTTTTTAAAGATATCTGTTTCAAAACCGGGCCTTGGAATTATTGCTGCTTCCACACCATTTACTTTTGCTTGTCTATTAGGAAAATGTCTACTTGATACCCTATATGCAACAAATGGTTTTTTATCACAATTCATACCTACTGCTAAAATTCTTCCCAAATACATTAAATACCTCCTTAATAAAAAAAACATTTTTTTATTTAAAAATAAATTTGATAAACAAAATATTTATTATTTCTTATTTAATTTTTAAAAAATCAAAAAATAAACATCCTTTTAAAAAACGTGTTTTACTTAAAAATTTAAATTCTTAAAAACTATTTATATTTAAATTAAATATGATTTTATAATAAATTTAGAAAACATAAAAACAAAAAATAGAAAACCCAAATACAAAAACCAAAAAATAAAAAATAAAAATTAATTAAAGATTATGATTCCGTTTTATCCTTATCTGAAGGAGATCTTACAGCTTTTTTAGGATCCATACCATCAGGAGCCGTGATAATAATTTCTTTATTTCTACTATCCACATTTATCTGACCAGAGTCAATAACTTGTGCATGAATAGCAATAGAATCATCCTTAATATAAGAAGACATATCTTGTCCATTAACAGTTACTTTATGTAATCCTTGAACTGGAATAATATAATATTCAGAATTACCGGATGTATCTGTTACATTAGGTTTACCTGAAGCAGATACATTATTTTGTGACTGATCTTGCATTGCAGTACCAGCAAAACTACTAGTTACAACAACAAATATTAAAATTGTAAATAGAATATCAATAAAAGGAACAAGATTAATATTAACTTTATCTTCTTTTAATCTTTCCTTTCTTGATTTAATATCTAAACTCATAAGCTCACCTTATTGTTTGAGTTTACTTTCAACAATCTCAGAACCAACATTACACATTTCTAAGATGATATTACTAATACTTTTTTCTAACATACTAGGTTTAAATGAAATTTGAATATTAGCATTAGGTTCAGATATTTCCCTTACATTAACAATACCTTCACCTTCTTGTAATGATTTAATTACACAAGGTAAATTTTCAGATACTCTAATTTTAGCTACTGCATAATTCCAATTAGTCATTTTAGTAGCAAGTTCAATTTTATCCATTTCTTTATCAATTAATGATTTAATATAGGTATAAAGTGGTAATAATACAATAGCCACACATAAACCAGCAATTGTTGTAATTAAAGCTACATAAATACCTTCAGCCATAGCTGCAGATGAAGGATTAACACCTAAAGCCTTAAAGGTCATCCAAATACCAAATACAGTACCAATTAAACCTAAAAAAGGGGCAAGTTCGGTAATTGTTTTAATCATATCTAAACCCTTAGTCATTTTACTTGTTTCAACAATAAAAATTTGTTCCATACTTTCTTCAACTTCAGTCTTATTTTTATAACCTATTTTTAAAGCCTCAGAAATAATTCTTGAAACAGGATTTTTATAAGGACTAATCTCTTTTAGAGCTTCAATAGCACCTCCACGTTCCATAGCAACAGACACTATACCCATAATCTCAGTTGCATCAACATCACCTATTTTTCTAAGATAACTGATTTTTTGAAGTGCAGTTAAAAAACCGTAAATCCCAATAAATGTGATAAGATAAGTAATAATACCCCCATTTTTAAAGAAATCAACAATTCCTGCCATGAGTGTACCAAACTGTTCAATAATCATTTTATTCCTCACTATTTTATAAATTATAAAAAATATTTAATGAAAATCAAATTAATCTTCAAAAAAAATATAATATACAAATATAGTATTTAGTTTAAACTTAAATAAATTTTATTATTAAATAAAAATATTAACTCTGTTGAGAATATATTTTCTTTAAAAAGTAAAATAAAAAAAATAGAAAAATAGAATATAATTAGAATCTTAATTGAGACTCATCATCTTTCATTTTCTTAACAGTATTCCAAGACTTTCTAACAAAATCTGGAAGTTCATTATAAGTAAATTTAGATAAAAAATGTTTAGTATGAGGATCACTTGGATAACCTGATCCAATACCGCCCATATCTTCATAATCTTTATTTATATCTGCAATAATATTATCACGAGTAACTTTAGCCATAATAGATGCTGCACCTACTTGAACATAAGTATCATCTGCTTTATGTTTAGCAATGACTTTAATATCATCACCAAGTTCTTTTTGAATTTGATTTTGAAAACGTAATTCTTTAATATCTACAGCATCAATAATAACTTCTTCAGGAGTTAATTTACGGATGAGTTTAATCATCCCTAATTTTTCAATATCATTGAGATTAACACCCTTTGATCTCAAATTATCAATATCTTTTGCACTAATTATCACTGTATCATAATCAAACATTTTAGATAATTTACGTGCAAGTACAGCTCTCCTTTCAGGAGTTAATTTTTTAGAGTCTTTAACACCCATTCTTTCAAGTACAGGATTCATTTTTTCAGGAACCACAATTCCTCCAATAACCATAGGTCCTAGTACTGGACCTCGTCCTGCTTCATCAACACCCATTATATCCATAATATAACCTTAAAATAAAATAATAAATAGTCTAAAAATAAAAAAACAACTCCTTTTTAAGAGAATAATAAAAAATAGACTAATAAAGTTAAAAATAAAAAAATAATTATAAAATATTAATAAAAAAATAAAATAATAGATTAAAAAAATCTATTTCATAGCTCTGAGACGTACTTCAGGTTCTAAAGCTAATGGTTCTGCAGCAACAATAGCGGTACCTTTTGCAACTACAGTCATTGGATCATCTGAAATAGTTACAGGTACACCAACTTCATCGTAAATTCTTTCTTTAAGACCACGTAATCTTGAAGTTCCACCTACAGCAACTGAATTTTTATAGATACCCATGATTAATTCTGGAGATAATCTTTCAAAGATTAAATTTAATCCATCAATAATTGCTTTCATAACTGGTTCAACAGCATCAGCTACAAGCATAGAATCAATAACTACTTTTTTAGGTCTATTAGTTTCTAAAGATTTACCAATAACCTCTACAGATAAATTTTCAAGTGTTTCACTACAGTGAATCATACCAACTTCCATTTTAGCAGATTCTGCATCATGAATACCAATAGCTACATTATATTTTTCAGCAATCAATTCAACAATTTTATTATCAATGTCGTCTCCACCAACTCTTACAGTTTCAATATCAGTAATTCCACCAAGAGAAATAACAACTAAATCAGTAGAACCTGCACCAATATCAATAACCATAATACCATTAGGTTCTGCAATAGGTAATCCAGCACCAATAGCTGCAGCTAATCCTTCACTAATTACAATAACTTCATCGGCACCAGCTTTTCTTCCAATTTCTTCTGCTGCATTTTTCTCTACTTCTGAAGAATCTCCTGGAATACCGATAACGAGCCTTCCAACAGATTCACCATCATTAATACCTATTTGAATTGCACGAATAAGTAAAGATTGAGCTTGAACAATATTTTCAATAACCCCTTTTTTAAGTGGCCTTACAGCAATAATATCTTCAGGTGTTCTTCCTAACATTAATTTTGCTTCTTCACCAACTGCTAAAACAGAAGTAGGGTCATCTTTTTTAACAGCAACAACAGAAGGAATTTGGTATAAATCAAATTTATCTCCTGAAGGTTTTGCAATTACAGTATTTAAAGTACCTAAATCAATACCTAAACTGTTACGAATAGTAGATTGTTTAGGTGTATCTTTAGCATTATTATCATCATTATTTCCAAATAAACTCATTTAATTAAGCCTCCATATCAATATCCTTAAAGTCAATAACAAAAATTTTATCTGATGTAGCAATATCTGAAACTTTATTTACATCTTTATCCTCATCAACAGATATTAAAATTGTTTTCAAAACAACTTCACTAACATTAAACAATGGATTAAATGTATTTTTTAAAAATTTAGGTAATTTAATATTTATATCTGTTTGGATAAAACCAGTAGTTTGATCATCTAACAATATACCAAATTGAATTCTAGCTCTTTCCATCTTAGCAACAGATTTCCTGATAGTGTCTTCTGGACCTACTAAAATCATTAAATTAGATTTTTCTTCAATATAATTTTGAGGTATCTTAATATATGCCCCTCCACCATCTTTACAATCATTACTAAGTCTTTTAATAGTAGCTGCTTCACCATATAACATTATAAAATCAAATTTTCTGTTGATTTTATCTTCTTCTAAAGTAACATGCTCCCTAAATAGGATTTTAACTTTATCTCTAGAAGATATAGCATCGTATGCAATGTCATCAATTAATTTATCATTACCTGCCATTACACACCATAACTTTTCAGGAGCTTGATTGATAGAAGAATCTTTATTATCCTCTTTATCATCAGTAATCCTTGCAGCTTCTCTTAAAGCTCGAATATTATCTTCAATCATCGTACACACATAAAACTGTTTTTATATATAATTTATGAAATTAATAAATTAAATATTTAATTATTTCAAAAAAATCAATCAAAAATTACAAAAAAATATCAAGTCAAAAATTAATAGACTATTATATTATTATAATGTTTATACATTATATATATTTAATCATATTAAAAAATTTATTGATAAAAAATAAATAAAATTTTATAAAAAGCAAAAAAATATTTAAAATAAAAACAAAATTTAAACATATAATAAATTAATAGAAATGCATAAAAATTAAAATTAAAAATAAATTAATCCCCAATGTTTATTTAAAATAAAATTAATCAACAATATTAAATAATTAAAAAAAGAGGATTATAGGAGTCAATATGAAAATTGAAAAAACAGGAATGGAACATTTTATAGCTATACCTGATTTTATATCATTATCAAATATGGGTTCAGGTTTCTTATCTATAATATGTGCTATAAATAATAATTTAAGTTTAGCTACACTATTTATTATTTTAGCAATAATTTTTGACTCATGCGATGGATGGACAGCTAGAAAAGTGGGCAGAAATGATATTCATGGATTTGGAAAGAATATTGATTCATTATCTGACATAGTTTCATTTGGAGTAGCACCTGCAATATTATTATACATTTCAGGCATGAATTCAAATGGTCCTGAAATTGGTTTAATAATAGTCTCATTATTTATGGTAATTTGTGGGGTATTAAGGTTAACACGCTATAATGTAATTGCAGATAAAATAGATTTTAAAGGTTTTATTGGTTTTCCAATACCTGGAATAGCATTTATTTTAGTGACATATTATTTAAGTGGAATATATAATGTATACATTGCAATGATACTTATGACGATTGTTGCAATACTTATGATAAGTAATGTAAAATATGAAAAATTTGAAAACATAAAAATTATAATTTTTGCATTATTTTTAATTGTATTGATGTTTATAAAATTTCCAATAATACATAATATCAATATTGCAGCAATAATATTACTTATAATGACATTATATTATTTATTAAGCAATATATTAATAAATAAATGAAAATCTGATACCTACTAAATAATATATAATAGCATGCCATATTATTATATATTATACTTTTTTTGTTCATCTAAAAAAATGTTCCATCCATATAGGTTGGTAGGAATGAAGGGCGAAAAAAATAAACCAAAATCATTAGAACCTTTAAAAGAGGAAAACAATAATTTAATAAATAAAATTAAAAATTTTTTAAAACCCGAAAACAATAAACATGATTTATCTGAAATTAAAGATTTAGATGATTTTTTGGATGAATATTTTAATAATGAAACTAATTTTGAAAAAGATTATTACAAGGACATAAATACTGATTTTTCTAATTTTAATAAAAATGAATTAAAAACTGATTTAAAAAACAATGAATTAAACAATATTAATGACGATTTGAAGAATAAAAGCATATATGAATCAGCAAATAATGACAAATTTAATTTAAAAGATAAATTTAATCTTAGAGGAATAAGTAATGATTTAAATTCAAATAACATAAAAAACAATGATTTAAACCAAAGACTAGAAAAACCAATGAAAAAAGAAAAATTAGGAAAACCATTAGTGAATCATTTTAAATCAAAATACAATAAAACAGAATATACAGATAAAGAAAAAGCTAAAATGGGAGTTATACTTTTCATATTAATATTTATTATAATAATTGGAGGAGCATATTATTTTGCAATATATGAACCTAAAGAAAATGAATTAAATAATGAAAAAATAGCCAAATTAAATGAAATAAACAGATTGTATAAAGGGCCATTAGTTAATGCAAAAGAAGCTAATGTTCTTGAAGATCGCATAAGCAAATGCCATAACAAATTAGATATTGATAGTGTAGATGTTTTAAGACCTGCAACAGCACAATGGAAAGATCATCACTTAAAAAAGATTAAAGAAAATAAAGATATTGGAAATAGAATAATGCTTACATATACAAATGATAGTAAGAAAAATATCCTTATTAGTGAAGATGAAGCCATTAAACTTATAGAAGATAATGACGGATATGTCTTATCAAATATAGAATTTAAAAAACCAGATACAGTAGCTGTACCTATTGAAGTTTCAAGACTTCAAGCTGCAAGTGGTTTAATAAGTACTGGAAGTAAAATTGATATTTATTATATAAATTCAAGTGACAATAACTTAAAAAATAACAATACTGGAAATAATCCAAATAATGAAATAAATAATAGTTCAGAAACCAATCCAGAAATTAGTGGTTGTAAAGTACTTGCTATAATGAGAGGAAAGGATAGTGGGTCAATAAACTCAAAAACAGAAAAAAGTAGTTCTAAAACAGTAGATAATTCTTCATATACTTATACTACAGATGTTGAAGAAAATCTTAAAGCAGAATCTTTAGAATATAGTGATAGGGAAACAGAATACATATTAAGTAATTATGGAATCAAATTATCTGACTATGAAAGAGAATCAAATATTGGAGATTTAGATGCTAACTATTTAATCCTTCTAGAAGTTCCAAGGGAAGATGTAAGATTTGTATTAAATAATATGGATAATTTAATATTAACAATACCTACAAAAAATAGTCCAGATTGGATGATTAATGAAATCAAAAACAACAATTCAAACTAAAAAATTAGAAAGTTATATTAAAAAAATATTTCAATAAAATTAAATGTTAATAAAAAATTAAATATTTAATAAATTATAAATTAATATTTGATTAAAATAATTATTAATAAAAATTAAAACAATTAAGAGGATACTATGGACAAATCAACAATTGTAATAATAATTGCCCTTTTAATTGTTGGATTATATGCTGCAAATGAAGTTACCTATTTTTCACATAAACTTATTACAGAAAATGACATGAATAATCCTGTAGTAATTTGTGAAAAGATAGGATTGCATGAAAAAATAAATAACATCTCAATATCCGAAGGGGTCTATCATGAAAGAAAATCATATGATCCTGGAGAAGGGGATGTAATCCTATTTGGACATAGAACATTACTTGGTTCACCATTTTTAAGATTAAATGAACTTAACCCTGGAGATATAATAACATTACAATGGCCAGGAATTGGTGAAGTAAATTATACTGTTTATAATAAAACAGTAGTACCTGCAACATATAGACCAATAATAAATAGTGATACACAAACATTATCATTAATTACATGTACTCCAATAGGTACAACAGAAAAAAGGCTTATTATTAAAGCAAATTACACAAATAAAGGACCTCTAAATCAGCACATTATTAAAGATAATCCACAATCAAATTATGGACTATATATAATAATTGGATTTATATTACTTGGATTAGTTGTAACATTTCTATCACCTAAATCTGAAAGGAAATTTATAGGAACTTGTGTTATAATTATAACACTGTTTTTAGTATATTGTCATATAAATCCAGGTCCAGTAAATGAATTCACATCAAAAATTGAATTTTTAAATCAAATATTCACATTAGGAATAGGATAAAATGGATGTAAATAAAAAATACTTTTCAAATATAAATTCTAGAGAAAGAGCTATATTTGAAGGAGGAATTACAATGGGTGCATTATTCCACCAATTTGTAGGGATTCCTTTAAATAAAGAGTCAGTACCTAGTATTGAAAAATCAATAAAAGAAGCATTTGAATTACAACCTGCAATTGAAGAAGTCGATGCAAAAATAGACCTTAAACGATTAGATTCTGCATTAAGTGATTTTGATTATACTTCTTTAAGTGGAGATATGTTAAATATTAAAATAAAGACAAAAGTAGATAATGTAATTGCTACTATAAAAATTGAATTTATTGAAGAACTTAATTACCCATTAATGTATGTAGAAGACATTGAAGAATTATAAATTATTTTATAATTCTAATACTTTTTTTAACTTTGCTGAAATCATTAAGTTTAAGAAATAAATTACTTAATTTTAAAAACAACTTCTATAAAATCCCAAGTAAAATAAGTTTCCAGTTAGATTAAAAATTAAAATATTACTTTTTTTTAAAAAAAATATAAAAATTAGATTCCATATATAAAAAATAAGTAGCATATAAATGAATAATTAAAGATTAAATACTATCTGCAATATCAGATAAATCATTTAATAAATCTTTTATATTATCCATAGATATATGTTTCATTACAATAACACGAATTGCTTTAGGGCATGAAGAACATGAAACTCTCCAATTTCTTTTTTCAAGTTCCAATGCTAAATCATCTGTTTCCATATCTGGATGATTAAAAGCAACAATATTAAGTTCAGGTTCAACAACTATTTCATACCCTAATTTTTCAAGGCCTTTTTTAAGATACATGGTTTTTTTCATAGCATATAATGCGTTTCTTCTATAACCTTCATGACCTAAAGATTCCATGACAGCATAAGTTGCTGCTGAAGACGCCCCACTACGAGTACCAACAATAGTTGATTGTTCTTTTTTAGTGAGATAAGGTGCTTCTACAGCCATTACATCAAGGTATTTTCTATCTCTAAATAAAATACAACCAGAAGGAATAGTTGAAAGACCCATTTTATGTGGATCAATAGTCATAGAGCATACTGCATCTAAAGAAAAATCAAATTGTGGAAAATCATAACCTGCTTCTTTTAAAAAGGGTATTGAAAATCCACCAAATGCTGCATCAACATGTAAATAAATATCATTATTCTTTGCAATTTGCGCAATTTTATCGATAGGATCCACCATACCTAATTCAGTAGAGCCTGCAATTGCAACAATAGCAACAGTATTATCAGTAATTTTATCCTCTAAAGAATTAGGATCTATTTTATAATTATCATCAAAATCAGCTCTAACAAGTTTTAATCCAAACATATCAGATGCTTTTTTAAATGAAAAATGAGCAGATTGAGGGACAATAATTTCAGGATTATCAATACATTTATAACGCCTTGCATAATTACGAGCAGCACGCATTGCCATCAAATTAGCTTCAGTCCCACCAGTAACAACATGACCACAAGGATTATCAATTGAAACAAAAGAACCAATGTTTTTAATAACTTTATTCTCAATCTCTTTAGTGCCTTTAAATAAACCCGGATCACCAAGATTAGAGTTTATAAATTTATAAAAAACTTCTTTAGCAATAGGTTCTGCTTCTGTACACATAGAACCAAGAATTCTACCATCAGAATATTTCATATCTTTTTTCTGAAATGAATCTAATTCTTTAAATATTTCTTCTTTAGATTTAGGTTGTTCTTCCATAAATATTACCTTAAATAAATTATAAAAATAAAAAAAATTCACAAAACTAGTCATTTAAGATAAAAGTTTTAAAATAATTAGTTAAATAATCAAAAAAATAGCTATTTAATTAATTTTTAAATAAAATTTTTAAGATAAATAAATGTTTAAAAAAAATAAAATAAAAAATAAGATAAAAATCTTATTGTTCTAATCTTTTTCTTGCAGCATTGAGAATTAATTTTTTCTCTGCTATAGCAACAGTACGTCTTACATCAGGAATTGCATCTGCATTTGATGAAACACTACTAATACCAAATTCCACTAATTTTTCAACAATATGTGGTACACTACCTGCTTGACCACAAATACTACAAGTTACTCCTCTTTCAGCACAAATTTTAATTGTTCTTTCAATTAATTTCATGACTGCTGGATGTTCTTCAGTATAATTTTTAGCTACAAATTCATTATTACGATCAATAGCTAAAGTATATTGTGTTAAATCATTAGTTCCAAGACTTACAAAGTCAATACCTTCATCAATATAATCTTCAACAGTTAAAGCTGCAGCTGGAGTTTCAACCATCATACCAAACTCTACATCTTTTTGAGGTATAAGTCCTACTTCAGCACATAATTTTTTAGCTTTTCTTAATTCAGAAACACTTTGAGATAATGGAATCATAATTCCAATATTAGTATATCCTTTTTCATGAAGTTTTTTAATAGCCTTAAATTCAGCCTGAATAATTTCAGGTTCATCTAACTCTCTTCTAATACCTCTCCAACCTAACATTGGATTGTGTTCTTCAGGCTCATTTTCCCCACCTTCGAGAGTTACGAATTCATCAGTAGGTGCATCCATAGTTCTGTACCATACTGGTTTAGGATAAAATACATCAGCTACTTTTAAAATATTCTCAGCTAACATATTAACTAATTCATCTTCTTTACCATCTAAAATATATTTTTTAGGGTGTACTCCACCATTTAACATCATATGTTCTGCCCTTAACAATCCAACACCATCAGCACCAACTGCTGCTGCCCTAGGTGCTGCTTCAGGCATACTAACATTAGCTTTTACTGAAGTAACAGTGACTATAGGTTCTGCAACGTTTTGTATATTTTGAGCTACCTCATTATTAGAACCAGTATTTTCTGCAGAGGATATAAGTCCTTCATAAACTAATCCTTTTTTACCATCAATAGAAACTTCTTCACCATCATTTAAAACATCAGTTGCTTCACCAGTACCAACTACACAAGGAATACCTAATTCCCTTGAAATAATAGATGCGTGACAAGTTACTCCACCTTCATCAGTAATAATACCAGATGATTTTTTCATAGCTGGAACCATATCAGGAGTGGTCATTGTAGTAACCATAATATCTCCATTTTGGATTTTATCTAATTCTTCAATGTCTTTTATAATTTTAACTGGTCCAGCAACAATACCCGGACTTGCACCTAATCCTTTAATAATAACATTAAGGTCAGTAGTAACTTCTTCAGAACCAGAAGTTTCACTATCATTTAATGTAGTGATAGGACGAGATTGTAATAAATAAAGTTTTCCTTTTTCAATAGCCCATTCAGTATCCATAGGAGATTTATAATGTTCTTCAATCCTTTTACCCATTGCAACAAGATTTTCTAAATCTTTATCAGATAATACTCTTTCATTACGTTTTTCTTCAGGAACTTTTACTCTTATACTAGTACCTTCTTCATCATTAACATACATGTATTTTTTATCACTAACTGTAATATTAACAAGTTTTCCAGTTTTTTTATCTACATCATAATGATCAGGAGTAACATCACCAGATACAACAGCTTCACCAAGTCCCCATGAAGATTCAATCATAGCAACATCTTCACCAGTTGAAGGATTTACTGTAAACATAACACCTGCTTTATCTGCTTGAGCCATTTGTTGAACACAAACTGCAATAAATACTTTATCATGATCAAAATTGTTTTCTTCTCTGTAAAAAATAGCTCTTGCTTCAAATAAAGAAGCCCATACTTTTTGAACATATTTAACTACTTCATCTACACCTTTAACATGTAAATAAGTATCCTGTTGACCTGCAAAAGAAGCATCAGGTAAATCTTCAGCAGTAGCAGAAGATCTTACAGCCACATCAGCAGCTTCTTCACCAACACTTTCTGAAAGCTGATTATAAGCTTCAATAATTAAAGTTTTAATGTCTTGAGGCATTGGTGTTTTAACAATGATATCTTTAATTTTTTCAGCAGCTTTTTGAAGAGCTTTAGTATCATTGACATCAGTATTTTCAAGTATATCCATAATAGTTGTATTAATTTCAGTGTCATTCATAAATTTTTCATAAGTTTTAGATGTTATAACAAATCCTGGTGGAACAGGAATACCTGCTTGAGTTAATTCACCTAAATTAGCTCCTTTACCTCCAGCAATATCAATATCATCTTTACTTATTTTCTCAAATTTTGCTACATACATACTTTTTCCCTCATTTTTTAAAATAATTATTTCATGAAAATAATATTTAAAATATTCAAGAAGTTTAAAATATTGTAAAATTATTTAAATAGTACAATATTAGTGTATAAGTTTAAAAGGAGATTGTAAAAACTTTATAATCACATCTAAACCAAATGCTTAAAATATTGTAAAATTACCAAAATAATACAATTTTTTACACTCTGAATATACAATTAAGAATTTACAATAAAATTATAAAACTAACTCTTGACCTTTATCTACAACAATTCTAGTAGTGGTAGGCAATTTCATTGATGCTCTTTTTAATGCTAATTTAGCATCATTGAAGTTTGCTTTATTACAGTCAATAGTGATTAATCTTTGACCACGTTTAACAATAGCAGATACACTTACAGCTTTACCAAAAGCATTCCTCATACCACTTTGTACCCTATCTGCACCTGCACCAGTTGCCATAGGATTTTCTCTTACAATTTGATGTGGATATGGTCTAACTTTCAAATGGTAACCGAATCTACCTGCTTTTAATTGCATTAATCTGTTAGATGCAATCCTAGCTGCTTCTAAAGAATTGTGAGTAATCTCAACATTTTCTTTTGAAACTAAACTTACTTTAATAGGGAAATCCCCACTTAAATTACCCATATCAAATTGTACAATTCTTGAATTAGGTATTTTTCTAATATAATCTCTTCTTGTATAAGCACGAACCATAAATAATCCTCCGATTAATAATTTCTATCAAAATAATTTTTTGAAATAAATGATAAATAGCTATATCCTAGCTATATAAGTTTGAGTAAAATTATAAAATAATAAAATTTACACATAACAATTAGATAGAATAATTATTTATTTTTAAATTAACATTAATAAATGTTATTATAAAATTAGTAAAAATAGAAAAATTTCAAAAATATTCCTATAATAATAT